>JBBRET010000021.1:0-44606 GCA_038202695.1 Flavobacteriales bacterium
ACCGGATTTAATCCTGAAATGACAGGTCGTGAAAATATTTATCTTAATGGTGCTATTTTAGGAATGCGCCGGGAAGAAATTACTCGGAAATTTGATGAAATTGTCGAATTTTCTGGTGTAGAACGCTATATTGATACACCCGTAAAACGGTATTCTTCAGGAATGTACGTGCGATTGGCTTTTGCGGTTGCTGCGCATTTAGAATCTGAAATCTTAATTGTAGATGAAGTACTTGCCGTTGGCGATGCAGAGTTTCAAAAGAAGTGTTTGGGTAAAATGGGCGATGTGTCTAAAGGTGAGGGAAGAACGGTTTTATTTGTGAGTCATAATTTATCGGCTGTGAAAACGTTATGCAGTAAAGGAATTTTGCTTCAAAATGGAATGCTAAAGTTCAAAGGAAATATCGAAGATACCCTAAACTCCTATCTGCTGAACAATACAGATAATGAAAATTCGTCTAAACTTATTTTTGATTTTAACGAAAACAAAGAAGCTCAAATTCTTGAAGTACAACTTAAAGATGCCCAAGGAGAAGATTGTACAGAATATTTTACCAATCAAGAAGTTTATGTGCATCTCACTATCAACAATAACTGCCAACAAGAAGGCGCAAGGTTAAATTTTTCTATTCTAGATAAATATGAAAACCTGATTTTTATAACAAGACGTGACCTCGATTTCAAAGGCATCAAGAAATGGATTGTAAAGATTCCTAAAGACAATTTGATTGCAAATAACTACATCATCGGATTGGCATTAGACATTCCAAAAATAAAATTACTCGATTTTCCCGATAAAAAAATGAATTTAAATATTGTCAACATTGAACAAGAAGAGTTTAAATACGGCGATGTTGATAATGGCATTTTCAAAATTCCGGTGGAATGGAAAATATAAGCAAAAAAATTCTCATCCTTTCGACAGGTGATATAAATGGTGCTTATGAATACGTTTATAAGCTAAGCCTTTTGCTCAAAGAGCAAGGATTTAAAGTTGTTATGGTTGTAAAAGACAAAACTAGATCGGATGATTTTATACAACGCTACAAAACAATAGAACCCAAAACAAAAAGTCTAGTAGTACGATTATTTGAAAAAGTGAAAGATAAACTTATCAAAAGCAAACAAGAATCTAGAATTAGTTTTGATCCCAAATACAACTTTTTTAGTACAAACGAAACCAAACATACTATTTCTGCTGCATCCTTAATAAACCAAATTGGCTTCACTCCTGATTTTATTTTTACGGGTATGACTGTTAATTTTATAAATTCTACAGATTTATTAGAAATTCAGCAACTTACCAACGCGGAAGTGTATAATATTACAGTCGACATGAATCATTTTACGGGTGGATGTCATTTTGCGTGGGATTGTGAAGGTTATATTAAAGGCTGTGCCAATTGCCCTGCGATCCTTTCTGAATTTGGAAAAAATACAGCGAAAATCAATTTTGAAACTAAGTTAAAAAATGCCCAGTTAGGAAATTTTAAAATTTTAACTGGTTCAGGTTGGACTTTAGATCAAGCTAAAAAGTCGAAAATTTATAAAAATCAAGAAAACATCGTAAACATTAATAGTTTAATAGACACTGATATATTAAATAATAAAAACAGAGGTTTTGCCAAGAAAATATTTAGTTTAGATGAAAATAAATTTTATATTTTGATGGGATGTCAAAATGCAAATGACCCAAGAAAAGGGTTTGATTATTTAGTTGAAGCACTTATCAACTTTGAAACAAGGGTAACAGCATCCCAAAAATCTAAAATAGAAGTACTTATTGTTTCTCGAGATAGGTCAGAAGGATTTTCAGAAATTCCTTTTGCTAAAAAATATATAGATTATATTAAAGATTACAGACTTTTGTCCTTGTTGTATCAAGCGGCAGATGTTTTTGTGAATTCCTCTATTGAAGATTCGGGTCCTATGATGGTTTCAGAAGCTTTAGCGTGTGGTACTCCTGTGGTTGGGTTTGATATGGGTATCGTTTCCAACATGGTAATCAATGAATATAATGGGTATAAAGCAACATTAAAAGACAGTCAAGATTTAGCAATTGGAATCGAGAAAATTTTTATGTTATCAAAATCGGATTATCAAAACTACTCTGATCAGGCAGTGCAGCAAGCAGAGAATTACTCATCATTTGCATATGCGAAAGAGTGTTTGAATCGCATCCTAATCAATTAAAAAAAAGTGTTTTCGTGAACAAAATTGTTAAATTAGATTGGGATTCAGATTTTTTCTCACTTGAAGTTGGTGAGCTTGAACTCAGTTCTAATGATCGTACTTTTGAACCACAAGCGGCATTTGATGTATTGTATGTAAAACAAAACCAAGAGCACGATTTAACTATTCCAAATTTCAAAGAAACTTTTTCAGAGATTAAAGTTGTTTTTAGTAAACTAATTAATGCAGACAAGAAGTTAATTTATAATCAAGAAATAAAGTCATTTCAAGAAACTACTTTAGATAAAGAATCAATTTACGAGTTAGCGTATGAAAGTGGTAAATACAGCAGATTCAAATTAGATCCAAATTTTGATTCTCATAAATTTAAAATTCTTTATAAAACCTGGGTTGATAATTCTTTAAATAAAAAATATGCCGATGATGTTTTAGTATTTATTCTTGATGCTAAAATAGTTGGTTTTGTTACTTATAAAATAAATACAGATTTTGCAGTTATCGGATTAATTGCGGTTAATTCAAATTTTCAAGGAAAAGGAATTGGTAGTAAATTACTAAACGCAGTTGAGAGTCACCTGATAAAAAATAATATTCCAGAATTAAGAGTTCCAACTCAATTTCAAAATACAACAGCATGCCAATTTTATACTAAAATGGGATTTTCAATCAAAAGTCAATTAATAATTAAGCATTATTGGAAAATCAAATCATAAAGAACTATTTCAAAATTCAAGAAAATCAGGTATATTTTAATGTTAAAAAATAGTGTTTATTTTGAAAATTTAAATGGGTTAAGGTTCATAGCAGCTTTTTTAGTTATTATACATCATATAGAACAATTCAAAAGTATCATGTCACTGCCAAATTATTGGAGTATCCCAACAATAAAAATATTGGGTGGAATGGGTGTAAATCTTTTTTTTGTATTGAGTGGTTTTTTAATAACGTACTTACTATATGTTGAACAAAAATTAATGACAACAATAGATTTAAAAAAATTCTACATCAGGCGAATGCTTAGAATTTGGCCTTTATATTTTATTATAGTTTTTTCTGCATTATTTTTATTTCCAACCATAAAATTTTTATCTATTTCAGGATTAAATATAAATCTAGTTAGTGATCATTTAGTTCAAAAATTAATTTTGTATGTTTTTTTCATGCCAAACTTAGTTTTAGTACTTTATGGTATTATTCCCTTCGCAAGCCAAACATGGTCAATTGGTGTAGAAGAACAGTTTTATCTAATTTGGCCCGTTATAAATAAATATTTTAAAAACAAATTGGTTATTATTCTTAGTTTTCTTTTTTGTTTTATCATTTTAAAATACTTATTAATTTATTTACCATATTCCAAAATTCTATTAAGTTTATATGAACTAACACCATTAAGCTCAATGGCTATCGGAGCATTTTTTGCTTATGTAGCTTATGAAAAAAATAAATTTACTACTACTCTAATTAAGATATTATTTAGAGTTGAATTTCAAATAGCTTCATTAATAATTTTGTGTTTTTTAATGTTTTTCGGGTATCAATTTGCGCATTTAGATAAAGAAATCTATTCAATACTCTATGGTATTTTAATAATAAACTTTGCTTTAAACAAAAAACGTTTAGTTAGCCTAGAAAATAAAGTCTTAAATTATTTAGGTAAAATATCATAAGGATTATATATGTATCACAGTCTAGCAATTATAATTTGTATAAAAATATTAGTTCATTTAGAGCTATTAAAAAATTATTATTTGTATCCTGGCGTACTTCTTTTAACAATAGTAATTGCATCATTATCTTATTATTATATCGAAAAGCCATTTATAAGTCTTAAAGTAAAATATTCTCAAATAATCTCTGGAGATAACAGTAATAAATCATGATTCCATTCAACAAACCTTTCTTAATAGGAAGTGAACTTAAGTACATTGAAGAAGCCGTGCAATCGGGAAAAATCTCAGGAAACGGAATTTTTACCCAAAAATGCCATGCTTTTTTCGAAAAAGAATTTGGTTTTAAAAAGGTGTTGTTAACTACTTCTTGCACAGACGCTTTAGAGATGTGTGCTATTTTGGCAAACATTAAAGAAGGTGATGAAGTAATTATTCCGAGTTACACCTTTGTTTCAACAGCAATTGCTTTTATTAGACAAGGCGCAAAAGTGGTTTTTGCTGATTCCTATGATGACAATCCCAATATAGATGCAAACAAAATAGAAGCATTAATTACCTCTAAAACCAAAGCCATTGTGCCGGTGCATTATGCCGGTATTGCTTGTGACATAGATAAAATTATGCAATTGGCAACAAAATATAATTTAATTGTAATTGAAGATGCTGCGCAAGCAATCGATTCGTATTACAACGGAAAACCTTTAGGAAGTATTGGTCACATGGCCGCATTTTCTTTTCATGAAACTAAGAATATTATTGCTGGTGAAGGCGGAATGTTGGCCATCAATGACCCACAATATTCTGATAGAGCCGAAATAATTTGGGAAAAAGGAACTAACAGATCTCGTTTTTTTAGGGGTGAAGTCGATAAATACGGTTGGGTTGATACGGGTTCCTCATTCTTGCCTTCAGAAATTATTGCCGCCTTTTTGTGGGCACAGATTGAAAACCTCGAAAAAATTCAATCCAAAAGAAAAGCACTTTGGGAATATTATTTTAAAAAATTAAACCCCTTACAAGAGGATTTAAAGATACAACTTCCAGTTTTGCCTGCGTATGCTTCCAATAATGGCCACATGTTTTACATTGTTTTTTCAAATCTACAAGAAAGAACAAAAGCCATTCAAAAGCTAAAACAACAAGATATTTTGGCAGTGTTTCATTATATTTCATTGCATTCAAGTCCTTATTATATTGAGCAATATGATGGGGAAGCGTTGCCAAATACTGATATGTTTACTGATTGCTTGTTGCGTTTGCCAATGTATTATGAATTGTCATTTGATCAAATAGACGAAATTGTAGCTTGTTTAAATAGTTAATAGGATGTTTTCAAAATTAAAAAATTACGTTTTAGAATACCTATTTGTTCGTCTTGAAGCATTTAGACACAAAAAAATGCTAAGCAAAAAGCAAACACTACTGACTCAATTTAAAAAAGTAGGCAGCAACTTTAGTGTCGGAAAAGACTACAAAATAATCAATCCAAAACACATTGAAATTGGAGATAATTTTTCAGCATTAGATAGATTCCGAATAGAAGCATGGGATGCTTATGAAGAAAAATATTTTGAACCCAAGATTACCATTGGCAACAATGTAATTTTCAATACTGACATTCATATTGGTTGTATAAATGCCATAACAATTGGAGATAATTGTTTGTTTGGTAGTAGAATTTATATCACAGACCATAATCACGGTGATACCAGTGACGGAATGATTGCGCTTGCACCGTTAAAAAGACCTTTGATTTCTAAAGGTGCTGTCCGGATTGAAAATAATGTTTGGATTGGTGAAGGAGTTGCTATTATGCCTGGTGTTACCATTGGTGAAAATAGTATCATTGCTACTAATGCAGTAGTTACTAAAAATATTCCTCCAAATGCTGTTGCAGCCGGAATTCCGGCTAAGGTTATCAAATACATAAAGTAATATGAATGTAGCGTTTACGATTTGTTCTAATAATTATTTGGCGCATGCCAAAACCTTGGGGGATTCTTTTTTAAAGTACCATCCAGAAATGAAGTTTATCATAGGATTAGTTGATAAATACCATCCTGATTTAGATTATAGTTTCTTTGCTGACTTTGAAATAATCCCTGTTGAGGAACTTCAAATTACTGAGTTTGACGCATTGCATCAGAAGTACAATATAACCGAACTGAATACAGCTGTTAAACCTTCGTATTTGCATTATATTTTCCAAAAGTATAGTGCTGAAAAAGTACTTTATATAGACCCAGATATATTAGTAACCAGCCGATTTGATGAGGTGTTGGATACTTTAGATACAAAAAATATCGTGATTACACCACACATGTGTAGTCCAATTGATGATGCGTTTTCACCAACAGATTACCATGTTTTACGCGGTGGTGTTTTTAATTTAGGATTTATTGGACTTAGTAAATACGAAATCATAAAAGAGTTTATCAGTTGGTGGCATGTAAGAGTAGTGAAGTACGGCTACGAAGCCATTGGCAAAGGAATGTTTTACGATCAAGTTTGGATTAATTATGTCCCAACATTTTATGACAACTATTTTATCCTAAAACATTTGGGGTATAATATGGCCAATTGGAATTTGCACGAACGTGTTTTTACTTCAAGTTTAAATGAAAACTATCAGATAAACCATAATATCCCGCTTCGCTTTTTTCATTTCAGCAGTTATAAGTATGCTAATCCAACGTCGATATGTGCTTATTTAACACGTTTTAATTTTGAAAACCGTCCCGACTTAGTCGCTATTTTTAGCTACTATCAGGATGCTTTGACAGCAAATAAGATACAAGAAATTAGTAAGTTAAAAGTGTTTTATTATCCTAATTTAGGAATGAAACCCAAAGAAAAAAGTGCGGTTCAAAAAATAGTTTTTAGACTAAAATCTGCCATTTCAATCTTAGTCAGAGGATATTAATGAAAACTAATTTTGACCTAATAGCAAAGTGTAACGATGTTTAACGTACCAATTTTATACATAGTTTTTAATCGTCCGAAAGAAACCCAGCAATCTTTTGAGGCCATCCGAAAAGCTAAACCAACTAGGTTGTATGTAGCAGCAGATGGTCCAAGAGCAAATCGATTAGATGATGGTACCAATTCAGAACAAGTCAAAAATATCATTGATCAAGTTGACTGGGAATGTGAAGTGTTTAAGCTATATCAGCCACAAAATTTAGGATGTCGCATTGCTGTAGAAACTGCATTAGATTGGTTTTTTGAAAACGAGGAAGAAGGCATTATTCTAGAAGATGATATTATTCCAAATGAGGCTTTTTTTGAATTTTGTGAAGCCATGTTGCAAAAATACCGAAACGATTCCACTGTTTTTTCTATTAATGGATGCAGTTTAGGATACCAGAATGCAAAAGTGCCTTACGGAGCAACACGGTATTTTAATATGTGGGGTTGGGCAACTTGGCGTCGCAGTTTGCAATCCAAAAAAGAAACTTGGGGAAAATACAATCCGAATGATAGTTTAGAAAATGACGCTACGATTAAGCGAAGTTTGCACTTACCCGTATTGTCAAATGGGAATAAAATTTGGAGGGATTATTGGGCCACGTTATTTTATAAAGTATACCATCATCAAATTGATACTTGGGATTACCAATGGATTTATAGTGTTTTAAAAACCAATTCTTTTTGTATTAGACCTTCCCAAAACTATGTAATTAATATTGGTAGTGGTGAGCAAGCCACACACCATACTTTTAGTGAAGCTCCAATTTTTAATTTCGTTTACACAGCAAATCACTTTCAGGATGTTTCAGTTAAAAAACTTAAAATCGATTATGATTACGAAATTATTAAAGTAGGCAGCACTATAAATTCGCATTATTTTAAGAGCTTGAGAAGGAAATTTATTTTGAACTACATCAAGACTAAATTTAAAATTGAAAAAGCAAAATTGTTAAATAAGTTAGGATGTTAGTTTCCATTCCAGTTGTCACTTACAACGCTGCTGATTTTGTTTTAGAAACTTTAGAAAGCATCTTTAATCAAACACATCAAAACATTGAATTGGTTATTTCGGATGATTGTTCCAAAGATACTACAGTTGAAATTGTTCAAAAATGGTGCGAACAACCTAGAGTTAAAGCACGATTTTCAGGTATACAAATAATTACGGTTCCAAAAAACACGGGCGTTTCGGCAAATTGCAATCGCTGTATCAAAGCTTCGTCTGCCGAATGGATCAAGTTTATCGCCGGTGATGATATTTTATTACCGAATTGTATTGAAGAAAACATGAAATTTGTAGCATCTAATACCGACGCCAAAATTATTTTCAGTCAAGTACACGTTTACAATGATACTTTCGAACCTAAGAATTTTGTCAAAAACATGCCAAAAGACTATCCTGATAATTTGATGCGTCCTTCTTTTAGCGCCGAAGATCAGTTTAAAATCTTAGTAGCATCGGACAGAATCAATTACACACCATCCTATTTTTTTAATAAAAAAAGTGTTGAAGAAGTAAATTGCTATGATGAGTCCAACACCTTAGTCGAAGATTATCCGATGTGGTTAAAATTAACGCAAGCAAATAAAAAATTATATTATTTTCATACCGCAACTGTTGGCTACAGAATACATTCAAAAGCTACCAATAATACTGGCGATGATTTATTGTTTAAGCCTTCAGTTTTGAACAGTCATTTGGTTAGAGTAAAATTTGCGCATCCTTATCTGCCAAAATATCAAAAAGCGTCTGAAAATTGGAATTTCAAAATAACAACCCTATTCAAAAAAATAGGAGTAACAAAAAAAACAACTTTAAATCAATGGCTCTATAAATCACTTACGGTGTATATGAATCCATTTTTTTATATCAACTATTTAAAAAAATAAACGTGAAAATATTAGACTGTACACTCCGTGATGGTGGTTATTATACCAATTGGGATTTTGAAAAAGAAATTGCCAATACCTATTTTGAGTCATTTAATAATCTTCCGGTAGAATATTTAGAAATCGGATACCGCTCTAATCCTTTAAAAGGCTATTTGGGAGAATATTTTTATTGTCCAGATTACGTTTTACAACATGCAAAAGCCATTTCTAACAAAAAATTAGTGATCATTCTAAACGAAAAAGATGTTCGAGTAGAACACTTAGAAAATTTACTTCGACCTTGTGTCGGATTAATTGATATGGTAAGAATTGCTATTGATCCCCAACAATTAAAACGAGCAATTGGTTTAGCAGAAGGCATTAAAAAAATGGGTTTTGAGGTTGGATTTAATGTGATGTACATGTCAACTTGGTCAACTCAAAAAGAATTTTTAAACGAAATTCCATTAGTCAATGACGTGACTGATTATTTTTATATGGTTGATTCTTTTGGTGGTGTTTATCCAGAAGATGTGAAAGCAACTTTCGATTTGGTGCGTTCTAAAACCAATGTAAAAATAGGGTTTCACGGTCACAACAACATGGAACTTGGATTGATAAATACACTCACAGCAATTGAGTGCGGTGCTGATATGGTTGACGTAACGATAACCGGAATGGGTCGTGGCGCAGGAAATTTAAAAACAGAATTACTGTTAACCGCTTTAAACGCTAAAGGTAAATTGGATTTCGATTTTAATCCGTTATCAAAAGTCGTAGATACGTTTTCAAAACTTCAAGAAGAACACCAATGGGGAACTAATTTACCGTACATGGTTTCTGGAGCGAATTCGTTACCTCAAAAAGATGTCATGGAATGGGTTGGAAAACGCTATTACTCCTTTAATAGTATCATTAGAGCTTTAAACAATCAATCAAAAGGAATTGAAGATAATTATCAATTGCCAAAATTTGATTTCACCAAAGCAACTACTGAAAATGTGATTATTATTGGTGGTGGACCAAGTGTTGTCAAACAAGCTGAGGCGATTAATACTTTTATTGCTAAAAATAAAAACTGTACTATTATTTATGCCAGTTCAAAAAATGCTTCTTCAATAGATGCGAAGCTTCTGGAACACTTTTATTGTTTGGTGGGTAATGAAGGACACCGATTGGAAGATGTTTTTCAAGGAAAGTTTGAAGGCGGAAAATGTATTCTTCCTCCGTTTCCAAGAAAAATGGGAACCTATATTCCACAATCGTTTCAAGAAAACGCTTTTGAGTTAGAAGAAGTTAACTTTTCAAATAAGTTTCAAGATTCGCATACGGCTTTAGCCTTACAAACGGCCATTAATTTAGGCGCTAAAAAAGCTTATTTTATTGGTTATGATGGCTATAGCGGAAGTGCCATTTCTCAAAAAGAACAAGAGCTTTTCTTAGAAAACCAGTTTCTATTTGACAAAGCTATGAGTAAAGGATTAGCGTGTGTAAGCTTAACGCCAACAACTTATGGCAATTTGGCTCAAGAATCAATATTTGCTTTAGTTTAATATTATGAAGTACATTATTGTGATTCCAGCCCGATTGGCTTCAACTCGATTACCAGAAAAACCTTTGGTTCAAATTGAAGGTAAATCATTGTTACAAAGAACCTATGAACAATGTCTTTTGGCGGTTCCAAATGATAAAATTTTTATTGCGACTGATGCTGAAAAAATCGCAAATCATTGCACAGCATTAGGAATGAATGTAATCATGACTTCGGACCAATGTTTGACAGGAACCGATAGAGTTGCAGAAGTAGCACAAAAAATAGAGGCAGATTATTACATCAACGTTCAAGGCGATGAACCCTTGATTAATCCGGATGATATTTACAAAACCATTCAAGCGCTAGAAGATTATCCAAACGAAATTATAAACGGATATACTTCAATAGATACCGAAGAAGATTATAGAAGTTTGAGTATTCCAAAAGTAGTTTTCAAGCCTAATGGCGCATTGCTTTATATGTCTAGAACTGGAATTCCGGGCAACAAAAAAGATGTTTTTGTTAAGGCTTGGCGTCAGGTTTGCATTTACGCCTTTCCCAAAAAAGCGTTAGAGGTTTTTACCAGCGTTACTACAAAAACACCCTTAGAAGAGCAAGAAGATATAGAAATTTTAAGATTTTTGGAGTTAAACCATCAGGTTCGAATGATCGCAATGTCAAACGAATCTATTGCAGTGGATACACCACAAGATATCGTAAAAGTTGTAAATCGATTAAATCAAATAAAAAATGAGCGATAATTATATTTTAGTTACTGGAGCAGCTGGTTTTATTGGTGCAGCAGTGGCAACCAAATTAAACGCACAAGGTTTTAAAACCATAACTATTGATAATTTATCGACAGGGGAAAAATCAGCCATTCCGAAAGAAACAATATTCATTGAAGGAAACCTTGGTGAACAAGAAACCATAGATAAACTAAATGATTATCAAATAGACGCTATTTTTCACATTGCCGGACAAAGTTCAGGTGAAATCAGTTTTGAAAATCCTTCCTACGATTTGCAATCTAACACCGAATCCACATTGTTGTTATTAAAATACGCTAACGAAAAAGGGATCAAACGTTTTATTTATGCCAGTACAATGTCGGTTTACGGCAATCAGGAAAGGCTTCCGGTAAATGAAGATACGGTTCCAGTTCCCACTTCATTTTATGCTTGCGGAAAGTTAGCAAGTGAACATTATTTAAGAATTTATTCCAGTTTCGGAATCAATGCCATCGCCTTGCGTTTGTTCAACGTTTACGGTCCAGGCCAAAACATGAAGAACATGAAGCAAGGAATGCTGAGCATTTATTTAGCCCAAGCTTTGAATCATAATAAAATAGTGGTAAAAGGCAGCGTTGATCGTTTCAGAGATTTTGTTTATATAGACGATGTGGTCAATGCTTTTTTAAAGGCCTTTGAATATGCTAAAACAAATGCTTTTGGAATTTTTAATGTCTGTACCAACAAACCTTCGTATGTTCACGAATTGTTAGAGAACATCAAAATTCAAATGGATTCTGATATTGAAGTTGAGGTTTATGAAGGAACTCCAGGCGATCAGTTCGGAATTTTTGGTTCGAATTGGTTGGCGAAAAACGAATTGCATTGGCAGCCTAAAACAGATTTTAAAGAAGGCATGCAATTGATGATTGATTGGGCAAAAAAAACTATATGAGCGAAGTAAAAAAAGTTATTTTTTGGGATTTTGATGGCGTTTTGATGGAATCTAATTCGATTAGAGATTTGGGTTTCGAAAAAGTATTGCAAGAATTTCCGAGAGAAGAAGTTGATTTGCTCATGGATTTCCACAGAAATAATGGTGGATTATCAAGATATGTAAAATTCAGATATTTTTTTGAAACCGTTAGAAAAGAAGAATTAACCGATGATAAATTGAAGTTTTATACAGATAGCTTCTCTAAAATAATGTTAGGTTTATTGCAAGATGAAAAACTGTTAATCGCCCAAACAGTTGATTTTGTAAAGGCTAACCATCACAAATACAAGATGCACATCGTTTCGGGTTCAGACCAAACCGAGTTGCGAATTATATGCAAGTCATTGGAACTATCCAATTATTTTGTGAGCATTCACGGTTCGCCAACGCCCAAAAATCAATTGGTAAAAGATATTTTAAGTGAACAAAATTATACTGTAAAGGACTGTTTTTTAATTGGCGATTCTCACAATGATTTTGAAGCAGCGACTATAAATAATATTGATTTTCTAGGATTTGGAAATTCAAAAATCGAAACGTTAAGTACTTTTAGTTTTAGTTTATAGTGCAACAAACAAATAATCTTTCTTCAAAAATAGAGCAATTTTATTCGGAGGTTTCTTTAAAGATATCCAATAAATACAAAGGATACAGCTATAAAAATGTAGCCTTGACCGAAATTGCAGTAAAGTTTTATTTGAATGAATTTATAAACAGTACTCTTTTTTTTAAAGAAATTGAAGCCACTACAAAAACAGAAGATTGGAATAAAATGATTGCGTTTTATGTTGCCAATTTTGAAATTAAGAGTTCAGTTGTTCAGCACTTGATTTTTATTTTTTTAGATGTTGTTCGATACTTAAAATATGCAAGTACTAAGGTAGCATCTTGCACAGCACCAGAATATTATTTTTTCATTACCAATAAAAAATTCATCAATTACACGGATGGAATCAGAGCTAATCTTTCTGAAAACAATATAAAAACGGGTTTGTTGCTTTGGGATACTAAGGATGTTAATGATACGATACGCTCCATTTCAAACACACCCAAAGTTGCTTTTCCACAGTTCTGGACGAAAAACTATTTTCAATTTAGACGGTATGCACATTTAGTGGATAGAGTTTTGGGATACACAGCTTTGCGTAATGCCAAAAAAGTAATTTTGGTCGAAGGATGTGTCGTAGCAGAACATATTGTATCCGAAGTTTGCAAATCTAAAAATATTCCAAATTACTGTATCCAATGGGGATTTTTTGCTAAAACAGTTACGCAATCTGGCTGGAGAACGATGCCATTTGATAAATTTATAACTTGGGGAGCATTTTACTCCAATCAATTTAAAAGGTATAATGCACTGGAAATAAAAGCGATTGGTCATCCAAAATTAGAAGATAAGGTAGTTTTAACTAAAGAAAAAGTGGTGCTTTTTGCCGTTCAGAAAGTAATGGGCGAACACATACTAGAAAGTAATATTTATAGTTTTATAACGTTTGCTGTTGATTTTGCCAAACGGCACACCGATTTCACAGTCATTGTTCGAAGCCATCCCGATTTTAAAATACCGCAATCTTTTAAAGATGCTAATACGAATTTGAAAAATTTAATTTGGCATGATTATCAAAAGTTTTCATTACAGCAATCACTAGAACCTGCTAAATATTGTGTTAGTATTTCATCAACGGTTTCTTTAGAATCTATTGTGTTTGGTTGTTATCCATTGTTTATAAAAGCAAATGATTTGCCGTTACAGTCGCATGAAATCTTTGACACAACTAAAGGATTTGAGCATGTTTTTGACTACGATTCGTTTGAATCTGGAATAGAGAAATTAGAAAATTCAGTTACCGAAAACTACTTAAAAGAAATGAAAATGGAGTTCTATAAAACCCTCGGAAATAACGCTTTAGAAGCAATTGCTTTAGAGTTGACTGCATAATAAAAAGAAACAAAAAATGATAAACGTTACTAAAACCTTTTTTCCGCCAATTGAAGCTTACCAAAAGCAATTGGAGCGAGTTTGGAAAAATCAATGGCTTACCAACAGAGGTGAATTGTTATTAGAATTAGAAGAGAAAGTTAAAGAATACTTAGCAGTTTCTAATGTCATCATCATGACCAACGGAACGATTCCGATTCAGATTGCGCTTAAAATTTTAGGAGACGAAGGTGAAATTATCACTACACCTTTTAGCTATGTAGCCACAACTTCATCCATCGTTTGGGAACATTGTAAACCTGTTTTTGTCGACATTCATCCCGAATATTTAACAATTGATGAAACTAAAATTGAAGCAGCGATTACGTCAAAAACCACTGCAATTTTAGCTACACACGTTTTCGGAAATCCATGTCATGTAGAAGCGATTGGAGCGATTGCCAAAAAACACAATCTTAAAGTAATTTATGATGCCGCACATTGTTTCGGAGTGACATATAATGAGAAATCAATATTTGAGTATGGCGATGTGAGCACGTGTAGTTTTCATGCTACTAAACTTTTTCATACCGGTGAAGGCGGAGCGCTTTTTTGCAATGATGCCGAACTGAATCATAAAATGTTTTACAGTCATAATTTTGGACACAATGGTCCATTAGATTTTCATGGATTGGGAATCAACGGTAAAATTTCCGAATTACAAGCTGCAATGGGATTAGCGGTTTTGCCTTATATGGATGAAATTATAAGTGACAGAAAAGCTACTGTTGATTTTTATCTATCAAATTTAAACTTTACAAAGCTAAAAACTATCAAGATAAGAGAAAACACGAAATGGAATTATAGTTACTATCCTGTTATATTACAATCAGAAGCACAATTATTACTCGTTCTAAAAGCATTAAATAGCGCTTCTATTTTTCCAAGACGCTATTTTTATCCCTCATTAAATACGATTGAATATGCCCATGGTGGTTCGATGCCAATATCAGAAGACATCGCTTCAAGAATATTGTGTTTGCCTCTTTATGTTGGACTTTCTGAAACTGAATTAGAGCAAATCATAACCCTCATTAATCAAAATTTGAGTTAGTTTCTAAATGACCAAAAAACTAAGCATCATTATTCCGGCCTATAAAGTTGACGGTTACATTGAAAAATGCATCCGTAGTTTAGCAAACCAAGACATGCCAAGAGCGGAATATGAAATTATTGTAACTAATGACGGTTCTCCTGATCGTTGCCAAGAAATTGTGACAGCATTACAGCAGGAGTTTTCAAATATAATACTGATTAATCAGCAAAACCAGGGAGTTTCTATGGCTCGAAATAATGCCATTGCACGAGCACAAGGCGAATACATACTGCCAATTGATCCGGATGATTATGTGGTTCCTAAAGTTTTGAAATCTGTTTATGAGAATGCTAAATCCAGAAACTTAGATGTGTTGTATTTGGCTTATGAGATTTTTGACACCCAAGGAATTTCGGTTTGGGAAACCGATTATGAATCCAAAAACGAAACAATTTTTGATGGTGTTGACGGCTATTTTGCACCGCGAAGTCTTCAAATGAAAGATCCGGACAGAAGCTGGGCAGTGCTTTACAAACTCGAAATGTTAAATTTGCACAAAATAAATTATCCAAAAAACGTTCCTTTTTTAGAAGACGGATTGTTTTTAGGAAAAGTTTTTACGGTAGCAAAACGGGTGGGTTTTTCTTCGGATAAATTCTATCAAAGAACGATTAGGCAAGGTTCGGCTACTAATTCTAAATTACTGTTTTCCCAAAAAGCAATTGACGGGTTTTTATTGGCAGTAACTGACTTAATGCATTTTTCTAAAACGATTCCGAAAGAAAGCAGACAAAGAGGATTAATAAACCACGTTTTGGCAAAGTTTGTATTCCTACCCTTGACTTCGTGTTTAAAATCAAATAATTTTAAGGAATTTCTAAATATTGTGAAAGCCTTAAAAAAAATAGGTTTAAAAAAATTGGATTTAACAGGATGCAACGGAACTTATCTAATCTACGGGAAGGCATACAATAAATCAATATTGTATTTTATGTTTGTGTATTACCGTCGTCTTTTTAAAATGAAATACAATTCCAATTAATTTAATTTTCTTGAAGTAAATTAACGACAAGCCTTTTATGCTTTTTAACTCAATAAATTTTGCTTTTTTTCTTCCGATAGTTTTTATATGCTATTGGTTTGTTACCCATAAAAATTTGAAACTTCAGAATATCTTACTGTTAGTTTCAAGTTATTTCTTTTACGCCTGTTGGGATTGGAGGTTCATGTTTTTGCTAATTTTTTCAACCGTATTAGATTATTATACGGGTATAAAAATGGCAGAATCAAAAAATGAAAGCATTAAAAAATTCTGGTTTTGGCTGAGTATTACCATCAATCTAGGTTTTTTAGGAGTTTTTAAATATTATAATTTCTTTGCGGAATCGATGGCTAATTTGATAGCTAATTTTGGTCTACAAGTAAACCCATGGACCTTAAAAGTGATTCTGCCAGTTGGAATTTCATTTTATACTTTCCACGGATTATCCTACGTAATTGACATCTATAAGAATAGGATTCCTGCTGAAAAAAACTTTGTACAATATGCTGTTTTTGTGAGTTTCTTTCCGCTTTTGGTTGCTGGTCCAATTGAACGAGCGACGCATTTGTTGCCTCAAATAAAAGTCAAAAGAACTTTTGATTACGATAAAGCGGTTGATGGTTTACGACAGATTTTATGGGGATTATTCAAAAAAATTGTAATCGCGGATCAATGTGCTATTTATGCCAATCAAATATTTAATGACACCGGACATCAATCAGGTAGTAATTTGGTTATGGGTGCATTGTTTTTTACTTTTCAAATCTATGGTGATTTTTCAGGATATTCAGATATTGCCTTAGGAACCGCCAGACTTTTTGGAATTGAATTACTGAAAAATTTTGCATTTCCATATTTTTCACGAGATATAGCAGAGTTTTGGCGACGTTGGCACATATCGTTGTCTACTTGGTTTAGAGATTATCTTTATATTCCACTTGGTGGTAGCAAAGGAGGTACTTGGATGAAAGTTAGAAACACGTTTGTCATTTTTTTAGTCAGTGGTTTTTGGCATGGCGCCAATTGGACTTTTATCGCTTGGGGTTTTTTGAATGCATTGTTTATTATGCCTTCAATAGTTCTTAATACCCATAGAAACAACTTAGGTATTGTTGCCCAAGGTAAATATTTACCAAGTTTAAAAGATTTTTTTGCCATTATACTTACTTTTTCCTTAACAGTATTTGCTTGGATATTTTTTAGGGCTGTCAGTATTGAAAAAGCATTTTTGTACATTAAAATAATCTGCTCGGAATCACTTTTTACAGTACCCACAGTGAAACCTTTTATAGTATTCTTTTTTGTCGTATTTTTTATGGTTGTAGAATGGTTTGGACGCGAGGAAGAATTTGCCTTAAATAGATTTGGTCTCAATTGGCCAAAACTAATCAGACGAGGATTTTATATGCTATTGATAACTGCAATATTTTTATTTTCAAGTAAGGAACAACAATTTATATATTTCCAATTTTAATATGAAGAAGTTTATTAAGAACTTATTGCTGTTTGGGGTGTTATTTTTCTTTTTTGATAAAATATTTATTGTATTTCTGGCCATTTCTCCAACTAAAGAAATAGATAAAAGACTAGAATCAGTGCTAAACGGAAAACTGAATAAAGAGATTATAGTTTTGGGTTCTTCAAGAGGAGCTCGGAATATCATCGCTTCTGAAATTGAAAAAAAAACGGGACATTCTGCCTATAATTTATCTTATCCAGGTTCGGATATCGAGTTTCATGAATTTATCATCAGATCGCTAGTAAAGTATAATAAAACGCCAAAAGCGGTGATACTATCTCTGGATTATCCAATGGCATTTTTACCAGATTCTATATTAAATTTTAGGTTGGATCGAATGTATCCCTTGGTTAAATATAATTATATTAACGACGAATTAGTAGCAAGAGGTGAGAAAAATAAATTGATGTCGTATCTTTTTGCTTTGCATCGAATGAACAAATCTAATATTGACATTAGACAAAAAAAATTCTCTGCTTTAGATACCATTTTTCCCGATGGCTCGATGCCCATTAGCTTTCAAAGGCACGATGAAGACTGGTCACCATCTGCTACTCTTTATAAGTATAATAAAAAGAATGAGCTAAAAGTAAAGCTCGAATGTTTTAAAAAAATTAGGGCTATTTGTAAAGAAAAAAATATCAAATTGATTTTAGTGTTACCCCCATTTTTTGACACCATGGATCCTAAATTTAAAGAACGCGTTCTGCAATTATCTGAAAATAACAGTGACTTTTTTGAATTCAATCATCAAAATCCTATATACAAAAGCAAAGATTATTATTATGATAGAACGCATTTGAACAATAAAGGAGCAAAGATATTTTCGAATGAATTAGCTGATTATCTTAATGGCATAAAGTTATAATATAAATGAATTCCAAAAAAATACTAGTAGTCAGTAACGGTTTCTACCCTGAAATATCGCCGCGTTCTTTTAGAGCTTCTGAATTAGCCAAAGAGCTTGCAAGGCAAGGTCACGAAGTTACCGTTTGTACTCATTTTCGCGAAGGATTAGAAGCATTTGCTGTGCAACACAATTTTAAGGCTATCGATTTGGGCAAACTAACTTGGCCAAGACCAATAGTTAAAGGCAGCGGGATTCCACTTTTGATTAGAAGAATACTTGCTAGATTTTCGATGTTGCTCTTTGAATATCCGGCCATTCAACTGGTTTGGTTGATAAAAAAAGCACTTAAAAATGAAAAAGGGTATGATGCCTTGATTTCTGTTGCTGTGCCCTATCCCATTCATTGGGGCGTGGCTCTGGTGTGGTCTAGAAAAAATCCGATTGCAAAAACCTGGATAGCCGACTGTGGAGATCCTTATATGGGTCAAGAAAATGACACCTTCAAACCGCCTTTTTATTTTGGTTGGGTTGAAAAATGGTTTAGCAGAAAAGCGAACTTTATTACCGTACCAACTCAAAATTCAATTCCGGGTTATTATCCTGAATTCCATCACAAAATTAAAGTCATTCCACAAGGTTTCCGTTTCGAAGATGTTGCTTTACATCAGGGTATTTTGAATCAAGACAAAATTATTTTTGGCTACGCCGGAATGTTTATACCCGGAAGACGAGATCCCTCAGAGTTTTTAAATTACCTGAATAGTTTAGAGGATAGTTTTCAATTTGAGTTCCACATATACACCACAACTCCACAGTTTGTAGCACCATTTATTGATGCCAGCAGCGGTAGAATTAAATTGCAACCTATCGTGCCGCGAGAAAAATTGCTTTACAATTTGTCAAAAATGCATTTTGTAGTTAACTTTGAAAATGTTGGGCAAACTCAAACTCCGAGTAAATTAATCGATTATTTAATCATTGATAAACCGGTATTGAGTGTTACCTTTGGAAATTTGCAACCTGAAATTTTCCTGAATTTTTTTAAAGGAAATTATGAAAAAAAAATGGTGTTGCCTGAGAAAGACAATTACCGGATTGAGAATGTAGTAACTCAGTTTATAGCCTTAATACCTTAATGAAAAACGCCTTTTTTTACTTTATTCTTTTTCCATTTTTAGGATTTGTTCAAGCACTAAAAAATTATAGAAGCTCGTGGGCAAAACCAACAATAATTGCTTTTGTAGCATTTTTTGGACTAACTATGGTTAAAAATCAAAGTGTAGACAGCAGCAGGTACATTCACAAACTAGAAGAAATGTACAATAGCAATAAAAGCTTTGATGACATTAAAGCCAGCTTGTATAGCGATGAGGGTGGACAAACGGACATCTACGTTACAATAGTTACCTATTTTATTTCTTGGATTACCAATAGTGGTAACTTTCTTTTTCTGATTTACGGATTGATTTTTGGATATTTTTATGCCAATAATATTTGGTTGGTTCTCGACCAATCTAACGGTAAATTATCTAGAAATCAATATTTATTATTGGCTTCATTTGCATTAATTGTTGGTTTTTGGACTTTGAATGCAGTTCGTATGTGGACCGCAGCACATGTTTTCTTTTACGGAGGCTTTTCCTATTTATATTTGGGCAAAAAGAAAGGGTTACTTATTGCAGCGTCAAGTTTGTTAATTCATTTTTCTTTTATCCTACCAGTCGGTTTATTAGTAATGTATAGTCTAGTTCGTTTGAATTTTAGATTTCTTTATTTCTTCTATATAGCGACCTTTTTTATTGCAGAATTAGACATCGGCTTTATTAAGTCTGCACTAGAGGCCAACATGCCCGCTTTTATCCAACCAAAAATTAAAACTTATTTTAATGATGATTACCTTGAAGGGTATGAAGAAGTTATTGTTACTGTAAATTGGTATATCCTTTACTATAAAAAACTGATTACCTATTTCAATGTTATTTTTATTTCAATTATTTTTTTTAAAGCTGAATTGACTTTACCTGCCCGAAGATTATTAGGATTTTCATTGTTATTTTTAGGAGTTGCGAATGTGGTAAGTTTACTTCCATCGGGAGGACGCTTTTTGAATGTCGCTTGTCTTTTTTCATTAGCTTTTAGTTTTATTGTTTTAGCAAACACCAAGGTTCCCATAATTACAAAAAGTATAAAATATCTTTCCCCAATATTGATTCTTTTTGTAATAATTTCAATACGCATGTCATTTGATTTTTTTAACATCATTACATTCACTAATCCAATAATTGCATTGTTTGCAGATGTCAACATATCAGTTATGGATTTAATCCGATAATTTAATTGCCTTTTATCTTCAAAAATAATGTCATTTTTTACTACTAATTTCCCGCTCCTTAAATCTTTTGCTGCTGCTGCTGCTATCAACAGAAAAGGAAAATCTGTAAAGGAAAATCTCATTATAATAGAGTCAGATGATTGGGGTGCCATTCGAACACCATCCAAAGAAACAATTACTTATTTTGAACAAAAAGGGTTTGAAATCGCCAATAGTATTTATAAAAATGATTCACTAGCATCACAAGATGATTTAGAAAAGCTTTTTGAAGTACTGCATTCCCACAAAGGAAGTAATGGGAAACCAGCAGTAATCACGGCCAATAGTATTATGGCTAATCCCAATTTTGAAAAAATAAAAGCACATGATTTTCAAGAATATTTTTGGGAACCCTTTACAGAAACTTTTAAACGGTATCCAAAGCATCAAAATAATTTCCAATTATGGAAGCAAGGAATGAATAATGGTGTATTTCATCCGCAATTTCACGGTAGAGAACATCTCAATGTAACGAGATGGATGAAAGCATTACAGACCAAAAATGAAGCTGCCTTACTTTCTTTTGATCAGCAAACAACCTATTCAGGTAAAGACGATTATAGTTTTATGGAAGCCTTTGATTGGGATTCGCCAGACGATATAAAACAACATGAAACTATCATAGCGGAAGGCTTGCAGATTTTTGAACGTCATTTCGGATTTCGATCTAAAAGCTTTATTGCGCCTTGTTACAATTGGGATACTAAACTCGAACCTTTTTTGGCTAGTCAAGGTATTGAATGGATTCAGAGTTTGAGGTCACAGTTACAACCAACAGGTATTTTTAACGAATACCAATCTCTACGACACAGTTTTGGTCAACAACAAAACGGATTGCGTTTCAATACAAGAAATTGTTTTTTTGAACCCAGCATGCTACCGCAAAAGGATTGGGTCAATAGTTGTTTAGCTCAAATTCAAGCCGCATTTTTATTTTCAAAACCAGCAGTGATTTGTGCTCACCGAATTAATTTTGTGAGTTTCATCAATCCAAAAAATGGGGAACGAGGCTTAAATGATTTGAATCAATTATTAAAAGCCATTGTAAAAAAGTGGCCCGATGTTAAGTTTATTACTACCGACGAATTAGCTAATTATATATGATTACAATAGGTTTTACAGGTGATTTTTGCCCATGGCTTCGAGTGGAAACCGAATTCAAAGCCAATAATTGGGAACCCTTATTCAAAGAAGTAAAACCCTTTTTTGATGAAAATGATTTGAATGTTATTGATTTGGAATGTCCACTTACCACCGCCAAAGAAGGCATTAGCAAAACAGGGCCACACATTAAATCACACCCACAAACGGCAGCGATTTTGAATCATTTGAATTGCGAATTGGTTGCCACAGCCAACAATCATTTTAAAGATTACGGTTGGAATGGAATGCAACAAACTTATGAAGCATTGACCAAACATAAAATTTCATGGCTGGGAAGTGGTGCTAATTTTGACGAAGCTTCAAAAACATTTTATTGGGAAAAAGACAATACGAAAATCGCTTTTATCAACGTAACCGAAAACGAATGGACTACGACACACGATGAAAATCCGGGTTGTAACCCAATGGACATAACGAATGTTTTCTATCAAATTCAGGACGCTAAAACGAAAGCCGACTTTGTGGTTGTTATTGCTCACGGTGGACACGAACATTATGAATTGCCCAGTCCAAGAATGAAAAAATGGTATCGTTTTTTTGTAGATGCTGGAGCGAATGCAGTGGTGGCACATCATACGCATATTATTTCGGGTTATGAAGTCTATCATGAAGCACCTATTTTCTATAGTCTAGGGAATTTTTGTTTTGATTGGGAAGGTTTGCGAAATAAACCCTGGAACAAAGGAATGTTACTTCGTTTAGCATTTGAAAAAAAGAAACCCATAACTTTTGAAATAGAATTTGTTTCGCAAAATACAGATGTTGTTGGACTTTCTGTTTTTAATGCTACTGAGAAAAAAGCAATGTTTGAACATTTGGACCAATTGAATTCTATAATTGCTAACGATGCACTTTTGGATGCCGAATTTAAAAAATATGCTGCAACTTGGAAAGCAGTTATGAATACTTGGATTCAACCTTACAAAGGAAAAATTATGTCTAGCTTATACAAACGCGGACTTTTACCATCCATTATTACCAAAAGGAAAAAGTTGCTATACACCAATTTGATTCAGTGTGAAGCGCATAGAGACATACTTTTACAATCCATAAACCCAACGAAATAATATGTGCGGATTTACAGGATATTTATACACTGACAACAGTAAAGAAACGAGTAATCAATTTATTCGTCAAATGCTTTCCATTCAAAAACACCGTGGACCAGATGATTCTGGAATTGTTGCAATAAATACAATTAACAAATCATTTGAAAACAGTTCAATTTCAGAAGATACAAACTTTAAAAATCCAAGTGATTTAGTCTTTGGTTTCAACCGTTTAAGCATTCTAGATCTTTCGCCAATGGGTCATCAACCGATGGTTAGCCCAAATGAAAACGTAATTTTAATGTTGAACGGTGAAATTTATAATGCCTTTGATTTTAAACCTGAGTTAGAACAAAAAGGATATACATTTAAAAGCACTTCTGATACGGAAGTGGTACTTCATTTGTATACCGAATACGGTATGGAGAAAATGATTACCATGCTAAACGGAATGTTTGCCATTGCTATTTATGACTTAGAATTAAATACTTTATTTCTTGCCAGAGATCGTTTTGGAATAAAACCTTTGTACATTTTACGTGAAGAAGGAAGGCTTGCTTTTGGTTCAGAAATGAAAAGTTTTAAACCATTACCCGGTTTTAAATTTGAACCCGATTTTAAAAAATTGGACGAGTTTTTATTGTTTCGAAATGTCATTAATGATACGTTATTTAAAAATATAAGTAATTGCATCCCCGGAACCTATTGGAGCATTAAAGATGGCGAGATAAAATCGCATGTTTTTTATGAGTTGGATTCAGAAGGGAACAACCCAATTCAAAACAAAGATGCCGCTAATCAACTAGAAAGTGCTTTGAAAAAAAGTGTAGCTACGCAGATGATTAGCGATGTAAAATTGGGTTGCCAACTTTCAGGTGGAGTCGATTCTTCATTAGTAAGTTATTATGCAGCCAAATCGTTAAAAGAAGGAAATCTAGAAACTATTTCCATCATTTTTAAAGACCAACGTTTTTCCGAAGAAAAATATATTGATATAGTCGCGGAGCAATTAGACCTCAAAGCACACAAATACGAGATGAATGCCCACTATTACTTTGATGTTTTAGATAAAGCAATTTGGCATTTTGAACAACCATTAAATCATCCCAATACAATAGGAATTTATCTTTTGAGTCAAGAGGCCAAGAAACACGTCACGGTTTTATTGAGTGGAGAAGGAGCAGACGAATGTTTAGCAGGTTATAGCCGCTTTGTCAGAGCAGTACAGTTTCCGTATTTTAAAAGAGAATTTTTGGGTGGATTGAAACGAAATATGAGTTTTGCTTTAGAATATTTGGGTTATTTTTTTAATTCAAATAAACGAATGGTGATGGAAACCGCTTTTGGTAGTTTGAAAACTGCACATTCTTTAAAATCTAATTTCAAGCTAGATAATGCGATAGGCGACCGAGTAAACGTCTTGAATAATCTTAAGGGAAATACCAATCTCAGACAAAGAAAATACGAATTGCTTACCTATTTACCCGACTTGCTTATGCGACAAGATAAAATGTCAATGGCGCATTCTATAGAAAACCGGGTGCCTTTTTTGGATAATAATATGGTTACGACTTCATTAAATATACCAGGGAATTTGTTAATAGCCAAGCACAATGGCAAAGATGAAAATAAAGTGTTGCTGAAAGATATTTGTGCTACCAAATTTGGAGCGTCTTTTGCTTATCGTGATAAAATGGGATTCGGAATTCCGCTTAGAGAATTTTTTTTATCTGAACTTTTTAAGGAAAAGTGGCATTCAAAAATAGCTCCGGGAATTCAGAAACGAGGCCTTTTTGAACTCAAAGAACTCAATTCGTGGATTGCTAATATCGCAACTGCTTCGCCTGACCAATTGGATGCCATTTGGCTAATGCTTGGATTTGAATTGTGGGCACAACACTATTTAGACTAAAATGATAGCCATTCACAACAATAAAAGTACCGATTTATTTCATTTCAGATGGATTGCGTATTGCGACAAAAATAACATCCCATACAAATTGGTCAATTGTTATGATACTACTATTATTCAGCAATTAAAAGGCTGTTCGGCTTTGATGTGGCATTATCATCAGGCAAGTCCAATCGATATAGTTATGGCAAAATCATTGCTTTTTTCTTTAGAACAAAGCGGCACTAAAGTGTTTCCCGATTTTAATACAGCTTGGCATTTTGATGATAAAGTGGCGCAAAAGTATCTGTTAGAAGCACTGGAAACCGATTTGGTTCCAACTTGGGTTTTTTACGATAAAAAAACTGCAAACGAATGGATTGAAAGTACTTCTTTTCCGAAAGTTTTTAAGCTAAAAGGTGGTGCGGGTTCTCAAAACGTACAATTAGCAAAAACAAAAGAAGAAGCCAAATCGCTTGCGAACAAAGCTTTTGGAAGCGGATTTCCGGCATATGATGGCTGGGGAAGTATTAAGGAGCGCTTTCGAAAATGGCAGTTGGGAAAAACTAATTTTTTTGATGTTTTGAAAGGTTTTGCGCGATTGTTTAATCCGCCAAGATACGCTAAAGTGATGGGCAACGAAATGGATTACCTTTATTTTCAAGAGTTTATAGCCAACAATGATTCAGACATTAGAATTGTAGTGGTTGACGGAAAAGCATTTGGAATCAAAAGAATGAATCGTGAAAATGATTTCAGAGCTTCAGGTAGCGGATTTATTCGATACGATAAAGCCTCTATAGACGAGCGCTTCGTAAAAGCTGCGTTTGATATTAATAAAAAATTGAAAGCCCAATGTATAGCCTATGATTTTGTTTTGGATAACAATAAACCCTTACTAATTGAGATAAGTTACGGCTTTGCCAATGGCGGTTATGATGCCTGTGTCGGGTATTGGGATGAACAAATGAATTGGCATGAAGGAACATTCAATCCGTATGGTTGGATGGTTGATTTGATTCTTAAATAAAATGAATAAGTACGCTCCGATTTTAGTAATGGTTTATGACCGTTTAGACAGTCTCAAAAAATGTATCGAATCATTAAAAAAGTGTGAAGAATCAATCGAATCGATACTTTATATTTCATCTGACGCTTTTTATAAACATCAGGATGAGAAAAAAATTGATGCTGTTAGATTTTACATTCAATCCATTACCGGATTTAAAAAGGTCGTCCCAATTATTCATCATGAAAATAAAGGTTTAAACGGCTCATACAATTTTGCCATTGATTTGATTTTTAAAGAAAATGACACTTTTGTGTTTCTAGAAGACGATATTGTTGTGGCTCCCGATTTTTTAAAATTTATGAATCACGGATTGGAGTTTTATCAAAATGACTCCAAAATAATTTCCATTTCAGGATTTTCACATTCCGTTTTTTTTGATGTAGATTCAAGTTTGAAATCAGAAGTTTATTTCACAAATCGTTGGTGCCCATGGGGATTTGCTTCTTGGAAAGACCGCATTCTTAATATTCCAGTCTTAGCTTTAGGAACATTGAAAGATGATTTAAACGAGAAGGCTTTTGTAAAGAAACTAGATGAAATTGGAATTGATTTATTCACAGCTTTTCAAAGAAAATTGTACCAAAAACAATCTTTAGTTTTAGATTACAGGTACGTCCATCATATGATAAAAAATGACTTGTATACAGTCACTCCTTATTCAACAAAAACGTTTAATATTGGTAATGACGGACAGGGAACACGAACTCGAAAAAACCTTCAGTTTACAGAGTTTAACACAAATAAGTTAGAAGAAATTGTGCCCTTTCATTTTTCAGATTTTTCAGTTCATAAGGTGAATAATTCGTTTAATTTTTTATCCAATAACACTAGAACAAGCAACCTCAAGCGCGTTTTGAATACAGTAGGTTTACTACAGTTTGGATATTTATTGCATGAAAAAAGAAAAAAATGGCGCAAAAGAAACTAGTTATAGTTTTACCAAAATTAACGGCAGGTGGAACCGAAAGGACTGCAGTTGTTTTAGCGAATTATATGGTCCAAAATGCTGTTGAGGTCACTGTTTTAGTGATGTTCAAAAGAGAACAGTTTTACGAGTTACACCCCAAAGTAAAGTTAATCGAACCTGAAAATTTTCGTGATAAATATGGTAAAGTTTTATCGTTCCCGATCTTATTATGGTATTTGCGGAAAAATATTAAAAATGAAAAACCTGATACTGTTTTTTGCTTGGGTTACCTGCTTTTGGGAATCATTACTTCAGTCGGATTAAAAACAAAAGTGATTATTTCAGGAAGAAGTAGTCCAGATAGAGTTCGGTTCCCCGGAAATACAATTTTCAATTGGTTTTATAATTTTTGCTATACTGTTTTGAAGTTCAGAATCAACGGAATCATCGCACAGACCAATTATGCCAAAGAAGTTTATCAAAAAAAATACAGTTGTCCAATTGTTGTTATTCCGAATTTCCTGAGAGATATAAAGGAATTTCAACATGAAAGAAAGAATCAAATTATCACTTTGGGACGCTGTTCTTATGAAAAAGCACAACATTTTTTACTCGAAGCTTTCGCCAAAATTAATGCACCTGATTGGAAATTAGCCCTTATTGGTGACGGACCATTATTAGAAGATTTAAAAAATCAAGCAAAGCAATTGAATATCGCTGAAAAAGTCGAATTTTGCGGCTTTCAAAAAGAAGTCGATTTTTATCTTTCACAGGCAAAAATATTTGGTTTTACTTCCATTATTGAAGGCTATCCAAACGCACTGATAGAAGGCATGGCAAACGGATTGGCACCAGTCAGTTTCAATTGTGTCGCTGGCCCATCAGATATTATAAAAGAAGAAGAAAACGGATATTTGATTCCTGTTGGAAATGTAGATTTATTTGCAGAAAAATTACAGTTTTTGATTGATAATCCAACTGTATTGAACCAAATTGGAAGCCATGCTTCAAAAATTAAACAAACAAACGATTTAAAAATTATTGCCGAACAATACAAGGAGTTTTTGATTCCCACGGCATATATTTAAAAAACAAACTATGAAAATTTTAATAACTGGTGGTGCCGGATTTATTGGTTCAGCGATTGTGCCAAAATTGCAAAGTGAAAACCATGATGTTTTTGTCTTTGATAATTTAAGCTTTGGAAACAGAGATTTTATAAATATTGCAGGCGACCATTTTTTCTTGGGAGATATCCGAGAAGCAGCTACAGTTTCTAATGCAATTCAGACCATAAATCCCGAAATCATAATCCATTTGGCGGCAGTACATTTTATTCCGTATTGCAACGAACATCCATTTGAATCTTCAGATATCAATATTCGCGGTACAATGAACGTTCTCAAAGCGGCAAAAAAATTAAAAAATCTAACTAAAATCGTATTTGCCTCCACGGCTGCGGTTTATCCAATTTCAGATAAAGCAGTTGCGGAAATGGACGAAGTTCGACCTTTAGATATTTATGGATTAAGCAAATTGGCTGGTGAACAATTGATGCAAAAATTTTATTTAGAAACCAAAATTGATACGATTTGTTGTCGATTTTTCAATGCGTTTGGACCAAATGAAACTAATCCGCATTTGATTCCAGAAATTGAAAAGCAAATTAAAGACGGAAGCCGTAAGATTTCTTTAGGAAACTTAACGCCGAAGAGAGATTTTATCCACACACACGATATGGCTAACGCTGTTTCGGCTTTGACAAAATTAGAAAATGTTGGATTTGATACTTTCAATCTCGGACGAGGCATCGAATATGCAGTTACTGAAGTGGTAGCGGAATTTGAAAAAATACTGAATGAAAAAATTATAATTGAAGTTGATCCTGCTCGAGTACGAAAAGTAGAACGCATGCACTTATTGGCAGACGTTTCAAAGCTAAAACAAAGAACAGGTTGGGAGCCACAATGGAGCCTGAATCAAGGGATAAAAGATTTGGTTGAAAATTGGTAATTATGGAAAACAGATTTAAATTAGGCTTACTTTTCAATTTTAATCCAAAATGGACCGGTGGAATCATTTACTTGCTAAATGCCATTCGAATTCTGAATTTCCTTGAGGATAAAGACAAACCGTTGGTGGTGATTCTTTATAATCCAGCATTAAAAAAATATGTAGACGAAATCAATTATCCGTACTTAGAATTAGTGCCCCATAATTTTGCTTCTATTTACAAAGGTTATGTTGATTCCATCTTAAAAAATAAAAATACTTTTGTGCACGATTTGGTTGTCAATCATAAGCTAGATGCAATTTTTCCAATGCATGATTATCCGGTAAAGAGTAAGTTAGATGCCAAATTAGTTTCGTGGTACGCTGATTTACAACATATGTATTATCCGCAATTTTTCACCAAAAGAAAACGTTTGGAAAGAAACGCCCGCATCAAATTGATTCTGAAAAACTCGAAAGATTTAGTCGTTTCAAGCCAAGCGGTGAAAGATGACTTTTTCAAATTTTTTAAAGTTCCGAAAAATCTAAACATTCATATTTATCATTTTGTTTCTATTATTGATGGAATTACAGATATGACTTTTGATGAAATCAGAGCCAAATACGATTTGCCCGAACACTATTATATGATAAGCAATCAGTTTCACAAACACAAAAATCATAAAGTTGTTTTTGAGGCTGTAGCCGAATTAAAGAAAAAAGGAATCGAGGTCAGCATCGGAATTACAGGTCGTTTTCCTGAGCAACCGGATTCTCCCTACATGCAGGAATTGCATGATATCATTACTAAAAACGATCTAAAAAAATCAATTAAATTCTTAGGATTAATTCCAAGAGGCGATCAATTTTTGTTGATGAAATATGCTAAAGCGATTCTGCAACCAAGTTTATTTGAAGGGTGGAGTACGGTTATAGAAGATGCAAGATCGCTTCAAGTTCCAGTAATCGCAGCAAATCTGAATGTAAACATCGAACAGTTAGAAGAAAAAGGAACCTATTTTGAACCGCATAATGTGGCACAATTGGTATCCATCTTAGAAAAATATCCAAACAGAGATTACAGCAAACCATTATACGATTCGTATGAAAACCGAATGAAAGCGGCCGCTTACGAATTATTATCTGTTTTTAAATAAAATTATGATGAACAAATCTTCAAAAATGTACATCGCAGGACACAAGGGAATGGTAGGAAGTGCCATTTGGAATGCCCTAAAAAGTAAAGGTTACGAGAATCTGATTGGCAAAACGAGTAAAGAACTCGACCTGAGAAATCAGGCTGCTGTTCAGGAGTTTTTTGTCACAGAAAAACCAACTGTTGTAATTGATGCAGCGGCCAGAGTTGGCGGAATATTAGCTAACAATAATTATCCGTTTACGTTCTTGATGGAAAACATGCAAATTCAGAACAACCTTATTGATGCGTCTTTAAATCAGGATGTCGAGAAGTTTATCTTCCTTGGAAGTTCTTGTATTTATCCAAAATTAGCGCCACAACCCTTAAATGAAGAGTGCCTTTTGACTTCTTCTTTGGAGCCAACGAACGAATGGTATGCCATAGCAAAAATATCTGGTGTTAAAGCCTGTGAATCCATCCGAAAGCAGTTCGGTAAAGACTTTGTGAGTTTAATGCCAACTAATTTATACGGACCAAATGACAATTTCGATTTGCAAACTTCTCACGTTTTGCCAGCCATGATGCGTAAATTTCACGAAGCTAAAGCGAATGGAAACCAACCTGTAACACTTTGGGGTTCTGGATCTCCAATGCGGGAGTTTCTTCATGTGCATGATTTAGCAGATGCTGTTGTTTTTGCTTTGGAAAATCCTTTTGAAGAAAACTTATACAATATCGGAACTGGTGTTGATTTGACTATAAAAGCATTAGCCGAATTGATTCAGAAAACAGTTGGACATACCGGAGAAATCATCTGGGATAGTACAAAACCAGACGGAACACCTAGAAAATTATTAGATGTTTCAAAAATGGCAAATCAAGGGTGGAAAGCTAAAATCACTTTGGAAGACGGAATTAAATCAACATACGACTGGTTTCTAGAACACGAACATTCGTTCAAAGAAGTCAAAATGTAATTATTATATTTATAAAAAATCAAACTAATGAAAATCGCATTAATAACCGGAATTACTGGGCAAGACGGAGCTTATTTAGCAGAATTATTGCTTGAAAAAGGCTATATGGTTCACGGAATCAAAAGACGTTCTTCGCTTTTCAATACGGACAGAATTGACCATTTGTATCAAGATCCACATGCTAAAGGAATTCGCTTAAAACTGCATTATGGCGACATGACCGATTCGATGAACATCACCCGAATTATTCAAGAAGTACAACCAGATGAAATATACAATTTGGCAGCAATGTCACACGTAAAAGTTAGTTTTGATACGCCAGAATACACTGCAAACGCTGACGGAATTGGAACACTTCGACTTTTAGAAGCGGTTCGCTTGTTGGGTTTACAGAAAAAAACTAAAATTTATCAAGCTTCAACTTCAGAGTTATACGGTTTGGTGCAGGCTGTACCACAATCAGAAACAACTCCTTTTTATCCGCGTTCACCATATGCTGTTGCCAAAATTTATGCCTATTGGATCACCGTAAATTATAGAGAAGCTTATGATATGTTTGCCTGCAACGGAATCCTGTTCAACCATGAATCCCCTTTGCGTGGAGAAACATTTGTAACTCGAAAAATTACTAGAGCTGTTGCTAAAATCGCTTTAGGATTGCAGAGTGATTTATTTATGGGTAATCTTGACGCACAACGCGATTGGGGTCACGCCAAAGATTACGTTGAAGCCATGTGGCGCATTCTGCAACAAGAAACCGCTGAAGATTACGTAATTGCAACTGGAGTAACAACTCGTGTTCGCGACTTTATAAAAATGGCTTTCTATGAAGTTGGTCTTGTATTGAAATTTCAAGGAGAAGGTATTGATGAAGTCGGTGTATTAGAATCTATTGATACCGACAGATACCAAACTGCTCTGGGAAAAGATTTTGTTGCGAAAGACATCAAACTTCCTGCAGTTGGGAGTGTAATTGTAAAAGTTGACCCGGCTTATTTCAGACCAACTGAGGTCGATTTGTTGATTGGCGATCCTACAAAATCGAAAAAAAAGTTAGGTTGGGAACCAAAATACGACTTAAAAATGCTAGTGGAAGAAATGGTTTCTTCGGATGTAAAATTATTCCAAAGAGATATTCACTTGGCAGCAGGCGGTCATAAAATATTACGTCAAGCGGAATAAATTAGTAACTATTTAATACTGAAATAAATTCAGCATAAATGAATAAAATTAAAGATAGAAAGATAGTCGTTGTCAATCAGGCGTCCAATTATCTTACTGTTGGTTTTTGTAACGCTTTCGCTGAAAAGTTGGAGAATGTAGTTTTGGTTACAGGAAGCATTCACATCCAAGGCGAAGAATTAAACCCTACTATTGAAGTAAAATACATCAATAAATGGGTAGAGCGTCCGGCACGTAAAAAGTTTCTTTCTTATAGTATTGCGTGTTGGAAAATCTATTGGCTTTTGATTACAAAATACAGAAAGCATGAAGTGTTTTTTGTTTCAATTCCACCAATGGGTTATTTACTGAACTTGCTTGTTGGAAATCGTTTCAGCATTCTAGTTTGGGATGTTTATCCTGATGTTTTCAAGATTACTGGGATGAAAGAAACACATCTTCTTTATCGGATTTGGGCAAGTTTAAACCGAAAATCATTTAAGAAAGCATTTCGACTTTTCACTATTGGCGATAAAATGGCAGAACTTTTGGAAGTATATGTTGCTAAATCCAAAATTATTATCCAACCCATTTGGTCTATTTTTCAAGCAAATGAAAGAGTTTCAAAAGACCAAAATCCATTTATAAGCGAACATAATCTACAAGATAAATTCATCATACAATATTCAGGAAATATAGGTCTTACTCATAAAGTTGAGGTAGTAGTTGAATTGGCAGAATTACTAAAAGACAACAAAGATGTCATTTTTCAGATTATCGGTCGTGGACCAAGAGTTCCGGCTTTACAGAAAATGGTCGCAGAAAAAAAATTGCCAAATTGTACTTTTCTTCCGTTTCAATCCGATGAAATGTTTCCGTTTTCATTGTCGGCAGCCGATTTAGGAATTGTGATTTTGGATGAATTGACCTCCAAAGGAAGCGTCCCGAGCAAATCGTACAACTTGATGAGTTACGGAATTCCATCCGTTTATATTGCTGGCGAAGATTCGGAATTAAACACTTACGCTTCTAAGTATAAAGCCGCTGCATGTTTTACGGAAAAAGATTTGCTTTTAGCCAAAGATTTTATTCTGAATCTAAGTACAAACAAACCAAAATGGTCTGAAATGTCCGCCAATGCAATTGCAACAGCAACACTTTTCAAAAGAGACAATGCGGATAAATTTGTTGATTATTATTTGAATCCAATTCATGATTAGAAAAATAGCATCTAGCATCATTTCGAATTTAAAAAACAGCATCGGTTGGAAAACCAAACGTAAAATTATTGTTTTTTCTGTCGATGATTATGGCAATGTTCGCCTGAATTCTGCAGAGGCAAGAACTAATATGGATTTAGCTGGAATGAAAATATATTCGCGTTTTGATGCTTTAGACACTTTAGAAACTGCGCAGGATTTGGAACAGCTTTTTGAAGTACTTTCATCTGTAAAAGACAAAAACGGACGTCATGCTGTTTTCACACCATTTGCCTTGCCTTGCAATATTGATTTCGAAAAAATGGAAGCTGATAATTATGAAAAGTTCTATTTTGAAACCTTACCAAGTACTTATAAAAAATTAGCAATTCAGCAACCTGATGCCTACATCGGAGCATGGAATTTGTGGAAAGAAGGAATAGCCAAAGGATTTTTAAAACCGCAATTTCACGGAAGAGAACATCTAAATCTGACTGTTTTTAATGACAAATTGAAGCAGAAAGACGAGCAATTGCTCACTGCTTTAAAAAATAAATCATTTACAAGCATTTCAGATGACGCTTATCCAACAATGTCAGCAATGGCTGAATTAGATTTTTGGGATGTAAATGAAAACGAAGAGATGAAGCCAATCTTGAAAGAAGGATTACAACTTTTTGAAGAAGTTTTTGGATATTCGAGCACCTATTTTACGCCGCCTGTTTTCAATATTCATCATTCGCTGTTTCAAACGTTAAAAGAAAACGGCATTCAATTTTTAGACTTAGCTTTACTGCGAAATGAACATCAAGGATTGAATGTTTTTAAAAAATCATTTAATTATATTGGTAAACAAACCAAAGAAGGTTTGACAATTATGGTTAGAAATGTAGTTTTTGAACCAACCGAAGACCGAGGAATTGACTGGATTGATTACACTATCAAGCAAATTGAAACGGCTTTTCGTTGGAATAAACCCGCCATTATAAGTTCGCATCGCGTTAATTTTTGTGGACATATTAATGAACAAAATCGCGAAAATGGACTTGCAGCGTTGCGGCGTTTATTGCTAGAAATTGTAAAGAAATGGCCTGATGCCGAATTCATGGCTACTGATGAATTAGCAACCTATCTTAAAAATAAAAAGCATGTTTAAAAGAGTACTTTACTTGGGATATTATCTAAAAAAAATGGATTGGAAGAAGTTTAATCTTTTCCTGAACCATGCTTCCACAGTAACTAACAGAAGTAAATTAAGCCTTATAAGCGATGCAATTGGGTGTGTTTTTAAATACAACATTTCTCTTTTAGAATATTTCCAATTCCGATTTTTTGAACTAAACGACGAACAGCGTAATACTTGGGCTGGAACAGGTTTTATGTTTGAATATCAGTTAAAAATGAATCCGAAAAGTTCACGAGATATTTTAGACGATAAGACTAAATTCTATCGTTTATACAAAGAGTATTTTGTGCATCATGTTGCTGATATTGTCGATTTAAAAGCAAAACCCGAATTGTTACAACAATTGTTGAATAACCCATCTGGAAAATTGGTTTTTAAAGTAGCTGATGGCAATTGCGGTATTGATGTTCAGATTGAAGATGCCAAGAAATTTGATGCCAACAGCATTATCACCTTTATGGAAAACAGCCAGTTTGATTTGGTGGAAGAATTCATTCAACAGCACTCGGTTTTAAATAATTTATCACCATCTGCAGTAAATACGGTTCGAATCTTTACACAGTTGGATCACAATAATGAAGTTGTTTTATTGGGTTGCCGACAACGAATTTCAGTTAATTCCTCTGTTGATAATATGGCAGCGGGAAATATGGCAGCACCAATTGACGAGCAAACCGGAATTATTTCGGGAACCGGAATTTACAGTGATATTACCAAACCGCAAGAAGCAAAGCATCCGGTAACAGGAGTTGAAATTGTTGGTTTACAAATTCCGTTTTGGACAGAAACTGTAACAATGGTAAAAAGAGCAGCTAAAGAACATCCAGAAAACCGATCAATAGGTTGGGATATTGTTATTACCGAAAATGGTCCCGGATTTATTGAAGGCAATCACGACTGGTGTAAATTGTTGTGGCAATTGCCGGCTCAAAGAGGATTAAAATCTATGCTAGAACCTTTTTTAAATTAAGATGTACCAACTTTTTTTTAAACGATTTTTAGACCTCGTAATTTCAATAATGGTATTGTTGATTACTTCACCAATTACACTTATTACTTTTTGTATTTTAGGTTTTCAAAATAAAGGAACCATTTTTTTCTTTCAGGAACGACCTGGTTTACGTCAAAAGGCATTTCGGATTATCAAGTTTAAAACAATGACAGACGCTAAAGACGCAGATGGAAAACTTTTACCCGATAATCAAAGAATAACCACAGCCGGAAAAATTATAAGACGCTTATCCATAGACGAGTTACCACAGTTGCTTAACGTTCTCAAAGGTGATATGAGTTTGATTGGACCAAGACCTTTGCTGTTTAAATATATTCCGCTCTATTCTGAAGCTCAGTTGCGTCGACATGATGTTCGACCCGGAATCACGGGTTGGGCTCAAATTAACGGACGAAATTCAATAAGTTGGAAGCAAAAGTTTGATTTTGATATTTATTACGTAGCGCACCTGTCACTATTGTTAGATCTTAAAATTTTGTGGTTGACTTTTATTAAAGTGATTCGAACCGAAGGCGTAAATCAAAGTGACGATCGACCAATGCAACCCTTTAACGGAAATAATTAAAAAATGAAGCAAAAACTACTCATAATTGGAGCTGGAAGTGTTGGTAAATTTATTGCTTATAATATCAATCAGTTTACCCAAAACTTCGAAATTATTGGTTTTTTAGATGATGATACTTCAAAACACAACAGTACTATCGCCAGTTTTCCGGTATTAGGTTCTATAAATAAATTACCAGAGTATTCAGGTAAAGATTTAGCGATTGTTTGGGGAATAGCGTTCCCAATGGTTAAGAAAAAACTATTCGATCAATATCAAAACTTGTTATTTGAATTTCCCAATTTTATTGCAAAAGATGCTTGGGTTTCAGAGGCAGTTTCTTTTGGAAAAGGGTGTATCATTTATCCCGGAACTACAATTAATTATGAAACAGAGATAAATGATTTTGTTGTAATTAACATGAATTGCAGTTTAGGTCATAATTGCTCCATAAAATCCTTTTCATCCCTGGCACCAGGTGTAAATCTAGGCGGAAATACTTCTATTGGAAGTTGTGTTGAATTGGGAATAGGAGCTTCAACCGTTCAGGGCATTCAAATAGGCGATAATGGTACAGTTGGCGGACAAGCTATGGTAGTGTCTAATGTTGCTGAATCAGATGTTGTTGTTGGGGTTCCTGCTAAAAGTATTAAATGAAAGCCATTACAAAAAGGTGTTTTGATATTGTTTTTTCGATACTAGGATTGGTTGTTTTTTTGCCTTTTATTTTAATTTCATGGTTAGTTCTGGCATTTGAAACCAAGTCAAATGGACTCTTTTTTCAAAAGCGTGTTGGACAGCACGGGCAACAGTTCACCATATACAAATTAAAAACCATGCATACGGAAACTGGAACAATTTCTAAGATTGGTGCTTTTTTCAGAAAATACAAACTAGATGAGTTGCCTCAGTTTTTGAATGTGTTGAAAGGCGAGATGAGTATCGTTGGGCCAAGACCCGATATTGAAGGATACTACGATAAATTAGAAGGTGAAAATAAAAAAATATTGGAGTTGAAGCCCGGAATTACTAGCGAAGCATCTATTAAATATTATAATGAAGAAGAAATTTTAGCACAGCAAAAGGATGCATTAATCTATAACGATACTATAATTTTTCCTGATAAAGTAAAGATGAATTTAGACTATTACTACCATCAGAATCTTTTGGTAGACATCAAAATTATATTTAAAACCATTTTTAATGGATAAGACTAAAGAAATGAATAACACTAAAATTTGGCTGTCTTCACCGCACATGGGAGGAACTGAGCAAGACTATATTAAAGAAGCTTTTGATTCCAATTGGGTTGCACCATTAGGACCAAATGTCACTGGATTTGAACAAGATTTAGAACAATTTTTAAATGATGATTTGCATGTTGCTGCCTTAAGTTCAGGAACAGCAGCTATTCATTTGGGACTAGTGTTATTGGGAGTTCAGGCTGGAGATGAAGTTATTTGTCAAAGTTTTACTTTTTCGGCCTCAGCCAATCCGATACTGTATCTTGGAGCAATTCCAGTTTTTATTGACAGTGAAAGTGAAACTTGGAATATGTGCCCGATTGCCTTAGAAGAAGCGATTTTGGACCGAATTTCAAAAGGAAAAAAACCAAAAGCAATTGTTCCCGTTCATTTGTACGGAATGCCATTTAAAGCAGAAGAAATCAGAGCTGTAGCAGATAAATTCGGAATTCCGATTTTGGAAGACAGCGCTGAAGCGTTGGGAAGTACTTATAAAGGACGCAATTGTGGAACTTTCGGAGACATCGCGGCTTTATCATTTAACGGAAACAAAATAATCACAACTTCAGGCGGAGGCGCTTTAGTATCGCATTCTAAAACGGTAAAAGAGAAAGCTATTTTTTTGGCTACTCAAGCTCGAGATGCAGCGCCACATTACCAACATTCAGAAATTGGCTATAACTATAGATTGAGTAACATTTGCGCCGGGATAGGACGAGGGCAGATGGAAATTTTGAGAAAACACATCAGTTTAAGGAGACAGATGCACGATTTTTATGTTGATTTTTTTAAAGATATAAAAGCCGTTTCTGTATTCAGTGAACCCAATTCTGATTATTTTTCAAACCATTGGTTAAGCTGTATTGTTATTGATTCTAAGGCTTTAGGGAGGTCTAGTACGGATTTACGATTAGCATTAGAAAAAGAAAATATCGAGTGCAGGCCTTTGTGGAAACCCATGCATTTGCAGCCCATCTTTGAAAAATATCCGTATTACGGCGGATCAGTTTCAGAACAACTTTTTGAAAATGGCCTTTGCTTACCATCGGGTTCTAACCTATCAGAGCAAGATAAAAAAAGAATTTCTGATGCACTTAGCACTTTTTTTAATCATTTTTAATATAAATTTGTATAAATAGGACTTTTAACATGCGCGAATTTATTTCTAAATTTTTAGGAAGGCTAATCTCAACCAAGCGATTTCAAAACATTGGCTACTTGCCAAGATGGATTATTTTTGCCATCGATGTTTTTATTGTATTGACAGCATGTGTGATTACTCAGATAATGGTTTTTAGTTTGAATGTCAAACTATATCCAACACTGAATCCAGTGCTGCAGTATGGGTTTGTGGTACTGGTAAATGCCATGTCTTTCATCTTTTTCAAGACTTACAGTGGTATTATAAGACATTCCACCTTTATCGACGGAGTTAAACTCTTAGTTGCTACTACAGCTTCTTATTTGGCATTGATGGTTTTTAATTATTCGTTTCAAATTATTGTACACGAAAGATTATTTCTATCAACAGGATTGTTCATTACTTATGTCATTTCGTTTTTGTTATTATTCCTTTTCAGAATTTTGGTAAAAAATATTTTTGAAACCTATCTTCAGGTAGCCGATACTAAGCAATTGACTAAAGTTGTCATTTACGGTGCAGACGCCAATGCTATTTCGGTTGCTAATGCTTTAAAAACAGAAAAACCACCACGTTTTAATGTAGTAGCATTCGTCAATAAATTTGCTAATGACAATAATTCAAAAAGTATCTTAAATCTGCCCATAATTAATCAGAAGCGTTCCATTCATGTAATTTTAAAATCGATTAAAGCAGAAGCTTTGATTATCGCTGAAAAAAGCTTGACCAAAGTTGAAACAATTGCATTAGTTGAGGAATGTTTGGATTATAATTTTAAAGTTTTTACGGTTCCTTTAATTACGGATTGGGAGGACCAAAATCAGATTTCAAATCAGTTAAAGAATTTTGCAATTGATGATTTATTAGAACGTAAACCGATTGTATTAGATAATAATAAAATTTCAGATCAGATAAAAGGCAAAACAATACTGATTACTGGAGGTGCTGGCTCTATTGGAAGTGAAATAGTTCGTCAGGTTTTGAATTTTAGTCCTTATAAAATCGTTATTCTAGATCAGGCAGAATCACCATTACACAGTTTACATCTCGAAATTTCGGAATTTGAAACTGATATCAAAATCAGAACTGTTTTGAGTGATATCAGAGATTATAATGCGCTTGAAATGGTTTTCGAAAAATTCAAACCCGATTTTGTATACCACGCAGCAGCCTATAAACACGTTCCGTTAATGGAAGAAAATCCAGCGCAAGCCATTTTTACTAATGTGCTTGGGACTAAAAATTTGGCCGATTTATCCAAAAAATATTTAGTAGAAAAGTTTGTGATGATTTCTACTGATAAGGCAGTAAATCCGAGTAGTGTAATGGGTGCAAGTAAGCGAATTGCTGAAAAGTATGTACAATCACTGAATTATCATTTGGTGAATTCTAATAAAAAAAATGCAACCAAATTTATTACAACTCGATTTGGGAATGTATTAGGTTCAAATGGATCTATAGTTCCTTTGTTTACCAAGCAAATTCAAGAAGGTGGGCCAATTACGATTACTCATCCAGAAATTATTCGCTATTTTATGACCATTCCAGAAGCTTGTCAGTTGGTTCTCGAAGCCGGAGCAATGGGTAATGGTGGTGAAATTTATATTTTTGATATGGGAGAACCTGTTAAAATTATTGATTTAGCTAAAAAGATGATTAGATTGGCAGGCTTTATTCCAGATAAGGATATTAACATTAAAATTATAGGGCTTCGTCCTGGTGAAAAATTGTTTGAAGAATTATTAAACGATACCTCAAAAACTTTACCTACTCACAACAATCAAATTATGATTGCGCAAGACAACTGGGGTGAATACGAGGAAGTTAAGGAGTCTATTTTAGAATTATTAGCAATTACAAAAAAACAGACAAGTACTGAAGTTGTTGTCCAAATGAAAAAAATCGTTCCTGAATTTAAGAGTATGAATTCCGAATATCAAACTTTAGATATTGATTAAACGAGATTTAACTCAAATAAATTAAAATCAAATTGTAGATTTGCCCTTTCAAAAAATTAATAACTCCTATTTATTGAGTTTAATATTAAAGTAAAGAAATTATATAAAATGTTTAAAAAAATACTTCTCCCACTAATTGTCTTTTTTATGATTGCATCCTGTGCTAATAAAAAGGATATTCTCTATTACCAAGACATCAAAAGCAATACTCAGAGTAGTATAACCTACACTTCAAGTGAAATTCAAATCAATGATATTTTAAGGGTAAAAATAGACGCTTTAGTTCCGGACTCCGCAAAACCTTTTAATATGGAAGTAAGTGGTTTTGCAAATACAGGGCCGCAATCGCTCTCGGTTCAAGGCTATTTAGTTGCTCAAGATGGTACTATTGTTCTTCCTATTTTGGGAATTATTAAAGTAGATGGTTTAAGTACAAACGAATTACAAGATGTACTTGTCAAAATGCTTAATGATAAAGGCTATCTTAAAAATGCTAACGTCAATGTTCGAGTAATTAATAGTAAAGTAACGGTTTTAGGCGAAGTGAAAACTCCGGGGACCTATAGTTTTAATGAGCAAAACATTTCCTTAAATCAAGCTATCGGGTATGCAGGTGATTTAACAATAAATGGAAAAAGAACAGATGTTTTGTTGATAAGAGAAAGTAATGGTGTTAGAAACTATATCAAATTGGATTTGACCTCATCTAGTTGGTTTTCAAGTCCGTATTATTATATCAAACAAAACGATGTAATTATTGTAAATCCTAACGGACCCAGAATTATGACTTCAGGTTATCTGAGTAATATTGGCGGTATACTCGGAGTATTAACTTTTGGACTAACAGTCTTTTTATTATTAAAAAAATAATTTTTAATGGAAAATTCTCAAATTGATCTTCAAAAAGACAATAACAGCTTTGATTTTTTAGAACAGTTTTTTGTATACTTACGTTTTTGGCATTACTTTGTAATTTCAGCATTAGTTTGTTTTTTTGTAATGAAATATTACTTAAACCATACCGTTTCAGTTTATGAATCAAGAGCTAAGGTGAAAATTATTGACGACTCTAAGAACAGTTTTGTTCTGCCAAATACCCCTTCTGCTTTATTTGGAAAGAACAAAGTAAACTTAGATAATGAAATCGAGGTTATAAAATCATACAGAATTCTAGAACAGGTTTGTAAAAGTTTAAATCTTAATAACCAGTACTTTAATGTGGGTTATTTGAATAATATTGAGATTTGGAAGAACAGGCCATTTACAATCGAATGGCTGGATACTTCAGTAAAAATGGACGATAAAGCAGTTTCACTTCAAATTGAAATAGCCAAAGGAGGTTATAAAATAGTAAATTCTTCCTCAGGTACTTCATCTAAAGTTTATCCTTTCGAAACGGTCCAGTATACAAATGGTATCCCCTTTAAATTAGCACTTCAGGTGGGCACAAATTTGAACATCTTTAAAGGAAGAAATTTTTTGATTGCCCATTCGACTGTAGAATCGGTTGTTTTAAATCTTGCAAGAAGCTTAAACATTTCAAACAGTAATAAAAACTCTGATATTCTAATAATTTCACTTGTCGGTGCAAACAGAGATAAATCAGAAGTTATTATAAATGAAATTATAAAGCAATTTGATATCGATGGTTTAAATGACAGACGTTTAGTATCTCAAAGAACAATCGATTTTGTTAATCAGCGATTTAAATCTATTGAGAGACAACTGGATTCTGTTGAAACCAATAAAGCAAATTACAAACGCAACAATGAATTAACTTTCATTACCAGTGACGCTACAGCAGCTACGGCTGGTAAAAACATTGCAACAACTGATGTCTTTCAAGTGGAAACACAAATTGCATTAGCTAAGGTTTTAGACCAAACTATTAAAGCAGACAAAAAGCTAAATCTCTTACCTGCTAACATTGGGTTAACAAATTCAGTAATTAATGAATTGATTACTGAGTTTAATGCTTCGGTTTTACAACGTGAAAAACTAGCGGTAAGTGGTGGTATAAATAATCCGGAAATTCAATTTTTGAATAATAAATTAACCATACTTAAGGCAAATACATTAGAATCTATCAAAGCCTATCAGCAAGAGTTAGAAGTCTCTCTCTCTAAAAACGATTACATTAAAAAAACATCCACTGATAAGTTTAGTGCTATTCCAGATAACGAGAAAGTTTTAAGAGGAATTGAACGCCAACAAAATATTAAAGAGACGTTATATGTATTGCTTTTGCAGAAAAGAGAAGAAGCAGCCATAAATTTGGCCATTACATCTTCATCTCTTAAAATTGTAGATCTCGCGATGACCAGTTCAAGTCCGGTTGCGCCTAAAAAATCAACCTATTATTTAGCAGCCATACTAATAGGATTGTTAGTTCCATTCTTGTTCTTGTATATTGGATTCCTTCTGGATGATAAATTGCATACCAAAGAGGATATTTTAAAACTGACCAAAAATAAAATCATACTTTCCGAAATTCCACATATCGATGGAGAAGTCAAGTTAACTGGAGTAAACGACAGATCCATGCTTGGGGAATCATTTAGAATCTTGAGAACCAACTTAACGTATATTTTTCCGCTACAGAAAGAAAAAAAGGCACAGACGATTATGATTACTTCCACTATTAAAGGGGAAGGAAAAACCTTTACAGCACTCAATTTATCAATATCTTTTTCGATAATGAATAAAAAGGTATTGCTGATTGGAGCTGATATGAGAAATCCACAGTTACATAATTATTTAAATATCAAAAAAAATCAGCGTGGACTTCAAGATTATTTGCATGATGTATCAGTTGATTGGCGTAGTTCGTTAAATAAAAATTATTTAGATAATGAAAATCTAGATATTATTTTATCTGGAACAATACCGCCAAACCCCGCGGAGTTATTATCAAATGGTCGTTTAGAACAATTAATTGCCGAAGCAAAAAATGAATATGATTTCATTATTGTAGATACACCACCTACATTATTAGTTACGGATACTTTGGTGATTTCACATTTAGTAGACACGACTTTATATGTTGTAAGAGCAGATTTTACACCTAAAAAAATACTAGAATTTTCAGTTAATCTAAGTGAAAAAGGGAAGTTGAGAAACATGGCGTATGTAATTAACAACGTTGGAGCAAATTACAAAGGTTATGGGACTTATGGCTATAACTATAAGTATAATTATGCCTATGGTTACGGTTATGGTTACGATGCCGACACAGGTTCTAAAAAATCGTATCTAAAAAGAATACTCTCACTTTTTAAAAAATAAGGAATAAAATTTAAAATTTAAAGAACGAATTGTTTTGAAAGACTGGTGTCATGTATTCGTGGTTTTTCAAAATAATTTTTTTGTGCATGAATTCTAAATGACGTCCGTGATGCACATCCGACCCAATAAAGTCAATAAAGTTATTTTTTAACAATAAATCGGCAGTTTTAGCTACTCTTTCCCCATAATATCCTGTAGCGGAAAGCATATTCATTTGAAAAAGACATCCCGCTTTTTTAAGTTTTTTATAATGACTTAAACTGGGCTCATGATAAAAGTTATAGCGTTCAGGATGAGCTAAAACCGGTTGGTATCCCGCAACCTGCAATTCAAATATGATGTCATACAATTGTATCGGCGGATGCAAATAGGAAATTTCAACCAAGACTAAATTATCTTTTAAACATAAAAGTGGTTCGGTTTTAAATAGTTCCCAAAACTCAGCATCAATCATGTATTCAGCAGCAGCTTTTAACCGATTATGTATACTAGGAACTTTTAATTCTGCCAAAGTTGAAGCTAATTTTTCATTAATTCCACTTGAAGTGTTTTTCCAAACATCTCCCATGATATGTGGTGTTGTGATGAAGTTTTTGAACCCAATTTCTTCTAAACCATTAATGAGAAATGCCGTATCTTCAATTTGAGCAGCACCATCATCAATTCCGGGTAATAAGTGTGAATGAATATCAATAAAGTTATCTGGAATAGAATCTTTTAGATAAGGTTTATTTTTTTTAAAAAAATGTATCAAAATGTTGGTTTTAGAATACAAAATTAGTCAAATAAAAACATATTAATCAAAAGTTAACAATTTGTCAAAGAAATCAATTCAATCCTTTTTTACCCCTATTGTAATTTATATATTTGCAAGCATTCCCATTCAAATAAAAAAATCAATAAGCAACAATGAATAAAAGTGGT
>JBBRET010000022.1:0-43310 GCA_038202695.1 Flavobacteriales bacterium
GAAATTCCACTGATTCCAGTTTTGGCTGCAATGGAAATGGAAGGCATTAATCTTGATGTTGCGTTCTTAAAATCAATGTCGACTGAAATGCAAAAGGACATCAACGAATTTGAACAAAAAATTTATGAAACCGCGGGAGAAAAATTCAATTTAGCTTCACCAAAACAACTCGGTGCTATTTTATTCGACAAATTAAAAATTGGCGGCACCAAACAAAAGAAAACCAAAACGGGACAATATGCAACTGGCGAAGAAGTATTAAGCTATTTGGCAAATGACAATCAAATTGTTAAAGACATACTCGAATGGCGTCAAATGGTAAAATTACAAAGCACTTATATTGATGCCTTACCCAATCAAGTTGATCAAAAAACCCAGCGAGTGCATACTGATTATATGCAAACAGTTGCAGCAACGGGACGTTTGAGTTCTAATAATCCGAATTTGCAAAACATTCCGATTAGAACAGAACGCGGCAGGTTAATTCGAAAAGCATTTATAGCTCGAGATGAAAATTACACCCTGCTTTCTGCCGATTACTCGCAGATAGAACTTCGAATAATTGCCGCATTATCAGGAGAAGAAAATATGATAAAAGCGTTTCAGAATAACGAAGACATTCACAAAAGTACCGCCGCCAAAGTATTCAATGTACCGCTAGAAGAAGTAACTAAAGAACAACGTAGCAATGCCAAAACCGTGAATTTCGGAATCATTTATGGCGTTTCAGCTTTTGGATTGAGCAATCAAACTTCGATGTCAAGAAGTGAAAGCGCTGCTTTGATTGACGCCTATTACAAAAACTATCCAAAACTAAAATCTTATATGTCGGAGCAAGTAGATTTTGCGCGTGAAAATGGCTATGTGCAAACGGTTTTGGGCAGACGTCGCTATTTAAAGGATATTAATTCGGCTAATGCCATGGTACGAAGTGGCGCGGAACGCAATGCTGTAAATGCACCAATTCAAGGCAGTGCTGCAGATATCATTAAAATTGCAATGATTAATATTTACAAGAAACTAACTTCTGAAAACTGGAAATCTAAAATGTTGTTGCAGGTTCATGACGAATTGGTTTTTGACGTGCACAACTCTGAATTAGAGAAAATTCAACCAATGATTAAACACGAAATGGAAAACGCTTTTAAGATGGATGTTCCTTTGGATGTTGAAATTGGTTTAGGTAAAGATTGGTTAGAAGCACATTAAAAAGAGAAGGTTAGTCTAATGTTTTTTCTAACCTTCTCTTTTAAAAACTATAATTTATTATTCAACAATAATTTTTTTCCAAGATTTATCGGTTTCATTTTTAAGCTCTATAAGGTAAACTCCACTTGCCAATCCGGATAAATTTATTTGATTTACAGTACCATCGTTCCCTTTTATTGTTTTGATAATGGCGCCAGTTTGTGAATAAACAGCTATGTTTTGTATTGTAGTTTTAGATGTGATTGTAAAATTTCCGTTCGAAGGATTTGGATAAATTTGAGATACATTTAGCGAAAAATCCTCTAAACCTAGTGTCGAGAATGGAACGTTTACAGCATAACCAGCACTGTTACTACCGCCATGAGGATTTACATTCATTGTTGCCGACAAAGCTCTTACACCCCCTAAATTGATTGCGTTTGTAGTTGCATATGGAAGTTGAAAATCATTTGCTGTATCAGTGGTAGTTAAACTACGTGTTACTGTTAAAGTTCTAATAGTGCCGTTAACTAGATTTGAAACTGTTGTCCAATCTTGTAGAGCATCTAGAGGCGGAGTACCAGTACCTGCAAATTCTCGGTCTGTTAAATTAGGAGAAGTATTTGTGCTAAAAACTAAAAGATCTCCTTGACCAGGGACTTCTATATTCATCCCAAAACCTGAAATTATTTCTGTACCAAAACCCAACCCAAACCACCTGTCCGAAGGACCAGTAAGTATCAATGTAACTTGAGAAGTGTTATTGTTCAAAGTGAAATTTGCAGTTATCGGAACGCCATTGCTAAGAGCAATTGTGCCTGTAGTTTTCTGTTGTGCAAAACCTGCGATGCTTAAAAATGTAGTCAACAAAAGGGTAATTTTTTTCATAGTTTTTATTTTAGCAAATTAATAATCTCATCGTTTCTTGAAAAAACCGCATACTCAAAAGCAGTTTTCCCTTCATTATCTTTATGTGTTTTATCTACTTTATTTTGAAGTAATAATTTTAAAATGAAAGTATTTTGAAATTGAACAGTATATATCAATGCAGATGTTCCATTAGAATCATATACATTTAAATCCACTTTATTTTCTATAAGCTGCTTCGCTATTTCATTATTATTTTTTACAATACAGGCCATCAATGGTGTGCCGAATTTGCTTTTACCATTAATATCACATTTCGAATCTATAAGAAATTTAGCAACTTCATTGTTGGCTCGGTAGCAGGCTAATAATAAAGGAGAATATCCTTCATCATTTATAACATTAAAAGCATTTGGGTTTTCTTTTAGTTTTTCTTTTGCTTGAGCTATCGTGCCTTTTCTCCCGATATCAAATACATCAAGAGTCTCTTGTCCATTAGAACTATTATACGCAAAAAAAATAAATAGGAAAAAGAGACTTTTCATGAGATAAATTTTATAAAAAACAAATGTATTTTAAAAAACCCATTTTTCAAAATATGTTGGTGTACAACAGGTTGACATTGTAATAAAATAACCTCTTGTACTATAAAATTAAAGTTTCTTCGTAGAATCTCTTTGTCGCAATTCGGTTTTGATGGTTGTAGTCGAAAACGTAAAGGTTTCTTCTTTGCTTTCCAGTTTGTCTATCAATAGTTGTGCAGCAACTTCTCCAATTTCTGGCCCATGCTGACTTACCGTTGACAAGCTTGGGGTCATTCGGCGAGACCAAACACCATCAGCAAAACCAATAATTGATAAATCCTGTGGAATTTTATACCCATTTTGAATACCCAATTTCATGGCAGTAACTGAAGCATGTTCATCGAGAGCAAAAACACCATCGGGTTTGTTTTTTATAAAAAAGCCAGCAATTTTTTTGTTGAAATCTTCAGAATTCTCAGTCAAGATAACCAAGGAATCGTCTATTTTTATTTTGTGTTTTGCCATTGCGTCATAAAATCCTTTGGCTCTAAGTTTACCAACACTTAAATTGTCTATAGCAGAAAGTAATGCGATTTTTTTGCAGCCTGTTTTAATTAAATGTTCGGTTGCATTTACGGCCGATTCAAAATCATCAACATTTACTTTGTCACAGTTAACTTCATCAACAATTCGGTCAAACATTACGATTGGGGTTCCTTCGTTGATAATATTTGTAAAATGATCAAACTTTTGAAGTTTTTGCGATTCTTCAGATATAGAAAGAATAAAGCCATCTATAGTTCCGTTGCTTAACATTTCTAGTGCATTGATTTCTTTTTCTAAAGACTCATTTGAAATGCAAGTAATGACTTTATACCCTTTTTCATCGGCTACTTTTTCGATTCCGCTGAAGACTTTGGCAAAAAAGTGATTCAAGATGTTTGGAATGATAACACCAATCGTTTTAGTTTTTCTGTTTTTTAAGCTTAATCCAATAACGTTGGGTCTGTAATTTTTCAGCTTGGCATATTCTTGAACGCGTTGCTTGGTAGGCTCACTTATTTCTGGGCTTCCATTGAGCGCTTTAGAAACTGTCGAAACAGAAACTCCTAACTCTTTTGCAATCTGTTTTAATGTGGCTTTCGATTTCATTTTTGATTCGCTTAAGATGTAAAAATAGTAAAATTTACGCTTTGTCCAATGGCAGAAAAATTAAAGTTGTCGGTTTTTTGTTAATAACTATAGTGTTATTGAAACAATTAACAAACTGTTTTTTAGCCGTCAATCCCATTCATTAAAAGGATTTTAGCCCTAAAAAGAGGCTTTCAAAAAATATTTAAAAAATGCTACTTGCTTTATTGATAAATAATTGTACTTTTGCGCTCCCTTTATTGGGAATGGAATGTTTAATTAAAAAAATATTATGGACGCATTAAGCTACAAGACACAATCTACAACCAAAGCCACTTCTCATAAAGAGTGGGTCATTGTAGATGCTGATGGTCATAACTTAGGTCGTTTTGCTTCAAAGGTCGCTATGATTCTTAGAGGTAAATACAAGCCAAGTTACTCACCTCACGTCGACTGTGGAGATAACGTAATTGTTATCAACGCAGAGAAAATCAATCTTACAGGTAACAAGTTAGATGACAAAACGTACATCAGACACACCGGTTACCCTGGAGGACAAAGAACTTTGACTGCAAAGGTTTTGCAATCAAAAAACCCTGCTTTGCTAGTAGAAAAAGCAGTGAAAGGAATGTTGCCTAAAAATAAATTAGGAGCAGAACTTTTCAGAAATTTAAATGTTGTTGTAGGAACTGAGCACAAACAAGGTGCGCAAAAACCTAAAACAGTTAACCTAAACGATCTTAAGTAATGGGAGTTATTCACAAAATCGGTAGAAGAAAATGTGCTGTTGCGCGTGTGTATGTTTCAGAAGGAACAGGTAAAATCACCGTAAACAAAAGAGAATTTAATAACTACTTCCCAACAGCTACTTTACAATACAAAGTGTTGCAGCCAATGTCTATGACAAACAATGCTGAGAACTTTGATGTAAAAGTAAATGTGTATGGTGGTGGTTCAACTGGTCAAGCAGAAGCTGTGAGAATGGCACTTGCAAGAGCTATGTGTGAAGTGGAAGCTGAAAATAGAGCTATCCTTAAACCAGAAGGATTACTAACAAGAGATCCAAGAATGGTAGAACGTAAAAAATTCGGTCAGAAAAAAGCGAGAAAGAGATTCCAATTCTCGAAACGTTAATCTTATACATTGTTACACTGAGCTTGTCGAAGTGTACTTTATTAAGATCACCATAATTTTTACAAACAGATGCTGAAATTAATTCAGCATAACAAAATTGAAATTAAAAACAAGTTGTCGATATTCCTTTTAAAAGGGAATTAGTTTAGCATCGAAATGCAGTCCAAAGTCTTAAAGATAAAATTCTTAAAGCGAAAAAGGTGACGCATTGCTAATCACGGAACGTAAACTATTACACAATGGCAAACAAAATTGACGTTAAAGATTTATTAGAGGCAGGTGTACACTTTGGACACATGACCCGTAAGTGGGATCCAAACATGGCCCCTTATATTTATATGGAGCGTAATGGAATTCACATTATCAATCTATACAAAACAGCTGCAAAAATTGAAGAGGCTAATGAGGCCATGAAAAAAATTGCAGCATCAGGTAGAAAAATACTTTTTGTAGCTACCAAAAAACAAGCAAAAGATATCGTATCTGAAAAAGCATTAGCTTGTAACATGCCTTACATCACTGAAAGATGGCCAGGAGGTATGTTAACCAACTTTGTTACTATCCGTAAAGCCGTTAAAAAAATGGCTACTATTGATAAAATGAAAAAAGATGGTACGTTCATGACTTTATCTAAAAAAGAAAGATTACAAGTTGATCGTCTTCGTGCCAAATTAGAGAAGAACTTAGGTTCTATCGCTGACATGTCAAGATTACCTGCTGCCTTATTTGTAGTAGACATCAAAGCAGAGCACATCGCAATAAAAGAAGCACAAAAATTAAACATTCCAGTTTTCGCAATGGTTGATACTAACTCTGATCCACGTGAAGTAGATTACGTTATTCCTTCCAATGATGATGCTTCAAAATCAATTGATAAAATTTTATCTTTAGTGACCGCTGCGGTTATCGACGGATTAGCAAACAGAACTTCTGATAAAGAAGGAGATGATGCTCCAGAAGTTGAAGCTGCTGAAGAAGTAACTGAGGTTGCTGTTGTAGAAGCTCCAGTTGCTGAAGTTGCCCCAGAGGCAGCAACAGTAGAAGCTGCTCCTGAAGTAGAAGTTGCTCCTGAAGTAGAAGCTACTGAAGCTAAAACTGAAGAATAAACAAAATAATTACGAATTACAAATTATGAATTACGGATTATTTTACTCGTAATTTCCAATTTTTGATTCGTAATTTACTTTTAAACGATTTTTTAAATTTTAAATAAATAATATTATGTCAACAATCACAATTACTGCTGCAGAAGTAAATAAGCTAAGAACTATTACCGGTGCAGGAATGATGGACTGTAAAAAAGCTTTAGTTGAATCTGAAGGAGATTTTGATTTAGCTATCGAAAACCTTAGAAAAAAAGGTCAAAAAGTTGCCGCTAATCGTTCTGATAGAGAATCTACAGAAGGTGCAGCAATCGCTGTTGTTAATGCTGACAAGACTTCGGGTGTTGTTATTACATTGAACTGCGAAACAGACTTCGTTGGGAAAAATGAAGGTTTTGTAAAATTGGCTACAGATTTAGCTAATCATGCCATAAACTTTGATACCAAAGAAGCATTTTTAGCATCAGATTTCAACGGAATCACTGTTGCTGAAAAATTAATTGAACAAACGGGTGTAATTGGAGAAAAAATTGAAATCGCTTCTTTCGAAAGATTGTCTGGCGCTTTTGTTGGTTCTTACATCCACGCAGGGAATAAAATTGCCGTTTTAACAGCTTTGTCTGCTAATATTGCTGGTGCAGAAGAAGCTGCAAGAAACGTGGCTATGCAAGCTGCTGCTATGAACCCAATCGCATTAGACGAAGCGGGTGTAGATGCAGATACTGTTGCTAAAGAAATAGAAATTGCTAAAGATGTATTACGTCAAGAAGGAAAACCAGAAGCTATGATTGAAAACATCGCTAAAGGAAAATTAGGACGTTTCTTTAAAGATAACACTTTAGTTAATCAAGATTATATCAAAGATAGTTCAATGAGCGTTACCGCTTATATCAGAACAGTTGATGCTGGCCTAACAGTTACTGGATTCAAAAGAGTTGCTTTAGGATAAATTATCAATATCAAATTCGATATTTTTAAAACCCCGTTTCTTCATTGAAACGGGTTTTTTTTATTTCGTGATTTTCCAAAAATAAGCGTTCTGAAAATCTTATATTTGTCAAACAAACAATCAACTAAAATGAATACAAAAATATTAATTGTTGGTGCCTGTGGTCAAATAGGAACCGAGCTTACACAAAAGCTAAGAAGTATTTACGGCAATGAAAATGTGATTGCTTCTGACATCAGAAAACTCAACAACGACATTGTTAATAACGGAATTTTCGAAGTGGTAAATGCTTTAGATTACAATCAGATCGAACATTTAATTGAACAGTATCAAATCACGGATGTTTATCTGATGGCCGCGCTTCTTTCGGCTACAGCTGAAAAAAATCCTGCATTTGCATGGGATTTAAACATGAATTCATTGTTTCACGTTTTGAATCTGGCGAAAGCCAAAAAGATAAAAAAGATCTTTTGGCCCTCGAGCATTGCCGTTTTTGGCCCAACAACACCAAGAGAAAATACACCACAATATACAATTATGGAACCTACAACAGTTTACGGAATTAGCAAACAAACAGGGGAAAGATGGTGTGAATATTACCATCACATTTATGGCGTTGATGTGCGCAGCATTCGGTATCCTGGATTGATAAGTTGGTCAACCGAACCTGGTGGCGGCACTACTGATTATGCGGTTGATATTTATCACAAAGCTTTAAAAGACGGAAAATACGAATGTTTCCTTTCAGAAAATACTGCCTTACCCATGATGTATATGGATGACGCGATTAGGGCTACGGTAGAAATCATGCAAGCGCCTAGTGAATCAATTAAAATTCGCTCTTCATATAACTTATCCGGAGTGAGTTTTACTCCAGCAGAAATTGCACAAGTAATTAAAAAACGCATTCCTAATTTTACGATAGCGTATCAACCTGATTTTCGTCAAAAGATTGCAGACAGTTGGCCGGCATCTATTGATGATAGCCATGCCAGAACGGATTGGAATTGGAAACACAAATTTGATTTAGAGGCAATGACTGATGAAATGTTGGCGAATTTAAAATAACCAAAAAAGCGCTGCTTTTGACACCAAGCAGCGCTTTTCTCTCTAAACAAAAACTAACCAAACATTAAGTAATCGGGTTTAAATGCTTTTTTAAATCGTTGTGTGTGCAATTTTATTCCGAAGCAAATAAAGCTAAATAAAATACAAGGAACACAATAGCAACTAGGGCAATTACTGCTGTGGCTCCAAATAAGGTATTGGTTTTTTTATTGATATTCATAATCTTTTAAATTGCGGTTCTTTAGACAGTTACGGCAAAAGAAAGAGTATGGTTTAAATAAATAAAAAAGATTTTATTTTCGCAACTTTTGAATCATCGCGTCTTCTATTGGTGATTTTAATTTCACAACATCATCAGTAGTGTCATTGGGTATGGTCATCGAAAGTACATAGTGTTTTATTTTCCAATTTTTCCCTACTAAAACTAAAACTCCAGATCCACGGCAAATTTTCATTTGGGTGTCTAATAATTCATCAAACCAAGCGGTTTTCTTGTCCGTAGAGATGTAAATATGTCTTTCGATACAAGTAAAACTCCAAGCTTTCCCTTTATCAAAATAAGGTTTAGCATAAAGCTGAAATGCCTTTTTAGTCCAATTTTCAGTCGCATCTGTTCCTATAAAAACCGCATCATCCGTCATGGAATTAAAATAATTTTCGTAGTTGACTTCTGCGGCGGCTTTATGCCAAGCGTCAAGTGTTTTAGTAATAGCTAGCTTAAAATCATTTTGGGCAGTAACCGAATTACTGAAAAATGAGAATAGTATATAAAGAATTATTTTTTTCATAAGTAATCGAAAATTGTTTTTAAGTAGCAACCTATCAGTACGTAAATATACTGTTTAATGTAGCGTTACTTTTTGTATTTTTATAAAATAAATTTATATCAATTGTATGAAAAAAGCAAGAGGTTATGGTTTTTTGATGATCATTTTAGTATTGAGCATCTCTTTGACCAGTTGGTTTTGCGATAAGAAGAAAGCGATTGCTATAGTGCCTAAAAAAAGCAAAATAGAGAAATTTGTCATTTCTTTCGACAGTAGTTTGGTGACTACATTTTATGCTAAATATCCTAAGTTGATCATTTACAAAAAACAAGTAACCTCACTTTATGAAAAGAACAACTATGATTTTATTTGGTATGATAAGAAAGGCAGAAAAGAAACGGCTGACGTAATCTATAACAAAATCAATAATCTTTACCAGGATGGGATTCAGGCAAAATTACCTTATAAAGAAGCATTAGATGGCTTGCTTCAAAAAGTATCAGCCAAACCCGATATTGATACCGAATTATTTTTATCCAATTATTATTTCTTCTACGTAAATAAAACACTTCAAGGGATTGACAGTACCAAAATGAAGGAACTCGAATGGTATTTGCCTAGAAAAAAACAGTCGTATGTAGGGTATTTAGATTCGCTTTTGGTTAACCCAAATCTCATCGATAAGAAGGAACAGCACATCAGCCAATACTATAAACTTAAAACGGTATTGCAACGCTACCGTGAAATCGAACAAAAAGGAGGTTGGGATTCTATTAAAGTTGCTACCGATTTTGTATCTATAAAACCCGGTGATAGTTCCAACGTGGTGGCTAAAATCCGAAATCGATTGTATTTAACCGGTGATATTGCAGAAGATTCCGGAAGCGAACGCTATGGCTTTGCATTGCAACAAGCAGTTTTAAAATATAAAAAGCGTAACGGATTTACTGCTGATAAAACTATTTTGGCTAAACATATCAATGAAATGAATGTTGCAATATCCGATCGTATTAAAACCATTATTGTCAATATGGAACGCTGTAGGTGGATTGCTACCGACATTGCAAAAGCCAAAGAATTAATTATAGTTAACATTCCGTCGTATCAATTAAATTATTATAAGGATGGAAAATCGGTTTTGACATCTAATGTTGTTGTTGGAACTACGATGAATCAGACCGTTATTTTTAGTGGCATGATGAGCTACATCGTTTTTAGTCCATATTGGAATGTGCCTACAAGTATTAAGGAAAAAGAAATTCTTCCGGGAATCAAAAAAAATAAAAACTATTTGTCAAAACACAATATGGAATGGAGCGGGAGTAATATTAGACAAAAACCTGGGCCAACCAATTCATTGGGTTTAGTTAAATTTTTATTTCCAAATAGCAATAATATTTATTTGCATGATACGCCTTCTAAAAGCTTGTTTAGTTCTGAAAAACGGGCCTTTAGCCACGGTTGTATCCGGGTAGAAAAACCAAAAGAATTGGCGAATTTAATTTTGCAAGATGATCCGCTATGGACTTCTGAAAAAATTGATAAAGCGATGCACAAAAATAAAGAAAGTTGGTATACGCTACAGAATAAAATCCCAGTCTATATAGGGTATTTTACGGCATTAGTTGATGAAAATGGCGACATCAATTTTTATAAAGATATTTACGGAAAAGATGCGCAATTGTCAGCGATGTTGGTTGAGGAATAGGATGCTATTTTTTCTGAATCGCTTTCTGCAAATCTTTCAAATCGCTTGTTTTGAAATTACTAGAGGAATTAGAATAAGCCGAATAAACGATTTCACCTGATTTTGAATTGGTCACCGTGATGTACTTCTCAGTATTGGTTTTGATTAATAACAGATAGTAAAAAGCGGTCGTTGCATTGTCGATTTTGTCATTGAGTTCGGCAGTAGTGATAAATTGGCACAGTAAGCTAGAACCCTCAGTTATTTCCTTTTCACCATATTGTTTACTTTCATCATCTGAATTTTTTGAGAATTTGGTCAATACATACTCGGGGATAAAAAGCGTTTGGGAGTTAAGTTTATTCAGCTCCGCTTTGTTTAAGAACTCCGTTTTGGCTTGTCGCACCTCTTCTTTATTGAGCAAAGAGTCTATTTGTTGAATGTAATTGCCTAAGATTGCCGCACTCCAGTTTTTTAAATGTCCACCCGAGTCATATTCTATTTTATAAAGGCTACTCGGATTGTTTTGCGTGGTATAATCAGAGAAAAGCGGAAAGGTTGCTAGTATAATTTTATCGTCTTGGTTGAAGTGCTTTCTCTTTTTTGGATCATAAACAAACTTCCCATTAGTTGTCCAAAACTCCAAGAAAAAGTTGGTTTCGGTAGCTGAGGATGCATTCGAATTAGTCATCTTAGCTCCAATAGTGACAAAAGCAGTATTAGGCGCAATGTGCTTCTCAACATCTGTGTATTTAATGCAGGCTACTTTAGAGAGTTTCCAGTTTTTTAGAATGGCATCAACATAAGCAGCTGCTTTTGGCGAATCCGGATCTTTCATTGCAAAGAAAAGGGTTCCGGTTTTTATTTTGGCAATTTCTGCACTATTGCTGATTTCGATTTGGCTAAGCCCAATAAACGGGAATAGCATCACTGACATTAATTGGTAAAGAATAATTTTTGGTTTCATTTATCAAGCAAGTTGGTTGCTGATTTCAAACTTATGGAAAATTTTAGTATTTCAGGCTAATACTATAACTATTTAGCTAAACCATGTAACATAATTCCGATTAGTCTCATCAACTTCGTTTTGCCAATTTTGGCATCATTTAAAACTATAATTATGAATTTAAAAAGAATTTTTGGTTCCATTTTAACCTTATTGGGTATTGTTGGATTGATTTATACTGCATATGTATTTTCGGCTACTGATGGTAACAACCGTGATATAAAAACGGTAATTATTTTTGGTATTTTAGGAGTAGTATTTTTTGCATCTGGAATCACTTTAGTAAAAACCACCAAGGATGAATCATAAAAAAGCACAAAGTTAAGCCATATGAAAAACAACTGGCTCATGCTCCGTTAAATTAAACTACCTTGCTTGCTTGCCTTTACATTTGGGCAACCCAACCAGTAATGGAATTAGTGTTTGAAACCTTTCTCAATTCGTACATAGAGCACAAAGTCGGGATTTCTGAAGATTTTTTAACGAAGGAAATGTCGCTGCACTTGCAGAATAATTTGCTTCAATTACTTAATGATGGTTTGTTAATAGCTGCCGGAACAGGTAATCAAGGCAAACTTTCGCATGATGTAAAAGTGCGTAGCGATACTATTTATTGGCTCGATAAAAAACACAATAACGTTCATGAAACTGCTTTCCTCGAACAAATGGAAGCCTTTATCGTTTATCTCAATGCCGAATGTTACGCTGGAATTACAAGTTGTGAATTCCATTATTCGCTTTATGAAGCCGGAAGTTTTTATGTAAAACACCTTGACCAGTTTCAGGATAATTCAAGTCGTGCTTTCTCTATGATTAGTTATCTCAATGCAGATTGGCAAGCAAAAGATGGCGGTGAAATCATGCTCTATACATTGGGAAATAACCAAAAAATAGCACCAACTCTAGGAAAAACGGTCTTTTTTAAAAGTGATGAATTAGTACACGAAGTTTTAGTAACCAACACTAGAAGAATGAGTATTGCTGGTTGGTTAAAACGATAATTTTTTAGTCGCTAAAGAAATTAATAAACTATTTAAGTGAAGTCAATTATGGGTTTTCTTCAAACGATTGACTTTCATTAGCATAAGAAGCTCTTGTGTTAATTGCATTATTATTTGAATCAACTAAAAAAGCAACAAAATTAATGTTATCAGCATTTTCAATATTGGATGGAATTGGAACTGAAAAACTTTTCGATATTTCACTACCTGCTGTAGTACTGCCCTCAACAACGTCACCAAGAATATTGGTCAAACAAGCTCTCAGAACATGATCATGCTCATAGGTTGTGATTGGGTTTACTGCATTATAATAGTCGGTATAATTGCGCTGTAAGTAAATAAGATTATCTTCAAGCACATACACAACAAGTTTTAAATTAGAGTAATTTAATGCAAACTTAATGTTCAAATCTAAAGTGATCATTCCGTTGTTTACAGTTGAATTCATTGCTAAACCAACACCCGAATTATTTCCGGTTAAGTTTATAGCTTCTTGAATATTGGTTGGTTCAGGAAACGTCCAAACAGTCATTCTGTTTAATCTCGAAACAGGTAATGCTAGTGGGCTATTTGGTAAAATAAGGTTTTTTAATGGTGCAATACCTTGAAAATGATAAGGGTCATTTCCATTGTGAATTGCTACTGAAACGGATTTGTCGTTTTGTTCTTTTACTTGCTCTATTGCATAGGAAACTCTAGTGCAATTGCCACACCAAGTTCCAGTATAATCCTCAATCAAAACTCTTTTTTTGAAATAACCAGATATTGGAGGTGTGTCTACACTACTGTTAGGGACAATTTCAACAACATTTGTATCTCCACAAGAAATAAAAAATAGTGAAATTATAAAGAAAGGTAAAATTTTTAAGTTTCTCATAAGATAAAAGGTGTTTTTAAATGAAAACTACTATACAAAAAAACGTTTTTTTTCATATTTAATACAATATTATTCATTTATTTGTGAAAACAAACTAACTAACCATGAAAAAAATTATATTTTCTTTCTTATTACTAGGATTTAATTTATATGCACAAAAAAACTTACCTGATATTCCGCTAATAAATCTTGAAGGAAAAGAAATTTCAACCAAAAACAATTTTTCAGAAAAAGATAAATTATATGTATTTTCCTTTTGGGCAACATGGTGCACACCATGTATCAACGAATTGGATGAATTAAATGATCTTCAAGCAGAATGGAAAAAAAGCGTCAATTTTGAAGTTATTGCTATTTCAATTGATGATTCTAGAACCCAAAAAAGAGTTAAGCCACTAACGAGTGGTAAAGAATGGGATTTTACTATTTTACTTGATTCAAATCAAGATTTAAAACGAGCCTTATCGATAGTGAATGTTCCGTATACAATGGTTGTAAAAAACAATATTATTGTTCATGTTCAAAATGGTTATGTACCCGGAAGCGAAACAGAACTACTCGCAAAATTAAAATCATTATAAACAATGAAAAGAGGTATTTTATTTTTTTCGTTTCTATTGGTTTCACAATTCAATTTTTCTCAGGAAAAGGGAAATTTTACAGGCGGTTTTGAATCTAACGGACAATGGTATTTAAATGATACTGGATTAAAAGATGAGTTCAATAATCCAACAACTCGTCCAGATCAGCCATTACGTTCCAATAATTACTTGTTTTTAAATTACAAATATAAAAATTGGACGGCTGGGATTCAAGGTGAAAGCTATGAAGAAAACGCATTGCTAAATATGAATCCAAAATACAATGGGACTAATGTTGCTACGTATTTTGTTCAGTTTAAGAATGATAAAATTGACATAACTGCAGGATATTTCTATGAACAATTTGGTAGTGGTCTTTTACTTCGAACTTGGGAGGACAGGGCTTTGGGAATCAATAATGCATTGCGAGGCGGAAGAATAATTTTCAAACCTTCCAAAAGCATTACTTTAAAATCGGTATACGGACGGCAGCGCAGTGGATTTGATGTTGCCAATAGTGATATTTATGGATTTGATGCCGATTTTGATCTAAAAAAGCTATTTAAATTTGAGGTCTCTGAGTTAAGTTTTGGTTTCAGTTATGTGGGAAGAGACGAAAAGACAGCCCTAGAAAACCAAGAATTTAATGACCTGACCAATGGTTTTGCAGGAAGAATTAATTTTACACATAACGCTTTTTATTTAGCTTCTGAAATTGATTATAAAACAGACGATGCAGTTGTTCAGGTTACGGATCAAGTCTCAAACAGATTGATAAAATCGGGAAGTGCTTTATTAATCAACTCCGGATATTCTAAAAAAGGCTTTGGGATTGATGCCACTTTTAGACGACTAGAAAACATGACATTCTACTCAGAAAGAGGTGCAAAAGGGAATAATTTCAATGATAAAATTATGAATTTCATTCCGAGCTTAACAAAGCAACAACATTATAATTTGGCAAATATTTATGTATATCAAGCACAACCTAGTGTTTTCTTGGCTGATAAAGATTTAGTAAAAGCTGGAGAAATTGGTGGTCAAATCGATATTTTTTATGATGTAAAAAAAGGGACAAAGCTTGGCGGAAAAAACGGTATGAAACTCGCCTTGAATTTTTCTAATTGGAATGCGTTAAGTGGCACTTTTTATATTTTTAATCCACAAGATTATAAACCCGTATTTTTTGCATTTGGCAAACGATATTTTACGGATATTAATCTGGAAATGACAAAAAAATGGAATAACAGATGGCAATCTTCATTCAGTTACATCAATCAGTATTATAACAAAAAATTGATTGAAGGAACAGATGGAGTAGTTCGGAGCAACATTATTGGAGCCGAAACAACCTATAAATTTGCAACAACCAAATCACTCCGATTGGTAGGCGAACATTTATGGGCAGATTATGATAAGAAAAATTGGGCTGGCGCCACACTAGAATTCAATATGAACTCTAAACTCTCGTTTTACGTTTCCGATTTATACAATTATGGCAATGATTTAGAATACCAACGAAATCAGTATTACAATGTTGGAGGTTCATTTAGGAAAAACACCACGCGTGTTGCCTTAAACTATGGTAGACAAAGAGGTGGACTTGTTTGTGTTGGTGGCGTTTGTAGGTTTGTGCCTGAAAGTTCTGGGGTGTCATTATCCATTAACACTTCATTTTAAAGGCTATGATAAAATTTATACTGATAAGAGGTTTAGGGTTCATAGGACTACTGTCCTTTTTCATCTCGTGTGATTCAGCAGAATCTGAGTATGTCACAATTCCTCAAACTCCAGTTGTTATTGATTTAACACAAGTTCCTTATCCTAAATTATCGGATTATAATTTTTTTGATGGTGTATTAAAAAATCTTTCACCTTCTTATGGAGTAATTCCATACAAACCAATCACCGAACTTTTTACAGATTATGCAGAAAAAAAACGCTTCATTTGGATGCCTAACGGACAAAAAGCAACTTATACTAACGATGCGTCAATATTAAATCTCCCCGTTGGAGCGGTTCTTATTAAGGTCTTTTATTATAATAATGTGCAACCCAATAATATAACCCATATTATTGAAACCCGTTTAATGATCCGAAAAGATACGGGTTGGATTTTTGCAGAATACATTTGGAATGCGGAACAAACAGAGGCGTACCTTGAAACTGCAGGAACTACTAGACCAATATCCTGGAGAGATGCTGATAATGTGATTCAAACAATTGATTATAAAACGCCAGCGGTGGCAACAGACTGCTTTAGATGTCATGGTACTATTTTTACAGAAACTAAAAATCCAATTGGAATTAAACCACAAAACTTAAATAGTAATTTTAATTATGCAGATGGTGTTAAAAATCAATTAACAAAGCTAGTTGAATTTGGTTATCTAGAAAATACCTTACCGTCTACTATTAATACGGTTGTCGATTATAAAGATGTTACAAAGTCGCTCGATTTGAGAGTTCGTTCCTATTTTGATGCGAATTGTGCTCATTGTCATAGTGATGGAGGAGAATCGGATCACTTTGTTTTACGGTATGCATTTAATGAAACAACTGATCCTGAAAAAATGGGAGTTGGTTTACAAGGGGAACATGTATTGGCTGGTTATAATGGTAGAATTGTTTCCTCTGGAAATGTAGGGCAATCTATACTGCACTATAGAGTACAAACCCAAACGGATTTGACCTATATTATGCCACCATTAGGAAGATCCATAAAGCATAAAGAAGGGGTTCAATTAATAGAAGATTGGATTAACTCCTTATAAATAAAAAAAGCTCACAGATTATGTGAGCTTTTTTTGTAAAGAAAAAAAATTATTTCTTAATAATTTTTTTAGTTGATGAATAACCATCTGAATTTGTAAAACTAATAATGTAGGCTCCTGATGATAAATTTGAAACGTCATGGTTCTGAACTCCATAATCTAAATTAGAACGATAAACCGCTTTGCCATTCAAATCATAAATAATCATAGTGGTGCTTTTTAAGACATCCAATTCTAATTGTGTACCCACTACAGTAGATTTAACAATAACTCCAGAAGTTTGCAACTGATCAATTTCTTCTACAGATAAATTTGGATCATAGCGGTAAGTCATTCTGATGCTATTTCCAATTTCATTTCCAGATGAATTAACTTGATAAAATCTAAAAACATAATCTTTAGGAAAAACTCCAGAACCAGCATTTGTGTTTAAAAGATGGTCAAAATTTCCGTTCACCCCATTTGGTGGAAGGATTACATTACCGGTTGTTGGAAAAACATCTCCTTCTTGGACTGAGGATAAACACTCATTCCCATAACAAAGTTCAAAGCCTGTTCCGTCATTATTAAGCAATGATTCGCAGACAATCTTAACGTTAGCGCCAGCAGTTGATGAAAGATTACGAACATAAAAATCCATTTCAGATGCCGGATACACTGCCGTATTAAACGCAACCACTTGGTTATTGAGTATTAAAGTTCCGCTATGTCTGGATAAACTTATTGACTGTGAATAACCGATAAAATTTAAAAGTGTTAACCCAATTAGTACTATTTTTTTCATAGTTTCTTTTTTAAAAATTAACTGGGAATTTTTACAACTCCCAGTTTACTTAAATATTATTTCAAAATAATTTTCTTGTTTTCTTCAGTTCCTTCACCTGTAATTTTAGCTAAATACATACCCTTTTGTAATGAGGATAAATTTATTTGAGTGTCGCTAGTTACTTGGGTCATTGTGAAAACTGTTTTTCCAGAAATATCTGTAATTGTTACGTCAACAGGCATCTCTGTAGCAATTTTAACAATTCCAGTAGATGGATTTGGATATATTTTAAATTTAGCAGCAGCACTGAATGGTTCAGTTGACAAAGCATCTGTAGCTATTTTAGCTTGCATAATTGCTTTTGTTGCTGGATTTTGTATGAATACAATAACTTCTAAATCAGTAAATTCTTCTATAAATAATCCAGTTAAAGAGGCATTTAAAACAGTATTTGAAGTTACCCCATTTGCAAAATTAATAGTTGTGCCATTGGCATCGGGTAACATTTTCATGAATACATTGTGAAAATCAACCTCTCCGTTTGACGCTACATTTCCAGTTGTTACTTTTTCAACAACTACGGTATACACTTTATAAGTTCCTGAAACAAGCGGGTCAACATCGATAGTAACACTGACATTACTTCCATTAAAAGTTCTTGTCGCATTAATTGTAAAATACGATGGAACAGTAGCAGCGGCAGTTAAATTTGCAGTTAATTGAGCAGCGTTGTTGAAAGCACCAGTAACATTATTATTAGTGCCATCTTTTGAATCAACTAGTAATGTAGGCGCTCCACTGATACCATAATATCCTACTCTTGAACCAATTTCAGCAGTGTAATATGGATCTCCTGTACCTGGCCAGTTAACTTGGTAAGCAATACCAGCAAAATTGGTATTATTTGCATCAAAAAAAGAGTTATATCCACCTGTGTTAAAAGAATAACATGGAGGACACGTTGAACTTGAGAATTTTTCATACAATGGGAAGCGAGGTGTAATACCGCTATATACAGTAACAGACTTAGAAACTAAATCATTTGCAGTATCAGCATCATCACCAGAACCATTTACATTGGCAACAAATAATTTTAAAGCATGAACTTCACCTGCAGTTCCATTCCACAAATCACTATGTGAAATGTTGTAGGTTTGACCTGGAGCTAAACTTAAACCTGTTACAGATTGTGTATTGATAGCACCTGAATCCAATTGCCATTTTAGATCAACAGAAGTTATGGTGCTTGTTCCAGAATTTTTAAAAGTTCCGGCTATACTTGTGTTCCCAATCGGTACAAAAGAGTTTACGTTTAATAATCTCATTTCCGCATCAACAGCAGGAACTTGCGCAACTTGAACTTCGTCAATAAATATATTGTTACCATATGCAGAAGTCCCCAAGAAATGAACATATCCAGTACCTGTAAGGGTTCCTGGGATATCAAAACTATAGGAATACCATCCGTCTTCAGCTTCAACTGGTGCTTGAGTTCTTGAACGATTAACCGTGCCTAACAATGTACCACCTGCAGCGCCTGTAGTATTGTAGTATAATTTTACGTTGTCGAGATCACCAGCATAACCAGCATCTCGGAACATTCTAAATTTAACTCTGTAAGAAGCTCCTGCAAAAGTAATAGCAGGTGAAGTTAAACGTGCTGTTCCCCCAGCTGCAATATTGTAGGAATAAAAACGAGCCATACCAGCTCCTGCAAATGTAGAACAAGCCGGAGCTCCACCTGTGGTTCTTCTTGCCCAACTAGTAGTGTTGCTTGCTGTCCAGCCCAAAGTGGTGTCGAAATTTGCAGATGCAACGACCTGGGCATTGCTTTGTGCGGTAATAAAAAATAATAATAGTAAAGTAATTTTTTTCATAAAGAAATGGTTTTAAATAGTTTGTTTTTTTAGAAACACAATAATACAAATAAAAGTAGTACCAAATACAAAAAATGGATATAAAAATTGACTTAATGTATTGATTTTCTATGGATTCTGATTTTCTAAAAAAACCTCAGATTATTCAATCAATTGAGAGTAATAGATTCATTCTAAAAACTAGTTTATTTTCGTTTTTAATTTGAGGTAAAAGTATTTAGATTATAAATCTTCAGATGTTTCTGGAAAATTCAGACGGGTTGTTGGCACAATTAGTTCGCTAGGTGTGGTTTTTAATGCCAATTGTAGGAGTAGCGCGAATGGTTCCTAAGGAAGTGTTCTGCGTTCAGGTAACGTTTTTAGTATTGAAACGGCATAAAAAAGACCTTGATTGCTCAAAGTCTTTCTATGGGACAAACCATTTTATTTATTAAAATCACTTTGATAATTTAGCAATTTGGAAAAATACTCCTGTATAAAAACATGTTGTTCATCATAACTCATTTTTGCTGCCGCTTTGGTTTCAATTTTAAGATGATCATATTTGTGATCTTCACGGATGAGATTAAATAATTCGGTTTTGGCTGTTGTTGGACCAAATAGTACGATTTCGTCATAGTCCCGTATCTTTTCAACCAATGATTTATAATATGCTTTTAAAGATTGATTTTCCTTATGATGCAGTAATCGCTCACTGTGTTGCAATCCATCCTGATTGTCCAGTCCATCCATCTCAGATGCTACAGTAACCACTTTATAATCCTCAGTGGTATACTCCATAAGGCGCGCAGTTGAATGATCCATCCAAACGCCAATTCGTTTTGTTGCTTTCATGATAATTTAGTATCTGTTATACAAACATAAAGTTACGATTTTGCTAACGTAAATTCAATTAAAACGGAAAGTATTTAACAAACTATAAAAAAAATCCCCAACAATACTGAAGGGGATTTTAGTACTATTGTTTAAATAAGATTACCAAATCTTAACGCGTTTTTCCGGAGCAAGATATAATGAATCTGTAGGCTTGATGTTGAACGCTTCATAAAATTCTGGAACGTTGCGAACTACACCATTGATTCTAAATTTAGCTGGTGAGTGCGGATCACGGGCGATTTGGCTTCGGAGTGCTTCCTCACGAGTTTTCTCTCCCCAAACTTGTCCCCAACCTAAGAAAACACGTTGCATTCCGGTGAAACCATCCATTATCGGAGCTTCTTTTCCGCCAAGCGTTTCTTTATAAGCTTTAATTGCAATGCTTAAACCACCTAAGTCGCCAATATTTTCACCAAGAGTATACGCGCCATTTACACTTAAATCTGGGAATGCTTTGAAACTGTTGTACTGCGCAACTAAAGCTCCAGTTTTAGATTTGAAAGCGTCTAAATCTGCAGGTGTCCACCAGTTTTTCAAAACGCCATCTCCATTAAATGTACTTCCTTGGTCGTCAAATCCGTGCCCAATTTCGTGCCCAATTACTGCTCCAATGGCTCCGTAATTTACAGCATCATCTGCTTTCAAATCAAAGAAAGGAGGTTGTAAAATAGCAGCAGGAAATACAATTTCGTTTAGCGATGGATTGTAGTATGCATTTACCGTTTGAGGTGTCATGCCCCATTCAGTTCTATCAACTGGTTTTCCTAATTTGTCTAAGTTTCTTTGGTATTCAAATTCTGTGGAACGCTGTGTATTGCCATACAAATCAGTTTTGTCAATTTTTAAAGTTGAATAATCTTTCCATTTATCGGGATATCCAATTTTAATCATGAATTTATCCACCTTATTGAGTGCTTCTTTTTTGGTTGCAGCGCTCATCCATTCTAATTTTTTAATGCTCTCAGCATAGGCTTTTAATAGATTTTTCACCATTGCTACCATGCGTTCTTTCGCTTCTGGCGAAAAGTGTTTTTCAACATAAACTTTTCCAACTACTTCACCTAAACCTCCATTAACAGTGTTCACAGCACGTTTCCAATCTTCCTCTGGTTTCTCGGTTCCGTTTAATGTTTTACTGTAAAAAGCAAAATTTTGATCGTCTAATTCTGCTGTTAATAATGAAGCTGATTTGTTAATTAACCCCCATTTTAAATAGGTTTTCCAAGTGTCAATTGGAGTATTTTTGATAATGTCATTCAAGCTCTTAATATAATTTACTTGCGTTACAACAATGCTTTTTTCTTTTTCAATACTAGCTTTTGTTAGCATCGCCGTCCAATCAAAATCAGGCATTAAGGTTTTCAAATCCCCAACCGTATATTTGTTGTATAATTTCATCATGTCACGCGTGTCTTCCTTTTTCATGTGTTGTGAGGCAAAAGAAGTTTCCAAGGCCATGATTTTAGCGGCGTTTTCAGCTGGATTTGCTATTCCACCTAATTCCAACATCTTTTCAACATGAGCTACATATTTTGAGCGAATGTCAGCCATCTTGGCATCGGTTGCAGTGTAATACTCTCTTTCAGAAAGTCCCAATCCACTTTGCCACGTAATAAGGATGTTTTTAGTAGGGTCTTTGAAATCTGTATATACTGAAATATTAAAAGGAATATTGATTCCAGTTCTATTTGCCGTGCCAAAGAAAGAAGCCAAATCAGTATAAGAAACTATCGCATCTATAGCTTTCATTTCTGCATCCATCGGCTTAATTCCCTTTGCATTTCTTCCTTTACGGTCCATGAATGATGCATAGTAATCTCCAATTTTTTGTTCATCTGAACCTGGAGCCGCATTAGATTTTGCCGCGGCTTCAATTATGGCTTTTACATCTTTTTGGGATTGGTCGTACAATAAATCAAAAGCACCATAAGAAGCTTTATCAGCCGGAATTTTCATTGTTTTTAGCCACGCGCCGTTTACGTAATTGGCAAAGTTATCGCCGGGTTTTACTTTGGTGTCCATATTTTTTTTATTGATACCCGAAGTAAGGTCTTCTTTTTTGGCACAAGAAACCACAAGGATTGCCGCTGCCAGAAGTGAAATTTTAATGTTTTTCATGGATTGTTTTTGTTAATTAATGTGCTAAAGTTACTAAATTTAGATATAGCAGACATTGTTGCTAAAAAAATGTTAGACCTATTAAAGGTTCAGATTGTTACGCTTAAGAGCAAATAATTATTAATCGCAATTAATTTTTCTCGTTAACTTATTTATATATTTGTCTGTTGGTGTTGATTTAAAATCAATCCTTGCCACTCTTTTTAATCGAAATTATAAATGAAACATACAGATTTTTTAAATTCCCCGCGTATTGACCAAGTTGGGATTGAAGACAGAATCGCCAGAATTACAGCCCGAAGCATAAAGAAAGAATCAAAAATGCAAGGCTTATATATGGCTTTGAATATGATTGATTTGACTACTCTAGAAGGTGCAGATACCGATGAAAAGGTAAAACAACTTTGCTTTAAAGCGCATCACTTACACGATGAAATACCAGGATTGCCAACTACTGCAGCAGTTTGTGTGTACCCAAATTTTGTCAAACTAGCAGTTAACGAATTAAAAGGAACTGGAGTAAAAGTAGCCTCAGTTGCTACCGCTTTTCCAAGTGGGCAATCAAGTGCCGAAATCAAGTTGCTAGATGTGAAAATGGCCGTTGATGGCGGAGCAGATGAGGTTGATATGGTAATCAGTCGCGGTAAATTTCACAGTGGCGAATACAATTTTGTTTTCGATGAAATTGCCATGATAAAAGAAGCGTGTGGCAAAAACGTACGACTGAAGGTTATCTTAGAAACAGGCGAAATCGGAACATTGGATAAAGTGCGTCAAGCCAGTGATATCGCTATGTATGCCGGAGCCGATTTCATCAAAACATCCACCGGAAAAATCAAACCAGCCGCAACTTTGCCAGTAACCTTAGTAATGCTAGAAGCCATCCGTGATTATTATTATAAAACCGGAATTATGATTGGAATGAAACCTGCAGGTGGAATATCCAACTCAAAATTGGCGCTTCAATATTTAATAATGGTTAAAGAAACCCTTGGCGGAAAATGGCTAACCAATGAGTATTTCCGTTTCGGAGCCAGTAGTTTAGCCAACGATGTTTTGCTTCAAATCGTAAAACAAAAATCCGGCATTTACCAATCAAATGATTATTTTTCTAAAGTTTAATTCGAATGAAAAAAACACATAAAATAGATTTTAGTTCCGACTGGAAATTGGCCCCAGCACCAGAAAGTACTAGCCACTTTAAGCTGAAAGACACTTACGATTTGTTTATCAATGGAAGGTTTGTAGCACCAAAATCAGGAACGTATTTTGACACTATAAATCCGGCAACGGAAAAAGTTTTGGCCAAAGTTGCCGAAGCCAATGAGGCAGATATTGATTCCGCAGTAAAAGCTGCCCGAAAAGCATACGACACCACTTGGTCAAAATTATCTGGAAAAGAACGCGGAAAATACATCTACCGAATTGCTAGAATCATTCAAGAAAGAGCAAGAGAATTTGCAGTAGTTGAAACTTTAAACGGTGGAAAAGCGATTCGCGAATCTCGTGATGTAGATGTTCCTTTAGCAGCAGCACATTTCTTTTATTACGCAGGTTGGGCAGACAAATTAGAATACGCGTTCCCAAACAGAAAACATAAATCTTTAGGCGTTGCCGGACAAATTATTCCATGGAATTTCCCATTATTGATGGCAGCTTGGAAAATAGCTCCAGCTTTAGCGGCAGGAAATACTGTTGTTATCAAATCTTCAGAAACTACGCCACTAACTCTATATTTATTGGCAGAAGTGATTCAGGAAGCGGGTTTGCCAGCAGGAGTTGTCAATATCGTTTCGGGCGCTGGAGTTACAGGTTCACACATCGTAAACCATCCTGATGTCAATAAAATTGCCTTCACAGGTTCGACTGCTGTTGGTAAAATAATTATGAAAGCGATTGCAGGAACGCCCAAAAAATCAACAATGGAATTGGGTGGAAAAGCAGCCAATATCATTTTTGAAGACGCCGCTTTAGACCAAGCAGTAGAAGGAATTGTAAACGGAATTTTCTTTAATCAAGGTCACGTTTGCTGTGCGGGTTCCCGTTTATACGTACAGGAATCGGTGTTTGATGTTGTGGTTCAGAAATTGAAAGACAGAATGCATTCCTTGCATGTTGGAGATCCTTTGGATAAAAACACAGATATTGGCGCTATCAATTCCAAAAAACAATTAGAAACTATCAATAAATATATTGAAATCGGAAAACAGGAAGGTGCCGAAATGTACCAGCCAGATTGCGATTTACCATCCAAAGGATTTTGGTGCAGACCCACAATATTTACAAAAGTAAGCCAGTCAAACCGAATCGCACAAGAAGAAATCTTCGGACCGGTTTTAGCCATTCAAACCTTTAGAACGGTTGATGAAGTTATCGAAAAAGCAAATAATACACCTTACGGATTATCCGCTGGAGTTTGGACAGATAAAGGTTCGAAAATCTTTAATATGACCTCACAATTACGCGCTGGAGTGGTTTGGGCGAATACCTTTAACAAGTTTGATCCAGCTTCACCATTTGGAGGCTATAAAGAAAGCGGCTTTGGTAGAGAAGGCGGTTTACACGGATTGGAACCTTATTTAAAATTTGATTAAAAACGAACATCATGTCAAGAATAGAAGTTTTGAAAACATACAAAATATACATCGGCGGAAGTTTTCCAAGAACCGAATCGGGACGTTATTATCCATTAGTCGTAAACAAAAAAACGGTAGCCAACATGTGTTGGTCATCTGTAAAAGATTTCAGAAATGCTGTCGTCGCAGCTCGAAATGCGCAAGGTGGCTGGGCACATAAAACAGCATATAATCGCAATCAAATTTTGTATCGCATTGCCGAAGTGCTAGAAGGAAGAAAAGCGCAGTTTGTAGAAGAATTGGAATTACAAGGAATAAGCAAAGCGAAAGCCCAACAGGAAGTTGATTTAAGTATTGACCGACTGATTTATTATGCAGGTTGGTGTGATAAATACACGCAATTATTCAGTAGTGTCAATCCAGTTTCTGGAAGTTATTTCAATTTTTCAGTTCCAGAACCAACTGGAGTTGTTGCCGTTTTTGCACCACAACAAAGTGGTTTACTTGGTTTAGTTACTCAAATTGCGTCCATCATTGCTGGCGGAAATACTTGTGTGGTTTTAGCTTCTGAACAATTAGCATTGTGTGCTGTTACTTTTGGAGAAGTTCTTGCGACTTCAGATGTTCCTGGCGGAGTTGTTAATATTTTAACCGGAAATCAAACCGAACTTTTAACGCAGTTCGCCGCTCACAAAGATGTGAATGCTATGCTTTACTGCGGAAAAAATTCAGAACTGATTTCGAAAATTCAAGAATTAGCTATCGAAAATTTAAAGCGCGTTGTTCTTCGAGAAGACAGCGATTATTTTGATGACAAACATGAATCACCGTACATGATTTTTGATTTTCAAGAAACTAAAACCACTTGGCATCCTATTGAAGTTATTGCAGGAGCAGGAGCAGGTTATTAAAATAATTTTCGATATAAAAATCAAAGCCGTCATAGAAATTTGATGGCTTTTTATATTCTATTTCATTAAATAGTATCTTTACTTTTTCAATACAAAACTATGTCCATTCAAGACGTTTCAATACTGCATATCGATAGCAATCATAATTTGCTTTGGGATGAATTAGAGCAAGCCGGTTTTCAAAACGAAGCTGATTTCACTTCATCTAAATCTGAAATTGAAGCCAAAATCCACAACTATAATGGCATTGTTATTCGAAGCCGATTTAAAATCGACAGAGAATTTATTGATAAAGCCACGAATCTAAAATTCATTGCACGCGTTGGTGCCGGTTTGGAAAGTATCGATTGCGAGTATGCTCAATCTAAAAATATTCATTTGATTGCAGCGCCAGAAGGCAATCGGAATGCCGTTGGCGAACACGCTTTGGGAATGCTTTTATCTTTAATGAATAAGCTAAATCGTGCTGATAAATTGGTTCGTGAAGGAAAATGGATTCGAGAAGGGAATCGAGGTTATGAATTAGAAGGCAAAACCATTGGTTTAATTGGTTATGGCAATATGGGAAAATCATTTGCCAAAAAATTACGCGGATTTGATGTCGAAGTTTTGTGTTATGATATACAAGAAAACGTTGGGGATGAGAATGCAAAACAGGTTTCGTTAAAAGAAGTGCAGCAAAAAGCAGATGTGCTGAGTTTACACATTCCTTGGACACTGGAAACGGATAAAATGGTAAACGCCAATTTCATAAACGATTTTGTCAAACCGTTTTGGTTCATCAATACGTCACGTGGGAAAAATGTGGTGACCGATGATTTGGTTGTAGCCTTGCAATCAGGAAAAATTCTAGGCGCAGGATTGGATGTATTGGAATATGAAAAATTATCCTTTGAAAATCTTTTTATTGACAACGAAAAACCAAAAGCATTTGAATATTTGCTACAAGCAGAAAACGTTCTGCTAACACCACATATTGCAGGTTGGACCTTTGAAAGTCAACAAAAATTGGCGCAAACTATTGCCAATAAAATCATCAAGTTATATGAGTAAAGTGACATCAAAAGATAACGGGTTGGATGGATTTTAGACTCAGAAGGAAATAAAATTGAACTTTGGGAACCAATTGATAGTGCTTTCTTGTAATTTTTTATATTTTAGTCGAATAATAACAAAAAATAACCTTAAAAAAACCAATACGATTATGGACGCACAAAAAGTTGACATGTTTATGATGATGAATGCAAAATATTTTGAAAGCCATCATTTAAACGCTGTTAGAGAAAAATTATTGACTTTGGATGAATCCAAATGGGGATTAGTTCAAACCATGCAATTTAAAGAACCAACAACATCACTGATTGTGTCTTTACTTGGTGGGCAATTAGGAATTGACCGTTTTATGATTGGCGATACCGGAATGGGAATTGGGAAACTATTAACCTGTGGTGGTTTAGGCATCTGGGCAATTATTGACTGGTTCTTAATTATGGGTGCAACTCGTGAGAAAAACATGGAAATTTTTCAAAATTCATTCTATTAATAAATGACTCGAAATAAGTTATATTCTTTGTTGCTTATAGCTTGTTTCGCCGGATTACTCTATCTATTTTACGTTAGTTACACAATACAAAATGAAACATTTCGGGTCTGCATCCTAAAAAATTTGACAGGGTATCCTTGTCCATCTTGCGGTACAACTCGAGCTGTTTCATTTTTTTTTAAAGGAAGAATTTTTGAATCGCTACTTCTGAATCCATTCGGAATCTTTGTCGCTATAATCATGACAGTTTTTCCTCTCTGGGTTTTGACAGATATTGTTTTAAAAAAAGATACGTTTTTTAGAGCGTATAAAAAAACGGAAATCACTATAAAAAAACCTTGGCTTACCACGATTTTAATAGTGTTAGTGCTTTTAAATTGGATTTGGAATATACATAAAAATTTATGATACAAGAAACAACTTTTGCTTATAAACCCGGAGAACATGAACGTGAAAAAGCATCCAATAGTTATTTGATGTCTTTAGTAGCGCTTATTGCAGGATTGCCTTTGCCTATTATCAATTTGTTAGCTACATTTTTTTTCTATTTAGCCAATAGAAAAGGGACTTATTTTGTGCGTTGGCATTGTACACAAGCTTTGTTTTCACAGTTGGCCTTGTTGGCAATAAACAGCGCCAGTTTTTGGTGGACCGTTTCCATTATTTTTACAGATGAAAAAGTGAGTAACCAATACTTTGCTTATATTTTTTCAGTGATTTTATTCAACTTACTTGAAATTTTTTCTACTATTTACGCCGCAATACAAGTTCGTAAAGGAATTCATGTTCAGTTTTTATTTTTCGGAAATCTTACTAATTTAATTTGCAAAGCAAAATGATTAAGAAAACTCTATTTCAAGCAGCAATCATAGTGTCAGGATTTTTCCTGATTTGGTTCGGATTTACTCAAGTAGACTTTATGAAGCTTTTTAAAGTTAAAGAAAGAACTACCAATATGGAACAAAAGTTAGGGGATATGATATGGAATCAGGTGGAAGATACTGAAGAAATTATCACTAATGATACCTTGGTAAAAGTGCTAGATAAACTGATAAAACCTATTTGTGATGCTAATGGTATCGAACGCGATTCGCTTAAAGTACACATTATAAAAAAGGATGAAATTAATGCCTTTGCATTACCTAATAATCATTTAGTTGTTTACTCCGGACTAATAGAAGATTGTAAACGGCAAGAAGCTTTACAAGGCGTTTTAGGCCACGAGATTGCACACATTGAAAACAATCATGTGATGAAAAAATTATCGAAAGAAATTGGCTATTCGGTTCTATTAACTGCAGCAGGCGGAACTAAAGGAGGTCAATTGGCTCGAGAAATTTTGAAATCACTTAGTGCTTCTGCCTACGATAGAAAACTCGAAAAAGAAGCAGATATTACCAGTGTAAAATACTTGCTTAAAGCGGATATTGATCCAAAACCAATGGCTGATTTTATGTTTCAAATGGCTCAAGACAGCACTATGGATAAGGCGATGTATTGGATTGCAGATCATCCAGAATCAGAAGAACGCGCCAAATATATTTTAGAGTATATCAAGGGTAAAAAGCTAAAAAGTAAGGCATCAATTCCAGAAAAAGACTGGAAAGCCTTTCAAGAACAAATAAAAAACGAATAATAAAAAAGTCCCGATATTTTCGGGACTTTTTTATTTATAATTCTTTTCTTTCCGTTCCAATTCCGCTTGAAATTCTTCCATAACGGGTTTTACGGTGCTTTCTGGTAAATCGGCAATTCGAATGTACATCAATCCATCAACCGCATTGTTAAACATAGGGTCTACGTTAAATGCCACAACTCGTGCATTTTGTTTGATGTATTTTTTAATTAAAACAGGTAAACGCAAACTTCCTGGTTCTACTTCGTCTATGATTTTATCAAACTTATTCAAATCGGCTTCGGTTTCGTTGAAAACAAAATCCTTATCAGCATCTTTGAGCTTTACTTTAAATTCTTTTTTCGGGTGAATATACTGTGCCACGTAGGGATCATAGTAATGTGATTTCATAAATTCGATCATCAATGATTTAGAGAATTCGGTAAATTGGTTGCTAATACTCACGCCACCAATTAAGAATTTATGTTCCGGATAACGTAATGTGGTGTGCACAATTCCTTTCCAAAGCAGAAATAAAGGCATCGGTTTTTGTTGGTATTCATTTACGATAAATGCTCTTCCCATTTCAATGGATTTCGACATCATATCATACAATTCAGGTTCAAATCGGAATAAATCCTGAAGATAAAAACCCTCTATTCCATATTTTGGAAAGATTTCAGAACCAAAGCCCATTCGGTACGCTCCAGCAATCATCTGTGATTCATCATCCCATAAAAACATATGATGGTAAAAAGCATCAAATTTATCTAAGTCGATAGATTCATTTGTGCCTTCTCCAACGGCTCTAAAAGTGATTTCGCGCAAACGTCCGATTTCGTGAAGAATATTCGGAATAACTTCGGCCTGCGCCAGAAAAACGAAATAGTTTTTGCTCTGCAACAATCGGTAATCACCAGCTTTCAGAATTTCAATTTCTTCCAAAATCTTATCATGATTGGCTGGTTTTACAATCTGTTTTGGATTTTTTGTAGATTTTAAATTTAAGTTAAGGTTCAGATTTTGCGGATCGAAAATAGTGTTTTCTTTGTTAAAGGAATTCGCCAACATATAAGTCTTTTTCCGCAAGAATTCTGAGTATTCCTCAATGCTTTTATGTTCATTTTGTTCATTAACAGAAATTGGTTTTCCAATACGAACTTTAATTACACGGTCTTTTTGAGTCAATAATTCTGAAGGCAGTTTTGCGGTTCGTAGCGTTGGATTTATTTTGGATAATAAATAAAAAAAGCGACTGTTTTTAGCATGGAAATAAATTGGAACGACTGGTACTTGCGCTTTTCGAATCACTTTTATAGCGCCTTCTTCCCAAGCTTTGTCAACTACTAATTGCCCGTCTTTATAAGTAGAAACTTCCCCTGCAGGAAACATGCCTAAGGGTTTTCCATCACTCAAATGGCGTAAGGTTTCCTTAATCCCAATCACACTAGACTTGGCATCTTTATGATTTTCAAAGGGATTTACAGGCATAATATACCGTTTCATTGGTTCTATTCGATGCAAAAGGAAATTGGCAATTATTTTAAAATTGGGTTCTTTTTCAAGCATCAATTTCAATAAAAGCATGCCATCGATACCACCTAAAGGATGGTTTGAAATAGTGATATAGGCACCGTCTTTTGGCAAACGTTTAAAGTCGTCTTCAGGAATTTCAAATTTTATTTGAAATTCGTCCAAAATACCATTTAAGAATTCTAATTCACTTAAATGCTTGTTTCGGTCATATATTTTGTTTATCGTCGAGATCTTTAGTGCTTTCATTAGTAGCCAGCCAGCAAAAGTCCCAAAGACTCCGTATTTATCAGCATTTATGGCTTTTGCAACCTCTTTAGCAGTAACTAATCCCATTTATAAATTGTTTTTTGAGCAAGAAACAAAGATAACAATTCTACTGAAATAGGATAAACAAAATGTAGAAATCACCAACAACAGATTAAAATTTTATTATTGATTTTGGATTTTAAATGTTTATGTTTTTAACTACATTTGAAAAAACTATTACTCGCACTTCATGAGAATCATTTCTTACAACGTTAATGGTATCAGAGCAGCCATTACCAAAGGATTTTTAGATTGGATACAGCAAGCAAATCCGGATGTAATTTGCCTTCAGGAAATCAAAGCCACCGAAGATCAAATTCCAACCGAAGCCATCACGGCAGCCGGATATCCGTATCAATATTATTTTTCGGCACAAAAAAAAGGCTACAGCGGCGTAGCTATTTTATCCAAAACAAAACCCAATAAAGTAGTTCACGGTACTGAAGTGACGCACATGGATTTTGAAGGCAGAAACCTTAGAGCCGATTTTGATGGGATTTCAGTGATGAGTTTGTATTTGCCTTCTGGAACCAATTTGGACCGTTTGGATCACAAGTTCAAATACATGCACGATTTTCAGAATTATATTGATGCATTGAAAAAAGAGATTCCGAACCTAATTATATGTGGCGATTATAATATTTGCCATGAAGAAATTGACATTCACGATCCAATTCGAAACCGAACGGTATCGGGATTTCTGCCCGAAGAACGTGCTTGGTTGGATAAATTTATGAAATCGGGATTCATTGATAGCTTCCGCCATTTCAATAAAGAACCGCATAATTACAGCTGGTGGAGTTACCGCGCTGGAGCTAGAGGCAATAACAAAGGTTGGCGTATTGATTACAATTTGGTAAGCGAAAATCTGAAAGACCGACTTAGCCGAGCCGTAATTTTGCCCGAAGCCAAACATTCTGACCATTGCCCAATTTTGGTGGAAATTGATTAAAGAATTGCGGATTACGACCCGAGCGCATTGCGCGAACTGTATGGAGCGCAGCGGAATAAATTACGAATCATAAAAATTGTATTAAAAACATAGTTGAAAAATATAAAATGACAAAAAGAATAATTTTTGGCTTAGCCATATTGAGTTTGATGACTTCGTGTGTGTCAAAAAAAATCTACAACGATTTAGAAAACAAGTACACCGATTTAAAGAAAGAGAATCGTTTTTTGCAAGATGAAACCGATGAATTACATAAGGCTAATGCCGAATTTGATTCGGTTAATAAATCGCTGACTGCTGAACTTGAGGCACTCAAAGCAGAGAAAGCCAAGCTTCAGGCCGATTGCACTGCAACGAGTAACAATTTAAAAACATTACAAGATTCTTATGCGGCGCTCGAACGAAACAGTAACGATGCATTGGCAACCAATATGGCAAAAAATCGGGAGCTATTGGCACAATTAGATGCTAAAGAAACAACATTGGCTGCTGAACAAGACCGATTAAATAAATTGAACAGCGAACTAGCCTTTAATACCAAACGTTTGAATGAATTAGAAAGCATGATTGCCGCCAAAGATGCCGCCATGAAAAAACTAAAAGACACGCTGTCAAAAGCACTGAATGCTTTTGAGGGAAAAGGGTTGACGGTGGAGCAGAAAAATGGTAAAGTATACGTGTCGATGGAAAACAAATTACTGTTCCAAACCGGAAGCTGGGCTGTAGGTTTAGAGGGCAGAAGAGCGGTGGTTGAGGTTGGTAAAGTATTGGCACAAAATCCAGACATTACAGTACTTATTGAAGGGCATACAGATAACGATAAAATCTTAGGAAATATTGGTGGCGGTATCGAAAGCAACTGGGATTTGTCTACCAAAAGAGCTACTGCTATCGTGAACATTTTAGCTGAAAACGGTGGTATTAGAAAACAAAATTTAACTGCTGCTGGTCGTGGCGAATTTGCTCCCATTATGAGTAACGATTCCCCAGAAGGCAAAGCTAAAAACCGTAGAATCGAAATTATTTTAACACCAAAATTAGATGAGATTTCAAAAATGCTAAACGATTTTTAAGAATTCAAAAAACACACTTTTTAAAACCGGTCAAGAGTACTCTTGACCGGTTTTTTATTTATCAACAACACTAAAAAACAATCCGTTATTGCGTAAATTTACCAAATGTATGCTTTAGTCGATTGTAATAATTTTTATGCTTCGTGCGAACGTGTTTTTCAGCCACAACTGAACGGAAAACCGATTGTGATTTTGTCTAATAACGACGGCTGTGTGATTTCTAGAAGTTACGAAGCTAAGAATTTGGGGATTCCAATGGGCGCACCCGAATTCAAAATAAGAGCACAAATAAAACAGCAAAACATTCAGGTATTCTCTTCTAATTATGCTTTGTATGGCGATTTGAGTGGTCGCGTGATGAAACTCCTAGAAGCGTTTACGCCACATGTCGAAGTGTACAGCATTGATGAAGCATTTCTCAACTTTGATGGTATGAAAATCAAAGATTATCACGGCTATGGTTTGCAAATTAAAAATCGAACCCAAAAATGGTTGAGTATCCCAGTTTGTATTGGATTTGCCGAAACCAAAGCGTTAGCTAAAGTAGCCAATAAAATTGCTAAAAAATACCAAGAACGAACCCAAGGCGTATATGTCATTGATACCCAAGAAAAACGAATTAAGGCATTAAAATGGACCAAAATTGAAGACGTTTGGGGCATTGGTTTTCGGCTGACCAAAAAGATGCAAGCCAAGAATATTCATACGGCGTATGATTTCACGCTACCACATAACGAATCGTTTATCAAAACCACCATGGGCGTTGTTGGCCTTCGTTTGAAATATGAATTGGAAGGCAAATCGGTATTGGAAATGGAAGAGCCAAAAGACAAAAAAACCATCGCCATTACCCGAAGTTTTGCCGGAAACATTACTACGCTTAACGAAATGACAGAACGCGTTTCAACCTTTGCCACGGTTTGTGCCGAAAAGCTACGCAAACAAAACTCTTGCTGTTATGGCATCATGGTCTACTTGCGTAAAGACAAGTACAAAGTCGAGACGCAGCGCTATAATTTTTATAAAATGGAAACCTTGCCTTTTGCTAGTAATTCCTCGATTACCATTAGTAACGCAGCCATAAAAATGCTAAAAATAATGTTTGAAGAAGGCGAAATTTATAAAAAAGCAGGCGTTATTGTTACCCAAATTATTCCCGAAAACCAAAAGCAGTTCCATTTGTTTGAAGAAGAAAATCCGAAACATTTGAAACTCATGCAAGTTATAGATGCCTATCACAAGAAAACGGGCGAACGCAAAATACGTTTAGGCAATCAGGATTTGCAAAAAACGTGGAAAATGAAGCAAGACCATTTGTCTAGAAAATACACCACCAACTTTAAAGAAATTCTCGAAATCCCATGTCGATAAAAAGCAACCTTACCTTTTTTATTCCTGATTTGGAAAACAACCAAAAGCTTCCGTATTTCCCCAGTGGAATTAAAGCCGGTTTTCCATCTCCCGCAGCCGATTTTGATGAAAGTAAAATTAGTTTAGACAATGTGTTAGTTAAAAATCGAGAAGCTACTTTTTATGCTAAAGCTAGCGGAACTTCTATGATTGGCGCCGGAATTGACGATGGCGATATCATGGTTATCGACCGAAGTTTGGAACCTATAAATAATAAAATTGCCGTGTGCTGTATTGATAGTGAATTCACCGTGAAACGCATTGCGATTAAAAAAGACGGCATTTATCTCATGCCCGAAAACAAAGAATTCCAGCCCATAAAAGTCACCGAAAGCAATGAATTAATCATTTGGGGAATTGTGACTTATGTGATTAAGAGTGTATAAATCCGAACGGTTTTTTTGGTGGGCGGGACAAGTTTTAATGAGCTATGAATTTTTAATCACAACAAACTTTTAAAACATAGTAAGCATTTAAAACCTTGTAAGGTGTTGCACTAATTTTTACAAGATGCTTGCGTGGTGTAATAAGATTTAAGTTGTAAAACATGTCGATAAATAATTATTTACTAATTAATACTAATACTAGTCAACAGAATGAAAATACTAACGCAACAAGAAATCAATAGCTTAGTAGCTAATTGGACATTTCAAAACAACGCTATTCAAAAAGATTTCTCTTTTCCTGATTTTAAGACTGCTTTTTGCTTTATGACAAAAATTGCATTCTATGCTGAAATTTACAAACACCATCCCGACTGGAGTAATAGTTACAACAAAGTTACTATTGCGTTAACCACACATGATGCTTCGGGTGTGACTGAAAAAGATATCGAATTGGCTAAAGCAATTGACAAAGAATATAGATAGGATAGAAGTATTTAGATTGTTTTTTTGGGAATTATAATAGGATTAGTAATAAAAAAAGAGGCCCTAAGACCTCTCTCTTAACAAAAAACTAAATCTCAAATTTAATTCCAGCCGCCGCCTAATGCTCTGTACACATTGGTTGCGGCATTGAATTGTTGCTTTTTCGCTTCAACCAATTCTAATTTTGATTCTAAGGCATCACGCTGTGTCATCAAAACTTCAAAATAATCTACTCTTGATGCTTTAAATAAATCGCCTATTAGTGAATACGCCAACGATCCTGGAGTAGTGAATAAATAAGGAGGTTTGAAAGGATTAAATCCAACGCCTCCTGAAATAGTAAACAATGGGCAAAACTAGGCACGAGCTGCTTTTTCAGTTTATTTTTAGGCACAATTTTTACAAATTTACATGCCAATAGCTACAAAGTTACCCTAACATTACTACAACAATAAAACAAAATAAAATCAAGCCTTGTGCTTAGCAACTTTGAATAGCACCCCATTATTATAAAGTACCAATACGCTAAACAAATAACGAATTGTATAGTTTCTATAACACAAAACTTCTAAATCTGTAAAAAAAAAGAGTTATTTTTATAAATTATTTGAAATCATTATGAAAGAACAAAAATTAACTTCTATAAAAAAAACATATTTCTCGATGTTTTTACTAGTACTAGGCAGTACTTTTTTAAATGCCCAAATCCTAACAAATGGTGATTTTGAAACTGGCGGAAGTGGCGTAGGGTTTTTAGTTACCAATTATACGTTAATTAATCCCCTAACGGGCAACAGCAATCCTGGTTTTTATGCCCGAACTACGAATCCGTCACTAATGAATTCGACTTTTATTTCAGGAGGAGACCATACCACAGGAACGGGCAGAATGTTGGTTTTTGACGGTGGAACGACGCCTAATAGATTTTTTTGGACTACAGGAAGTACAGGTGGTGCAATTCCCGGATTTACAGTCGGCGTTTCGTATGTTTTTAGTTACTGGGTTAAATCAGTTTCCAATTTGGTTACTACGGATGCAACCAGAACTAATATCGAAGCTTTTTTTGTAAATGCCAACAATATTAACCCAATAAACTTAACTCGATTGGCTCCATTACCTGCAGACGGTTGGCAACAAGTTAGTTATTCTTTTGTAGCAACAAACACCAATGTTGTGATTCGTTTAAAAACAATGAGCGTTTCCGATATTGGAAATGATTTTGCAGTAGATGATTTTTCAATAACGCCAGGCGCACTTCCACTTGTTGGGAGCTATGTGAACACCAACCCCAGTTGTCCAACCACTACTGATGGCACTATTTCAGTGAGTTTATCGGGTGGTTTTTTACCGTATGGCAGCTATAATTTAACAGGTACCGTTACCCAAACCAACGCCAATGGGAACTTTACTAATTTACCGGCCGGAACCTATACAATTTCTGTATCAGATTCACAAGGTCAAAGCTACATGCAATCGAATATCGTATTAACTGCACCAAATGATCTGGTGGTAAGTAGTCCTGTTTCAATTTGTTCTGGACAATCTACCCAATTAACGGTGAGTGGTGGACTGAACACTTACAATTGGTCTGCAATTCCAGCCGACAGCTCTATTGTCAACCCGACAAGTGCAACGCAAACCGTCAGTCCTGCCGTTACTACAACGTATACAGTTACTTCTGGCGCACCTTCCTCTCCAAACAATTTAGTAGTTAATGGCGATTTTTCTTCAGGAATTAACGGATTTACTTCTGAATATACTCAGGTAGATAATCCCAATCCATTTGGTGTGCAAACGTCTTACAGTCTTGTAACGAATCCTGCGGACTGGTTTACTCCTTTTTCTTCTTGTGGAGATCACACCACTGGAACAGGCTTTATGCTGGTGTTTGACGGAGCGACTGACGGAACAGGTAATGTTAAAGTTTGGTGCAACTCTAGTTCGATTACAGTACTGCCAAATACAAGCTATACTTTTTCGTATTACGTAGCCAATGTTTCCTCTGGTCCGCGTGCCCGCTTAGAAGCTACAATAAATGGTGTTTCCTTGGGAGCTCCGATAACCGCTCCAGTAAGTACTTGTGTTTGGACGTTAAATTCGTTTACGTGGAATTCAGGTTCCAATACCACGGCAGACATCTGCATTTATAATAGAGAGTCTTCGTCAAACGGAAATGATTTTGCGCTAGATGATATTTCATTAAAAGAAGCCGTAACCTGTATTTATCAAAAAACCGTAACTGTAACCGTAACACCATCTACAACGCCAACATTTACTGCAGTAGCACCCATTTGTACAGGCGATGCCTTATCAGCTTTGCCCACAATTTCTAATAACGGAATCAGCGGTAGTTGGTCACCTGCATTAAACAACACAGCAACTACAACGTACACCTTTACACCAAATAGTGTAATCTGTACCAACACAGCGATTTTACAAATAATCGTAAATCAGCTCGTAACCCCAACATTTACTGCGGTGGCGCCTATTTGTTCAGGTGACGTTTTAACAGCTTTGCCCACCACAGCTAATAACGGCTTTACCGGAATTTGGTCACCCGCTCTAAACAATACCGCAACCACAACATACACGTTTGTCCCAACAGCCGGTCAATGTGCCGCAACAGCAACTCTAACCATCTCAGTCAATCAAATTATAACACCAACTTTTAATGCGGTTGTACCATTATGTGCTGGTGATACCCCTATTGCTTTGCCAACCACATCTAATAACGGCTTTACCGGAATTTGGTCCCCTGCTTTCAACAATACTGCAACCACAACGTACACATTTGTACCAACAGCTGGACAATGTGCTGGGAATGGAACGATTTCGGTGCAAGTAAATCCACTACCACAATTTACCCTTTCAGGAGGATGTAATGGGGCTTATACTTTGAGTGCGCTGCAAACCAATCCTGCAGGTTCAACTTATGCTTGGTCTAATCCGTTAAACGCTCCAATAGGTACTGATGCTTCGGTAGTCATAACCACTCCGGGGCTTTATTCATTAGTCGTGACCCAAAACGGTTGTAGTAATGATGCCGATATTAATGTCCTCAGTACTTTATGTGACATCCAAAAAGGGATTTCAGCCAACAATGACGGACTCAATGATGCCTTTGACCTTGCAGGATATAATGTTTCCGATTTAAAAATATTTAACCGTCATGGCCTTAAGGTCTATGGAAAAGCCAATTATAATAACGAGTGGTATGGACAATCAGACAAAGGTGATGAACTGCCAGACGGAACTTATTTTTATGTCATTAATTTTCAAGACTTGCCCGCAAAAACTGGCTGGATATACATCAACAGAGTACAATAAAACCAACTAATTAATACCACAAAACCAATTTATGCCCAAAAGAGCAACAGTAGTGTTGCTCTTTTTTTTGTTTTAATGACTGCTAAAAAGGCGTTCAGTTTTTGTTGAAAAGCAAACGTTTTATTTACTTTTTTTTAATAAGAGTGTTTTTTATTTTAGCACAAGTCAACAACTTTATGCAAAAAAACCTTTTCTGAAATGGACTTAAACTTTAATCTTGAATTAGAACTTTAATAGCATCCTTCGGAATTTTGAATTGCTGCTTGATACCGCTATTTATTGCGCACCAAACATTAACCCAAATTTAACGATACAGTAATCAATGCTTTACATGCTAAGGGTATATTTGTTTTAGACTTGTATGTAAAACAGATTGCAAGTTAGGCACTAGTATTGAAAAATTCATGGCTATTTTTTTCTGCCCTTACTGCAATGAGTAGACCCCAGAACGCTCGTTTAGCTTCTTGCCCCAAAAAAACAACCTTTATTTTAGCATCAACAGTAACCGAAGTACTAAATTCTTTTAGTACCCATAAACCCATTTGCCATGTCAAAAAATAAAAAAACAAAGAAGCGAAAAATTGATTTGTTAGTACTGTCTGACATCCATTTGGGAACTTACGGCTGTCAAAGCAAAGAACTTTTAAACTATTTGAACAGCATCAAACCCAAAGTAATTATTCTGAATGGTGACATTATTGACATGTGGCAGTTCAGTAAACGGTATTGGCCTAAATCACATATGCAGGTCATTCATAAAATCATGAATTGGGTTAGTAAAGGTGTCAAAGTCTACTACATCACAGGCAATCACGATGAGATGCTCAGAAAGTTCGCCGGCTTCAAAATGGGGAATCTTACTATAGAAAACAAATTGCTATTAGATTTAGATGGAAAAAAAACTTGGATTTTTCATGGTGATGTATTTGATGTCACGATGCAGCATTCTAAATGGTTGACTCGATTGGGATCACATGGATATGACTTACTGATTTTAATTAATGCATTGTGCAATTGGTTTTCAGTTAAAATGGGGAAAGGTAAAATATCACTATCTAAAAACATCAAAAATAGTGTCAAAGAAGCAGTTAAATTCGTCAATAACTTCGAAAAAACTACGGCTGATATTGCTATTTCAAATGGGTATGATTATGTACTCTGCGGACACATTCACCATCCTGAAATGAAAACCATTACTACAGAGCATGGACAAGTGCAGTACTTAAACTCGGGTGACTGGATAGAAAATCTAACAGCCTTAGAGTACAATGATAAAGCTTGGACGCTATTTAAATACAACCCGATTCATTTTATTGAGGTCCATGAAGAAACTGATGATGAGCTTATTTTATTAGACAATCAGGCAGTTTTTAACCAAATGCTTGGTGGCTTCTTAAAAGAAAAACACATTGTTACAACCCTTAATTTTTCGAAATGAAAATACTATACGCCATACAAGGAACCGGAAACGGTCACATCACTAGAGCTATGGAAATCATCCCTTATTTAGAAAAAAAAGGAGACTTAGACATTTTGGTTAGTGGTATTCAATCAGATATTGAGTTGCCTTTTAAAGTGAAATATAAGTTCAATGGAATGTCGTTTATCTTTGGAAAAAAAGGGGGTGTTGATTTTTGGAAAACTTTTGTAAAGCTCAACTCTATTAAGCTTCTTAAAGAAATTAAAAAGTTGAACGTTAAAGAATACGACTTAATTATCAGCGATTTTGAACCCGTTTCCTGTTGGGCTGCCATTAAAGCCAAAAGGGTTTGCATTGGGTTTAGCAATCAAGTGGCCACCCTACATTCGTTAGCACCCAAACCTAAAAAAAGCGATCTTATCGGACGATTAGTCCTTCAAAATTATGCGCCAACAACTTATAATTATGGTTTTCATTTCAAGAGTTTGGATGCTAATGTATTTACACCGATTATTCGCAAAGCAGTACGAGAATTGATTCCAACTAACGAAGGACATTATACGGTTTACCTTCCTTCATTTAGCGATGAGCAAATCATAAAACGACTAAAGAAAATAGAAAATGTGCAGTGGCAAGTATTTTCTAAACACAACAAAAAAGAAAAGAGAGTAAAGAACATCATAATTAAGCCCATCAACGGAGACCAATTCTTAAAAAGTATGGCGGCCTCAAAAGGAGTTTTCTGCAATGCTGGTTTTGGGACAGCAAGCGAAGCCTTATTTTTGAAAAAGAAATTATTGGTAGTCCCAATGAAAAAGCAACTAGAACAGTATTATAATGCTGAAATGCTGAAGTCGTTGGGAGTTCCAGTACTTAAAAAGTTCAATTCAGATACCATCCCATTACTAAAAGCGTGGATTATGGACGATACGATTGTCACTGTAGATTATGCTGATAACACACAAAAAATAATTGACCTAATTGTAGAAATCCATGCCGGAAAACAAAAATTAGACGCTAATTATGAGTCGGATCATTATTCTTTATTTCAATAAACCATGACAACTACAAGTTTTACTAAAAATGATTTCGGAGCTGATTTTATTTGGGGTGTTTCCACCTCTGCTTTGCAAACGGAGGGCGCACACAATATCCACGGAAAAGGCACCTCAATATGGGATGTGTTTGTTACGCAAAAGAATAAAATATTAAATAATGACACCCACTTTAAAGCTTCTGATTTCTATAACAATTACAAACAAGACATTGATTTAATCAAACAATTGGGGATTCCCAATTTCAGATTCTCTTTATCTTGGTCGAGAATCATACCCGATGGTACAGGCAAAATTAATCAAGCTGGGCTCGACTTTTATCATAAAATAATAGACTATTGTTTGGCAAATGGCATAACTCCTTATGTAACACTATACCATTGGGACTTGCCACAAGAGTTAGAAATAAAAGGGGGATGGTCTAATCGGGATATTTTAGATTGGTTTCGAGATTATGTAACCGTTTGTGTGGCGGCCTTCAAAAATAAAGTAACCTATTGGATGGTACTCAACGAGCCAATGGTATTTACGGGTGCAGGTTATTTTTTGGGATTGCATGCACCAGGCAAAAAAGGATTTAAAAACTTTATACCTGCTATGCATCATGCGGTCCTTTGTCAGTCCATTGGTTACAGCACTATTAAAGACATTTGTCCGAAAGCAATTGTTGGCAGTACGTTTTCATGTTCTTATATCACACCTAACTCGCTTTCTCGCAAAGATACTATTGCTGCTAAAAGGGTAGATGCCTTACTCAATCGCTTGTTTATAGAGCCGTCTTTAGGAATGGGGTATCCAACAGATGATTTGCCATTTTTAAAAAAAGTAAAAAATTATATTCTAGAAGGCGACTCCGAACTAATGAAAGTTACATTTGATTTTATTGGCATACAAAACTATACGCGAGAGGTGGTTGCCCATACTATTTTTACACCACATTTGAATGCCAAAATTATTCCGGCCGATAAACGAAAAGTCTTTTATACTGCCATGGATTGGGAAGTCTATCCGGAAGCTATTTTTCAAATGATTGCCAAATTTAATGAGTATGAAGGGGTAAAAAAAATAATGGTAACTGAAAACGGAGCCTCCTTTCCGGATGAAGTAGTTGCCGGAGAAGTGCAAGATGATAACCGGACTCATTTCATCAAATCATATTTAGAACAGGTGCTACGTGCCAAGAGAAGTTGTGCAAAACTAACAGGTTATTTTGTGTGGTCTTTGACCGATAATTTTGAGTGGGCAGAAGGGTATAAGCAACGATTTGGATTAATCCATATTGATTATGACACTCAAAAACGGACAATTAAAAATTCAGGAAAATGGTATCGTGATTTTTTGTCGACTTCTAAAGTTGAAATCCAATTAGAACCACTTGTAGAAGAATTGTTCATAAAATAGACCTGATAATAGTTGTTTGTAATTGTATTAAAGTAGTTATTTATAATTTCTAGTTCTTTATGAGGTCTTGATCAATAAGGTGCACTGGATAACCTTCAATAAATTTGTTATCGACTGGTTCCTGATACATATTTTTGAATGTTACTATTCAGTTACTCGCTAAATCTCGCGGCCAAACATATCGGATAATAAACAAGTATAAAATTTTAATCTGGTTCTTACAGTATCATTTTAAATCTCCAACACTTACTAGGACTTTCGTTAAATTTTGCAATTTTGATTCGAGCAATTGTTTTTCAAGTTCCAAAACCTCTTTTTTAATTTGATATTTGATTAGCACTCCCAAGCCATCTATTTCAATTGCTTTTGAAGCCTTACGGGCTATTGCTTTTAGTACGTTTGTCTGCGTTTCCCCATTTTTACCGCCACGATCAGAGAGAAAAGCTACTACTTGTAACGTGCTACCCTTACGAGCATATTTTTTTTTCAATAAAACTTATTTTTCTGTCTGTCTTTTGCAGTTGGTACTCATTTTCCTTTTTTTTGCTTTAAATATTTTGCCAAAGTTTTTTTGATTTTAATAAAGATAAAAATTGGTGTGGGTTTTGGCGGTTATTTTTTTGTTGATAACGTAAGTTAAAAGTGTAAATGCATTCCTTTAGCATTTATTATTTTATTAGAAATTACAAACAATTATGCAAGCTAAACCAGTTCTGAAACGGACTTAATCTTTAATCTTGAATTTGCAGAAGGTTATTTAAGTAACTCAAATTATTTGTAGTTCTAACATAAAATAAAAGGGTTCAATGACAAAAAAGATTTGATTTTTGGTTAATGAGCCTAATGAAGAATTTAGCTTAGATTTAAAATTATAAGCCGTGCTAATCAAAATAAAAAAAGAGCAACATTTTCATGTTACTCTTTTACGCTGCTCCCTCTCTTGGGCTTCCCGATTTTCATCGGGATAAACTTCTCGCCCAAACAGTATTGCATAAAAAAAAAGAGCAACATTTTCATTTTAC
>JBBRET010000023.1:0-42518 GCA_038202695.1 Flavobacteriales bacterium
GGAATTAACAATGAAAAAGTTTCATTCAAAGGATAATTATAAGGTCCAAGACACAACACAACGCCTAATGGTCCGCGACGAACCATTGCGTTCACACCTTGACTTTTGGTAAACCGTGCATTATTTCTGTCTAATTGTTTGTAGTCTTCAATGGTGTCATAAATGTATTCGACTGTTCTGTCAAATTCCTTTTCTGAGTCGCCTAACGATTTTCCAATTTCCCACATCAAATATTTAACAACTTCGCTTCGCGTGGCTTTCATTTGAGTAACAAAATTTTCCATGCATTTAATACGGTCAATGACTTTCATTGTTGGCCACAATCCTTGACCATTATCATAAGCGGCAACAGCGGATTTGACAACTTCATCGGCGACAGCTTCTCCCATTGTTGGTATCGAACCCAATAATGTTGGTGCATAATTTTCGGTGGAAGAAATAGTAGAATAAACAGAAGAGGTTTCTCCTGTCCATTTTTTTAGTTGACCATCAACTAAATAAGTGTCTTGGTGTAATAAATTGGTGATTTGAAATTCGGCTGGAATAGTATTCATAAAAATTGATTTTTTATAAAATTACTATTTCTTGTAAAACCATCGATAGACTTTTATAGAAAGAAATGAACGAAAACGATATAGTTAAGAAGAAGTCATTTATTTTATAATGTATTTGACTTTTTATACTTTGTCAAAGGTTGTATGTTTTTGATTATTTATAACGTTCATTATTACTAAATGCAGCCAAGATGATTAACTAAACGTTCAAAAAAACTGTTGCTTATTTGCGTCTGTAAACCTGTAATGATAAGAGAGAGTAGAACGTTATTTGAAAATTACAATACAAAATATTTTGTTTTATAAAATATTTCAAAAGTTACTAATTTTCTTTTTCACATCATCCAACAAATAATTAGGTGCTTTGATAATAATCTTAAAACTATTCTTTTTTTCTTTTTTTTTCTTAACTTTTTGACTTTTTTGTTGCGATTCATCCACTAAATAATCAACAGTTACATCAAGAACTTCTGCTAATTTTTTCAAATACGAATGTTTGAGACTTTTACCTTTTTCCCAATTTGCAATAGAAGTTTGGCTAACGCCCACAAAAAATCCCACTTCTGTTTGAGACCATCTTTTTGCAACCCGCAAGTTGCTAATTTTTGTTCCTGTTGTCATGGCTTTTAAACATTTTATACAGTTAATTTATAAAATTTTAATCCCGCAAAGCAATAAATTATTATAGCTAAAGTAGTATAATTTTATTTTATTTTATTTTATTTTATTTTATTTTATTTTAAAAGAAAACTTTTTAAAATTAAAAGTAACTGACTTATAATTAGTAGTTTAATGTTAGGGTTACTAACCATTTCTACGCAATTTTACATCATCAAAATATCTCGAGAATTATTTGGTACAAAACAATTATTTTATTAATCATAATCTGAAAAAAACCTGAAACCTCAGGTCAGATTATTAAAACAACGATTTAAAAATGAAAAAATTAATTTTTACAACTATCTCTGGGATAGTTTTTAGTTGTGTTTCATCCGCTAACACGATTAATGAAAACAAAACAAAAAATGCTAAAAACTTTAAAGAGTTGGCGACAGAAGCTGCAACAGTTCGTTGTGAGGGCATTTGGGGTAGCACAAGAATATACGCATTAAACCAAGGATTGTCACCAGACCAAGCAAGTTGCATAGCATTCGCTGCGTTAATTGCTTGTTTAGGATATGATGCAGCTGAGGTAAAAAGTCGTGTAGGATCACTTTGTTAACATAAAATTAAACGATATGAAAACCATTTTATGCGTAATGTTATTCTCAAGTGCTTCAATTTTTGCTAATACAACAAAGCAATATGAGAATAAAAAGTCTAATGAAACAAAAAAAAATAAAGCAGAATTTGCTGATATAAGAACAAAATGTCAAATAATAGGAGATGATGTATATAGATATTGTATCAATCGCCACTATTCTGTTATTGATGCAAGTTCTATTGCGAACGCTGCTGAAGCTGAATGTAAAAGAGTTACTAAAAACATACAACAATAATCACTAAAAATCAACAAAATGAAAAAATTTATTATATTATCAAACCTTCTTCTTATCTTTAATTTTACAAATGGTCAGGTATCGTCTGGCCATGTTGAATATTCATTAAATATTGCTGATGATAAAGCATTAGATGAAGGAGAATTAGCAGGTTATTACAAAAAGGCAAAAGATAATGCGGGTTATGTCAGCTACATTTTGAATTTTAACAACGAAGAAATGAACTTTTATTCTAATACTCCAGATACTGACAATGTTAATATTTCATTTAGCTTTGCGTTTTCAGGCATTCATGGGATTTACTATAGAAAAATGAATGAGATTACTGTCTTTGACTCAGTAGACGATTATACACTTGGAAAAATAATTTTTAAAAGAGATTTAAATACTGATTGGAAACTCCATGAAGAATCCAAAAAAATTCAAGGTTTTTTATGTTATAAAGCTACTACAACTATAAAATATAACAATGGTGTTGGCGATTTTGAAAAAGATTTGATTGTTTGGTATTGCCCTGATATTCCTTACTCATATGGACCTAAAGGATATGGAGGATTACCAGGTTTAATATTAGAATTTCAAGATGGAAATACTGTTATTGTAGCCAAGAAAATGGTCTTCGATAAAGACGTTAAAATTTTAGCACCAACAGGTGAAACAATTACTGAAGCCGAATATATTGAATTGTTGAAAAATAGGACTTAAAAATGAAAAAAAATAGCACAGTAATGGTTACTTTTATTCTTCTTTTGACGCAAATTGCTTTATGTCAAGATAAAGTTAATCGTGTTACATATGGGATTGAGTTAAAAAAAAATAAGGATAACAATCAAACTCATTATGTTGGGTTGATTTCAAATGTAGAGTCTAAATTAAAGCAAGTAACTTTTGACTTAAATTATAATTCTTCTATAGCAAAATTTTCAATGAATTTAAATTCCTTATCAGAAGAAGATACTAGTGTTGTTTTAGACATTGCTGATATGTTAGGTAAAGTGTATTATAATAGAGTACATTGCGACACTATTTATTCTACAAATGAAAAGTTTAAAAACTTTAAAGATTACATTTGCTTTTCAATTAGTAGAACCGAGTGGATGGTTTCATATGAAAAAAAACTTATAAACGGATTTGAGTGTACAAAAGCCTTTGGTACTTTAAAAAAAAACTATGGAGATGGAGAAAATTTTCAGGTTTGTAATGTTGTAGCATGGTTTTGTCCTAAAATTAAAACTTCATTTGGTCCAAAATCTTATGGAGGCTTATCAGGATTAATTATGCAATTAGAACTTCCATTAGTTACTTTTAAAGCTATAAGTATGGATTCGGGTTCGATTGATTTATCAATCCCTACAAAAAATATTATATCAGAATCTGATTTGTTTGAAACTCTCCATCGTCACTAGAGTTTTGTTTCAATTTATATTATTCATAACAATCCGTGCTTCGGCAAAGTCTCCTTATTTTGCAGAATAATAATGCATCTTTTTACAGAAAACAAACAGCAACAGTGTGAATATTTCCTGTGAAAGTCTTTAACAAATAACCGAACCCTAAACCTCTACTAATAGTTTAGGGTTTTAAAAAACAATTCGTATGAAACTAAAAACCCTCATAGCAATAGCAATCCTATTGCCTATAATCTCTTTTGCCCAATCTGATCTTCAAACCGTTCTCAAAGGTGGTGAACTTCTACTAAGTGGGTTAACCATTTTTAAAGTTGCCAAAGGTAGCAGTGATAAGGATAGCAAAGTAATAGAAAGCGTTTGTGTCAAAAACAAACTGGTAGAAAAAATCACTTTCAGGATAGTAGGCAAAAACGAGGAAGGAGACGATGTTAAAAAAGAACTCGTTATCCAAAAAGACGGTAAAGAATGCTTGTTTGTATTACCTAAAGGCATTTATACATACGAAATTATACTGCCTAATAAAGAAATTTATAAAAAAGGCGAGTACAAGTTCGAGGAAGAAGTTGTCATCACGATAAAAGATGATTAATTGAAGTACTACCAGTAAGAAAAAAAGCCCACAAAATTTAATTATTTTGTGGGCTTTTTGTTTGTTACTAAACTTAGTGGTTTAATAAAATTGCTATTTTTTGTGCACATTTTTCCCCATCAATGGCTGCAGAAATAATTCCACCAGCAAATCCGGCACCTTCACCACAAGGATACAATCCTTTTATTTGTGGATGTTCTAACGTAAAATTATCTCTCGGAATTCGCACTGGAGAAGATGTTCGGCTTTCGGGTGCATGCAATATGGCCTCATTAGTCATATAGCCTCGCATTGATTTCCCAAATTCTGTAAAGCCCTCTCTTAAGATTTGCGATAGAAAATGCGGAAAAACCTGTCCCATTTCTACAGATGTTGTTCCTGGAACATAAGATGTTTTTGAGATAGATGACGAGACCTTACTTTGGGTAAAATCAACCATTCGCTGTGCTGGAACTTTTTGAGTTTGCTTCGCCTGTTGGCTAAAGCTTGAACCTCCAGCCAAATGCCATGCCTTCTGTTCGATACTTTTTTGGAATTCCATTCCGGCTAAAGCTCCAAATTTGGCAAAAGGTTTGAAATCTTCCATCTTTAATTCGATTACTATTCCGGAATTCGCTGTCGCTTGGTCACGCTTTGACGGCGACCAACCATTAGTCACTACTTCGCCCGGACTTGTAGCACACGGCGCAATTACACCTCCAGGACACATGCAAAAAGAATACATACCACGACCATTTACTTGTTTAACAATTGAATATGGTGCTGGCGGTAAATAGTCGCCACGATAATCGCAACTGTATTGAATTTTGTCAATCAATTCTTGTGGGTGTTCAGCGCGAACACCTAGTGCAAATGGTTTGGCTTCGATTAAGATTTTTTTTCTGTCTAATAATTCAAAAACATCACGTGCCGAATGCCCGGTAGCTAAAATGAGTTTGTTTGCCGAAATTAAGTCGCCATTTTGGGTGACAATACCCTGAATTTCGTTGTTTTTAATCACGAAATCTGTAACTCTAGTTTCAAAAAGCACTTTTCCTCCACACTCAATAATTTTCTCACGAATGTCTTGAATAATCTGAGGTAATTTGTTAGTTCCTATGTGTGGATGCGCTTCGACCAAAATATCAGGTGTAGCACCAAAGCCGACTAATAATTGTAAAATTCTATCAACATCACCCCGTTTTTTGGAACGTGTGTATAGTTTTCCGTCTGAATACGTTCCGGCTCCGCCTTCACCAAAGCAATAATTAGAATCTTCATTGACGAGATGATCTACATTGATGGCTTTCAAATCACGGCGTCGACCTCGAACATCTTTTCCACGCTCGATTACTATTGGTTTTAAACCTAATTCTATTAATTGTAATGCTGCGAAAAGTCCGGCTGGTCCGGCTCCAACAATCAGTATTTCTTGCTTGTTGGATACATTTTCGTAGTTAGGCAGTGTTATTTTTTGTTCCGTATATTTTTCATCTATTAAATAAACAGAAACTTTAAGATTGACCTTTATCGCTTTTTGACGCGCGTCTATAGAACGTTTATGAATTACAACTTTAGAGACTAACTTAGTAGAAACGCGAACCAATTTAGCCACATATTCATAAAGCAAATTTTCATTTGCTGCTATTTCGGGAGAAACTTGAAGTTGGAGTTCGGTTGGCATTGTATTTATTTTGGGCAAAAATAATCAAATGAAAGTTAGTTCAAATAAAAAAGGTTCAGCTTTCGCCAAACCTTTCTAATATTATGTTTTTAGTTTAGTTTTTTATGAATTTATAGTTTCCAACTTGATTGTTCCTGGTGACTTTTACAAAATAAATACCGCTTTGCAAATCTCCTACAGCAATTGAAGTTAGTGCTTGATTAGTTTTCAACGATTTTACTTTGGCGCCACTAATAGCATAAATCTCTATTATAGCTGCAGTATCCTCAGTATCGTTTTGAATATTTAGCTCATTTGTTGCTGGATTTGGGAATACTTTTATACTGTCAGAATTTAAATTTACTGGAGTCACACCCAAAGTTACCGTAGCTTCAAGATAATCTGGAATCCCATTACTATTCGTATCATCATTGATTGGATTTCCATCTCGATTATAATCTTCTCTCCAAGTTAACAAACCATCTCCATCATCATCGTTATCCAAATAATTTGGAGTACCATCATTATCGGTATCTAAAAGTAAAATAGCTCCTTGAATACTATTTGTTTTCGCAAAAACATATTCCACATTGCTTAAAACCAAATCCCCGTCGTCGTCATTGTCTAAATAATTTGGAACTCCATCTAAATCAGTATCATCATTTGCTAAATTGGTATCGCCGTTTAAATCTTCTGCATTAGAGGGCACACTGTCATTATCAGCGTCTACGGCACAATCAATAACGCTTAAAACTAGAGGCTTAATCGCGCCGTTGCCACTAGCGTAAATAATTTGCGGATTTGAAATATTAAAATAAGAATTAATATTCACAATTGGATTTGCTTGTGCTTGAGCATCTGTTGCGGTTTCATAAAAAACCAAACCGGAAGAATTCACTGGAGATAAGTCATTGGCAGCAACCGTCAAATCAAAAGATTGAAAACCATCTGAATTATCATCGCAACGCACAAAAGAATACGTTGGATAATATCCAGCTCGACTGAAACGCCAAGCTTCCTGACTTGCATTCCAATTTCCAGTATTTCTTCCTGGTGGCGCAATTCCTTGAGTTCCGTCAAGGTTAATCAAACCCACGACGCCTCTTCCTCCTTGCCAAGTTGCGCATTGCTGCCTGTTAATTAACTGTACATCTACACTATTAGATGTTTCATTTAAAATCATTTGGAAAGAGCTTAGTGCTGTATTATTACAACCAAAATGAGGTTGGTTATTAAAATAAACTACAAACTTTCTGTAAGGAGCCGAACCATATATGCCATAAGTTAAAGAGCCGAAAGCAGAACTGTTATTTAAATCTTCATAACATCCCAAAATAGAATTTTTTACTAGGAATCCAGAATTGGGTATTGTAATTTGAGAAATATTCCAAGGAGAGTACAAACCAGCTTGACTAATTCTAAAATCGATATATCCGTTGGTGCTTACAACAACTTGATTGTAGGTTACACCATAAAAATCAAAACTAAACGGAAGATTGATAGCGGGTGAATATAAATCATCAGCCGTAGTTAAGGAGACTAATGTTCCCAAGTAAGGTTGAAACGGAATTGGATTCACAGCGTAATTATTTTGGGAGTTTCCTTTGAGAGCAAATAAGGAAAACAACACAAAAAGGATGTACTTTTGTCTCATGAGTTTTTGTTTTATTAGACAGAACAAAAGTACCATTTTTTACCAATACAACATTGATATCTAAAATTTTAAGTACATGTCGAGACAAATAAAATTAATATGGGATTTCCGAGGAGCATCAGCTGCAAAAACAGCAGAGCATCATGAATTGCATTTGAAAGAATACAGTATTCATCAAAAATTAATTGGTAGCATTAGTGGTTTTGAAATAAAAAACGAAATGCATGCCCTTGCTTTTTTGGTGGTAACAGAGGACAATATGATTCAGGTTCGTGATGCTTTGAAACCACATCGTGGGGAATTATATACTGAATAAAAATAGTGACTTCGTTTTTTAGTTTGCTACTTCACTTATAAATTTTATTCGCATTAATCTTAATTCTTCTATGTCATAATCGCCGACAAATTCTTTAAGTGCATCTTCAATTTTATCTGATTCTGAATCCATGAAATAGTCATGAATCTCTTCTTGTTGGTCTTCGTCTAAAATATCGTTAATCCAATAACTAATATTTAATTTGGTTCCTGAATAGACAATTTGCTCCATTTCTTTGAGTAAAGCATCCATGTTCATTCCTTTAGCTTTGGCGATATCGTCAAGAGACAATTTTCTGTCAATATTTTGAATAATGTAGAGTTTGTTAGCCGAATTGGCACCGGTAGATTTTACGACCAAATCATCCGGACGAATAATATCATTATCCGCTACATATCTTGCTATTAGTGCAACAAATTCGTTACCGTATTTTTTGGCTTTCCCTTCTCCAACACCATGAACATTTCCCAACTCATCAATAGTAATAGGATATTTCAATGCCATATCTTCTAGTGAGGGATCTTGAAAAACAACAAAAGGAGGCACAGCTAATTTTTTGGCTACTTTTTTACGCAAGTCGCGCAACATACTCATTAAAGCTTCATCTGCAGTACCAGTCGATTTAGCAGCAGTCACTATCGCATCATCTTCTGTCTCATTATATTCATGGTCTTCAGACATCATAAATGACGTCGGATTCTTAATGAAATCGTGACCTTTTTCAGATACTTTTAAGATTCCGTAGGTTTCAATATCTTTAGACAAAAAGCCTTCAACCAATACTTGTCGAATCAAAGCCATCCAATAACGCTCTTCAAATTCTTTTCCGGAACCAAAAAATGGTTGTGAATCCGTTCTATAGGCTTTGATCATTGCGTTTACTCTTCCGATGAGTGTGTAGCAAATTTCTTTTGATTTGTATAAATACTTGGTATCCCGAACCACCTCTAAAAGGAGTTTCACTTGATTTATAGCTTCTGTTTTGGATTTTGGATTGCGAACATTATCGTCCATATCGGCACCTTCTCCGGTTTCTGAGTCAAACTCTTCTCCGAAATAATGCAATAAAAATTTACGTCTTGATATTGATGTTTCGGCATAGGCAACTACTTCTTGCAACAAAGCAAAACCAATTTCTTGTTCTGCTACCGGTTTGCCCGACATGAATTTTTCTAGTTTTTCAACATCTTTATACGAATAATAGGCTAGACAATGTCCCTCGCCACCATCTCTTCCTCCACGTCCGGTTTCTTGATAATAACTTTCTAATGATTTTGGAATATCGTGGTGAATTACAAAGCGAACATCGGGTTTATCAATTCCCATTCCAAATGCGATTGTTGCAACCACAACATCAACATCTTCCATCAAAAACATATCCTGATGTTTGGCACGGGTTTTAGCATCTAAACCAGCATGATACGGAACTGCTGAAATTCCGTTAACCTGCAAAACTCCGGCAATTTCCTCGACTTTTTTACGGCTCAAGCAGTAAATAATTCCAGATTTCCCTTTGTGTTGTTTGATGAACCGAATGATATCGGATTCTATATTTTTAGTTTTGGTGCGTACTTCGTAAAATAAATTCGGACGGTTAAACGATGCTTTAAATGTTTTGGCATCGGACATGTCTAAATTCTTCAGAATGTCTTCTTGCACTTTTGGTGTGGCAGTTGCAGTTAAACCAATAACAGGAACATCACCAATAAGCTTAATAATTGATTTTAAATTTCGGTATTCCGGTCTGAAATCGTGTCCCCATTCTGAAATACAATGTGCTTCATCTATGGCAACAAAAGATATTTTTACGCTTTGCAGAAATTCGACATACTCGTCTTTTGTTAAAGACTCCGGTGCAACATACAAGAGTTTCGTAATACCTGAGGTGATGTCTTTTTTAACTTGATTAATTTCAGTTTTGGTTAACGAAGAATTTAATACGTGGGCAATGCCTGTTTCAGAAGACAAACTTCGGATGGCATCAACTTGATTTTTCATTAAAGCAATTAAGGGAGAAACTACGATGGCTGTTCCTTCTTGAAACAAAGCAGGCAATTGATAACATAACGACTTTCCGCCACCAGTAGGCATTATAACGAAGGTGTTCTTTTGAGCTACAACACTTCTTATGACTTGTTCTTGTAATCCTTTAAATTGGTTGAAACCAAAATATTTTTTTAATTCTTTATGAATGTCAATTTCGTCTAAATTCATTCTTAGTTAATCGTATTTTTACATAAATTTGCAAACATAAAGATACTACTTTCTTTCATACATACAAATTTTATATCGTTTCAATTTTGATAAATAAAGAGTCCATTTTAGCTTCCGCACAAAGAACCATTTTATCTGAAAGTGAATCTATCTCGAAACTAGCTGCTTTGCTTGATGATAACTTTGTAAAAACAGTTGAAATCATAAACAATTCTCAAGGCCGCTTAATTGTTACCGGAATTGGCAAAAGTGCCATCATTGCGCAAAAAATTGTAGCCACATTAAACTCAACCGGAACGCCATCTCTATTTCTGCACGCATCAGAAGCGATTCACGGCGATTTGGGAATGGTACAACCAGGTGACGTTGTAATTTGTATATCAAAAAGCGGCAACAGTCCTGAAATCAAAGTTTTGGTTCCGTTATTAAAACGCTTTGGCAACAAACTGATTGCGATTACTGGAAATACAACTTCCTTTTTAGGAAAAGAAGCTGATTATGTTTTGAATACTTATGTAGATGCTGAAGCTTGTCCAAATAATTTGGCACCAACCAACAGCACAACTGCCCAATTGGTAATGGGTGACGCTATTGCCGTTTGTTTAATGGAAATGAAAAACTTTACCGCTCAAGATTTTGCCAAATACCATCCCGGTGGTGCTTTGGGTAAAAAACTATTACTGCGCGTAGTTGATATGCTTGATACGACTCATAAACCGAGTGTAGCTCATGATTCGACAGTAAAAAATGTGATTGTTGAAATATCTGAAAAACGTTTGGGAGTCACTGCTGTAATTGAAAACGAAAAGGTTATCGGAATCATAACCGATGGTGACATTAGAAGAATGCTCAACAAAACAGAAAATATTTCAGGATTGACTGCAAAAGAAATTATGACCGTAAATCCGAAAACAATAAAATCTACCGAATTGGTTAGCGATGCTTTAAATATTCTGGAAGATTTTGCCATAACGCAACTAGTTGTAGTAGATAATGGCGATTACAAAGGTGTTTTACATTTACATGATATTTTAAAAGAAGGTATCGTATAATGGCAAAACAAGCAAAAAAGCCAAAAGGCGAAATGTCATTCTTAGATCATCTTGAAGAATTAAGATGGTTGTTGGTAAGAAGTTCGGCAGCAGTTTTAGTTATGGCAATTGTATCCTATTTCTTCGCCGATTATATTTTTTCCGATTTAATTTTTGGCCCAACTGATCCAAGTTTTGTTACGTATCGTTTTTTTTGTGATGCTTCTCACTATCTTGGTTTTGCCGACAGTATTTGTATAACTGAACTGAATTTCATCATCCAAAATACAGAAATGGAAGGTCAGGTTAACATATTCGTTTGGGTTTGTATCACCACAGGATTTATACTTGCGTTTCCTTTTATATTGTGGGAATTTTGGAAATTTATTAGTCCAGCGCTCTACGATAAAGAACGAAAAGGAGCTCAAATTTTCATTTTTGTTGCGTCTATTTTATTCTTTTTAGGGGTAGTTTTTGGATACTACGTTATTGTACCAATGTCAGTAAATTTTTTGGCTACATTTAGCATAAGCAGCATTGTGAAAAATCAATTCAGTATAGATTCTTATGTTAGCATGGTTAAAACTGCTGTCATAGCCAGTGGTTTGTTTTTTGAATTGCCCGTTATCATTTATTTCTTAACTAAGCTCGGATTAGTGGGACCTGCTTTTTTAAGAAAGTATAGAAAATATGCTATTGTAATTGTATTAATCATTGCAGCAATAGTTACGCCTCCTGATGTTGTAAGTCAGGTCACTGTTGCTGTTCCTATGTTATTAATTTATGAGGCCAGTATTTGGATCTCTGTAATTGTAGAAAAAAATAAAAAGAAAAATGAGCAAGTTAGTTGAAGAATTTAACGAGTATCGTGCTAAAATGAACGAGAAATTATTAGCCGATAACAACAAAATAGTAAAGCGAATTTTTAATTTAGATACTAACGCTTACGCAGAAGGCGCTCTAGATGTGAGGACTAAAGAACTGCTTGGATTAGTTGCCTCAACTGTATTACGATGTGATGACTGCATCAAGTATCATTTGGAAACCAGTTACAAGGAAGGCATTACCAAAGAAGAAATGATGGAGGCTATGGGGATTGCTACTTTAGTTGGTGGCACAATTGTAATTCCACATTTAAGAAGAGCTTATGAGTTTTGGGAAGCTTTGGAAGAAACCAAATAAGATTCTAAAATTAGAGTTAAAACCAGCAATCAAGCAAAAGGATTTTGTTTATTTGCAGTAAATATAATGCGCAACAGTATCCAATTGACACTGTAATAAATTCAGTAAAAATGAAATTAAGAGCCGAAAATTTAGTCAAAACCTATAAGGGCAGAAGCGTTGTAAAAGGCATTTCTGTAGAAGTGAATCAAGGAGAAATTGTTGGGCTATTGGGTCCGAATGGCGCCGGAAAGACTACTTCATTTTATATGATTGTAGGATTGGTTAAACCCAATTCGGGGAATATTTATTTGGATGACATTGACATTACCGAATTCCCAATGTACAAACGAGCACAATATGGTATTGGGTATTTGGCACAAGAAGCATCGGTTTTCAGAAAACTGAGTATTGAGGATAACATTCTAAGTGTTTTACAATTAACCCGTCACACAAAAGAAGAACAAATTGCTAAAATGGAAAGCTTAATTGCCGAATTTGGTTTGGAGCACATCAGAACCAATCGCGGCGATTTACTTTCAGGTGGAGAACGTCGTAGAACTGAAATAGCACGTGCATTGGCAACAGATCCAAAATTTATTTTATTAGACGAGCCGTTTGCCGGAGTTGACCCAGTTGCAGTAGAAGATATTCAAAAAATTGTGGCCCAATTGAAAAACAAAAATATCGGAATCTTAATCACCGACCACAACGTTCAAGAAACCTTAGCAATCACAGACAAAACCTACTTGATGTTTGAAGGTGGGATTTTAAAAGCCGGAATTCCTGAGGAATTAGTTGAAGATGAAATGGTACGTCGCGTTTATCTCGGTCAAAACTTTGAGCTCCGTAAAAAGAAATTAGATTTTAGTTAAAACAAAAAAGCTTCTCAATTGAGAAGCTTTTTTGTTTTAATTATTTTAAGATTTAGTAATAAGAATAACTAACTGTTTCACGTAAAACACTTGTAACATTATAAGTAAGCTCTGTTAAAGGGTAATTATCAGCATTATAAGTATAAGATACTGTATCGTGATTCCCTCCAGAACTTAGGTCTGTTTCGTTATTGAGATTGCCGTCTATATCAACATCTAAAACTTGAAAAATAGCATAATTACTTATGTTTTTAAAAGGATTGTTTTTAGTATCATATAGAATGGTTTCAGTACTTGAGAATCCTGAAGAATTTCTTATTAATTGTGATAAATTTCCGTTTTGTAGTGTACAAACTTCAGTGTAAATTAAATTTGTTTGACTCGACAAATCTCCGTTATATACTGTTCTGGTAAAAGTACTTCCAGAATACGTAACTTCAGTTTTAGTTGCTTCATCAAAATCAGGATCATACTCTGTAAATTTAGTAACTTGATTTCCTGTATATTCAATTAGTATATAAGTACCTTCCTCTACACTATTTATTCTAGTCAATTTATCGCCAGAATAAATAAATTGTTCTATTACAACTCCAGAATCTTTGACATTTATAAGCTTATCACCCGAATAGGTAAATAGTAAATTGTAATCATCTTCAACTGGATTAGCATAATCAATAAACATAGTTTTTACTAATGGTCCTGAAGCAGAATTGCCTGAAGAATCGCTAGATGAACAGCTGCTCAAAAAAAGTGCTGCGAAAACAAATAAGCATAAGATTTTTTTCATTTTTCAAAGATTAGATTTTTGTAAAAATATATTTTTTATCTGATTAAAAAATGAAATAAATATTATTTTTTAGTTAGCTTAAATTTGTTGTCTAAAATTGATAATAAAACATAGATTGCTATAATCAAAGGAACTGCTACTATTTTCAGGGTAAGGAGCAGCAGCACTGAAAGCGCCAAAAAGAAAATCTGCAATTTGAATTTGGCAAAACTAAAATCCTTAATCTTTAATGAAAATAAAGGAATTTCAGCATTCATAACAAATGCACTCAAAAAAGTTATAGCCAATAAAAACCATTGATTTGATACTAAATCTGTAATAATCGCAATTGGATAATCATAAATTATTAAGGGCAAACTCATAATAAACAATGCATTTGCAGGCGTCGGTAATCCAATAAAACTGTCCGATTGACGCGTATCTATATTAAATTTCGCTAAGCGGTAACAAGCACCAAGGGTTATTACAAAACCTAAATAAGGCAAGTAACTTTCTGCACCAAAAACCACTTCGTTCTGCAGTAGCTTCAGCATCACAAACCCAGGAACCACTCCACTAGTAACCATATCGGCTAAAGAATCAAGTTGAACACCAAGTGGTCCGGCAACATTAAATTTTCGGGCAAAGAATCCATCAAAAAAGTCAAAGAAAATGCCAAGGCAAACAAAATAAAAAGCAGTTTCAAAATGAAGATTAGCCAAAAAAACCAATGCCACGCAACCCGATAACAGATTTAGCATCGTAAATAAATTGGGGATCTGAGCTCTTACATTCATTCGATTTAAAGATTTTTTAATGATTCACAAATTTAATACAATAAGTTAAAGCTTTCTGCGTTTTATAATAGAGATTTTTATTTGATATTTGTAAAAAGAAAATTGCCTTGAAAAAAACAATTGCTATTCTACTGCTTTTTGCAGGCCTGATTACTCATGCTCAATCCGTTAGAAAATATTCGAATGAGTTTATGAGTATTGGTGTTGATGCAGCAGCCTTAGGAATGTCGAATGCAGTAACCGCTTTTAGTAGTGATGTGAATTCGGGCTATTGGAATCCGGCCGGAATTCTGCAAATTGAAGACAGTCAAGCCGCACTGATGCATGCGAGTTATTTTGCCAATATTGCCCAATACGATTATGCGGCTTACGCCAAAAAAATAGATGACCGAAGTGCTTGGGGAGTTTCTTTAATTCGGTTTGGAGTAGACGACATCTTAAATACCACCCAACTTATTGATTCCGAAGGGAATATTGACTATAACCGAATCAGTTTATTTTCTACAGCAGATTACGGTCTAACTTTTTCTTATGCAAGACGTCCAACACTTTTTGAAGGTTTACAATATGGCGTTAATGCAAAAGTAATCCGCAGAGTTATTGGGGATTTTGCCAGTTCTTGGGGATTTGGTTTTGATTTTGGACTGCAATACGAAAGTAACGATTGGCATTACGGATTGATGCTTCGCGACATTACAACAACGTATAATGTTTGGGCAATTGATGAAGACAAATACAACTCTATCAAAGATGCCGTTGCGGGACAAAACCAAGAACCACCTGAAAGTACTGAAATTACGCTACCAAAAGCACAACTAGGGATTGCTAAAAAGTTTGATTTGCATTACGATTATAGCATTCTAGCAGCCGTTAACTTAAACATGCAATTTGCCAGAACCAATGATGTTTTTGCTTCTGATGCTGTGAGTATTGACCCAGCATTTGGACTAGAGTTTGGTTACACCGATTTAGTTTTTCTACGAGCTGGCGTAGGAAATTTTCAAAATGTTGTACAAATTGATGGTTCCAGTAAAGTGAATTTTCAACCCAATATTGGCTTAGGTTTTAAATATAAGGGCATTCAAGTAGATTATGCTTTAACCGATTTAGGAGATCAAAGTGCTGCTTTGTATTCAAATATCTTTTCTGTTAAAGTGGACCTAAGTATTTTTAGATAAAAATTATGCTTAAAAAATTATTATTAACGCTGATTTTATTGAATTTAACCGAGCTTTCATTCGGGCAACAACTTTCGCCTGACACTCAAGTGAGTGTTTTTACCTGCGACAGAGGTTCTGAATTGTACTCTACCTTCGGACATACCGCATTGCGAATTAAAGACTCCAACAATGCACTTGATGTAGTCTATAATTACGGATATTTTGATTTCAGAACTGAGAATTTTTACTTCAAATTTGTAAAAGGTGATTTGCAGTATTTTGTAAATGCAACTTCTTATGACGATTTTGTTTTTGAATACCAATTAGATCGAAGAAAAGTTATTGAACAAACCTTAAACTTACCATTAGCAAAAAAGCAACAACTATTCGAAGCGCTAAATCAATCCTTGAATTCTGAACAAAAATTTTACACCTATAAATTTATCGACAGGAATTGTACCACTATGATAACTGATAAAATCAATGGTGTATATGGTAAAAAAACCATTGAGAAAGTAGATGATAAAACTATTAGTTACCGAGAACTTTTGTATCCTTATTTCGAAAATTATTTTTGGTACAAACTAGGAATTAATATTGTTTTCGGTGCTAAAACCGACCAAAATGCCTCCCAATTATTTTTACCTGTAGAATTACTGCATAGTTTGGATAACGCAAAATTTGAGGGCAAACCATTGGTTTCAAAAAAAACAATTATTGTTCAAGGTGCACCGATTTCATCTCAATTTTCATTTTTAAACAGTATATATGCTGTTCTAGTCTTTTTAATTGTGTTACTCTTACTTAACAAACGTTTGATTTTGGTAAGTTATCTTTTTATATGTGGGATTTTAGGAGTATTTCTTTGCTTAATCGGTCTTTATTCGGAACACCAAGAATTGCTTTGGAATTATAATGCTTTATTATTTAATCCGCTTTTCCTTCTACTTCCTTTTGTAAAAGGTACTTTTCTGAAAAAATTACACCTTACATTATTAGTACTTTTGTTACTTTACAGTACCATAATGATTACAAAACCACATTTGTTAATCCTGTTGCCTTTTATACTTGCAAATGCCTTTATACTACTAAAATTGTATGGAGGAAATCCTTTAAAACTACTGCCCTTTGTAAAGTAATACCGTTCCCAGGGTTTTGAATATAATATTAACATCCAGAAAAAGACTTCGGTGTTTGATATAATATAAATCGTATTGCAGCTTGATTAAGCTATCCTCAATTGTTTCACCGTAGGAATAATTTACTTGCGCCCAACCGGTTAATCCTGGTTTGATAACGTGACGTGTTTCATAAAAAGGCATTTTTTCGGCTATTTCGTTTACAAAAATAGGGCGTTCAGGTCTTGGCCCAATAACTGCCATGTCTCCTTTAAGAATATTAATAAACTGAGGCAGTTCATCCATTCTTGATTTTCTTAAAAATTTACCAAAGGGTGTAATTCTACTGTCGTTTGTAGTTGCAAAAACAGCACCTTCTTTTTCAGCATTTTTCACCATAGTTCTGAATTTAACGATATTAAACACCATACCATTCTTCCCTACTCGTTCTTGAGTGTAGAGTAATTTTCCTCTGTTTCCAAATAGATTTCCAATTAAAATTAAGGGTAAAAATACCAGTCCGACAGCTATGCCAATTACCGAAGATATAATTTCGAAAATTCGTACCATTATTAAATAAAAATGGTTTTGATTGCTTCGGCTAAACGGAAAATAGCGATAGAAATCGCGCGAAACATACTGCATTGGAATGCGTTGCGTTAAATTTTCATACACTTGGGTATATTCCCGTATGATATAACCTGTTTCTAACAAACGAATTAGTTGGTTGTATAAATTAACTGTTATTCCGTCTGTTTTTTGAGAAGCAATTACAATCTCAGAAATCGAGTTTTTATTTGCAAACTGCTTTAAATTATCGATGTCGATATTCTTTATTTTTAGCGTATCCGTTTTTTTGGTATTGGCGCTATCTGAGTTAACATATCCAAGAACGCGATAGTGAGGATCCGCGCTTTCTAGTCCGGAAACCAACTCTTTAAGTTGTTCTATATCACAAATGATAATGACTTTTTTGACAAATCGGTTGGAGGCAAAAAACCGAACGTAGAGCATTCTCCAAATAAATAGTGCTAAGAAAATAGCAATGAAAAAGATGAGAATTTGCAACCTATTGGAAGGAAGAAGCGGAGTATAAATTGGGGTTAACAAATACATCAAAACCGTGATGGAAGATGTTAGTATAATGCTTTTAATAACTTGAAACTGATTACTTGCTACTTGCAAATTATACATTTCAAAAACAGAACCAATAAAATTGAGATAAATCGCTAAAACTATAGTCCAATAAAAATTGGATGTTGAGATATTGAAGTAATTGAAATTGAATGTGATTCCAACTACATACAACGAGAGCAGTACCGAAACCACATCAAAAATTCGCAAAAGAATCTTTCTTTCAGAAACTTCAAAGTGTATTTCTTTACGATTATTCATTTTCTTGGGTTGGAAACTATTTTTTGAAGCCGCAAGTTACTAAATTATAACAACTAAACGAGTAAATCTATCCATTGCTTTTTTACCACTTCCCAATCGAAACTTTTTACAGATTCTTTTCCGTTTTGAGCTAATTCATTCGCTAAACCGGGTTCTGTGATAATTCTTTTAATTTGTTTGGTCATCTCCTCCTCATCATCATCATTGACTAAAAGGGCGTTGCCATTATGCTCTAATAAATACGGTATGCCACCAACATTTGTTGATACAACTGGTAAGCCTAAAGCCATGGCTTCAATTACACTTATGGGAGTATTATCAAAATGAGTAGTATTGATGAAAATATTGTAATCATTAGATAAAGCAGTCCAATCTTCTTTTGATAATTTACCAGTGAAAAGGACCTCAACATTATTCTTTTTAGCAAATTTTACTGTTTTCGAAAAACTATCATCTTTCTTTGGTCCAACCATGCAAATTTTCGCATCCGGATAGTGTTGTTTTACTTTAACAAATACTTTTACGGCCATTACTGGATTGTATATTTTTGAAAAGGATCTCACCCAAAGTAAGTTTGGAGTTTTAAACTCTTTTACAGATTCTTTATACAATTCAAGTTCAATTGTATTGGGTATGTATTTTAAGTTGGTATAGCCAATTTCTTTAAATGTTTCATACAAATAAGCTGAAGGCGCAATATTAATATAAGAATTATTAAAAATCAAATCAGAAAACAGCTTACTTCTAACAATTCTATTGGGTAAATCACCGCCATGCAGTTTTGGTATGTATTTAATCCTTAAGACTCGGCATAATTGAGAGATAATAAAAGCATACCAAAAATTTTTGGTGCTGTAGGTGTCAATTAAAACATAATCTACTTTTTTGGCATATTTGAATGTTTTGAAAATCATTTCACACATGCGCATCACTTTGTTTTTTTTGGATGAAGCATAGTAAACACAGAACCCTTCATCTTCAAGAAACGCTCCTAAAGTTTCTATTGATGTGGAAGTATACCCGTGAGTGGATAACTTATTCCCTATGTACAGCAGGTGTTTCATCAATAAATACTTTTAACAATGATAACGAATATACAAAAGCGGACGCAGCAATTCGCATTGCAGCATGATTAATTGTCAGCAACCAAAAAAATAAGAAAGCAAACATAAAGATATGTTGCTTATTATCAAAAAATAAAAAAATTGGCGTAAAAAACACTATCAATAAAGCGATAATCCCCATAGTCCCATGTTCTGCAAGTGTTCGCGAAATCTCACTATGCGATGCTATGATAAGTCCACCCGACTTTTCTTCCCGAATTTCTAAAGCTTTTGCAACTCCGATTCCAAAAACTGGATTTTCAAGAAAATCATCTATTTCACTATCCCAAATTTCTTCTCTACCCGTTAATTGACTTTCCTTTACCCTTCCTGCAGCATCTTGGTTGGCATACCGTTTATCAATTAAACCACCTGTTTGAAAAGAAGTATACAACCATGTTACAAAAAATGCAACCGACATAAAGATTAGAAGTCGGAAAAGATTGTATCTCCCTTTAGATTTAGAATTCATATAAATATAAAACAAAAGCAATAAAATCATCATAAACCCCGTAACCATTCCACCTCTTGAAAAAGTAACCAAACCCCTGTAAGTAATATTGAACAAGACAATCAGATTGATAACAAAAAGTAGCTTTGATTTAGATTCTAGAATCAATCTAGAGAAAAAGACAAACATGCCAATTCCTAATAATGTCGCTACCTGATTTGGACCAAATCCGCCTGAAGTTTCATTATTAGATCCAGTTCCAGTTAACAATCCTCTCAAATCAGGTGTGTATAAAATTAAATAAACTGCTGTGGTAAAAATGGGCAATCCTAATGCCAGTAATAAATTATTAATTTGAGAAAGTAAAATTTTTCGATTGTAACAATAAATCGCCGAAACTCCTAAACATGCTGGACCCGAAATATTAAATGCAATTGCTTTTCTAACGTCTGTTTGTAGGTTTAATGTTTCTGTTGCAACAATAACACCCGGTAGTAATAATAAAAGATACAACCAAAAGGGTATGGCGTTTTTAGAAAATCCGCTATAATACATTCCTAAAGCCATAAAAATCATTACGGCATATTTAGAGGACTCGTAGAGCAAGTTTCCCCCTGTCATCCTTAAAAACACCTCACTTCCAACTATGTAGGCCGAAACAATTAAAACTTCGTTATTTTTATTTCTGGTTTTAATTACATAATACAAACCGACAGCCAACAATGCTATTGCATAAAATTTAGAAAGCGGTCTAATCAAGAATATTGCCGCTGCAATAAGGATATGTACAACTAACAAAAAAATATATTTCGTTTCCTTCATATTTTACAGGCTTACTACCCATTTTAAATAGTTCGCAATTATACCTTCTTCTGAATGGTTTTCCACTATGGTTTTATATAGCGCATTGCCCATTTGAACCTGCAAGTCCTTTGTTTCTATTAATTTCAAAAGCTTTTGATAAAAACCTTCTGTATCCATAGGTTCAACAATAAAACCATTTACATTGTCTTTAATGATTAACGGTATTTCTCCAACTTTAGTTGACACAACTGGTTTTTTTGATAATCCGTATTCAATAAGGGACACAGGTAATCCTTCAGATTTTGAGGTCAAGATAGTGATATCAGATTGATCTATAATGTTTTTAACATCATTTTTTGAACCATAAACAAAAACAGTGTCCGACAAATTTTTAGCTTGAATTTTGGCTTTCACTTCTTTAGAATAATCATCTTCAAAGTCTTTACCAACAAGATGAAAGGTCCATTGTGGATGAGAATTCTTAAGCTTTTCGGCAACTTCCAATAAGAAAAAGTGATTTTTTTGATCTCGTAAATTTGCCAAACACAAAATTCGATTACCTGAGATGCCTTTTAAATTAGTTTCTGCGCTCACATTCTCAGCTATCGAAGTGAAATTTGGAAGGTAAATCACTTTCTTACAGTTCAGTTCCTTTTCTGCCCAAATTTTTAATTTATAGTTTACTACTACAATCCCTTTAAAAAAGAAAGAAGCAACTTTTACTGCAAATGACTTTTCTCTGCTTATAAATTCACTCAATCCATTATGATCGTGCCACAGTATTTTTACTTTTGGATGGATACATTTGACCAAAATTGCTATAAAATAAGAACTACTGTGCGGTTGCAAGTACTCGATTTGATTTGCTTTACAATAGTTTTTCAATCTAAAAACAGCTCCAAAATCGATCGTTGATTTTTTATTGAGGAAAAGATAGGAGACAGTCGTATTTATTTGAGTTTTTAAATTTCCTTCAGCTCTTGTAGCCACTAACCCCGAAAAAATTACTTTCTTTGAAAGTGCATTGGCATAGTTAATAGCCATTTTTTCAGCTCCGCCAATTTCTAAAGAGTCTATAATTTGTACTATTCTCATGATTGCAAAAGCAATTTAATTTCGTTTTCAAAAGCATCCATTGTATATTGTCTTGACCATTCCATTGCCTTATTTGCCATTCTTTGATACAAATCGTTGTCATTCAAAATAGATTCTAATTGAGTAACATCTGCATTCAAATTTAAATCTAGGAGCAATCCTCTACCGCCATGATCAAGCATATTGGGAACACAAGAAACTTTTGAAGCTATTGGCAAACATCCCCAAAACATACCTTCGGCAACTACTTTTGGCCAGCCTTCACTTAATGAGGGAAGCACCACGAAATGTGCGTTGCAGTAAGCGTTTTTAATCGTTTCCTGATTTTGATTTCCTTTTAAAAACACAATTGTTTCTAATTGATTTAAGGATAAATAAGTTTCAAGCAGGGATTTTTCGATGCCTTCACCATAAACAGTTAACTGAACATCGTATCCGATTTTGAAAAGTTGTTCGATTAGTTTGATGGCGTACAAAGGCTGTTTACCGTTAGAAAGTGTTCCGACAAAAACAAATGAAATGGTACCTTTTAGTTCTCGTATTTTTACAATAATTTTATCTTTTTCAAAATAACTTGCTGTAAAAAATGGTTTGATATTTTTGCTGCTATTTTTCCATTCGCCATAAACCAAAACTTGCATGTTTTTAGTCAAAAACGTATTACTCAAAATCCACTTCTGCAACCGATAAGTAATTGGTTGCTTAGACTTTGAATCCCAATTTCCTGCGTATTTGGCAGTTTTAGGTTTTGACGGAAAAAGTATTTGAAGAAAACAACCTAATAAGCCTATGTTTCCGGGACAACGCAGATGAATGTGGTCAGCATTTTTCATTGTTTGAAAGATTTTCCAAACAATTTTAGGCATTACTACTACTGAATAAAAAGCACTTTTTAAATTGGTAATATCAAAATTAGCAATGGGAACAAAAGTTACTTTATCATGTTTGTAAAATTCTTGAATAGAATTTTTTGAAATGTCTTGAAGTGGCGCAACTATTACTAATTCGGATACATTTTTTACCCATAGGTTCATTTCACGAATGTAGGGTTCGTATCCAAAATAGTTGCCCGAATCTTTACCATGAATGACATGCGTAATTATGGCAAACTTCATCTTAATTTATTTTTTTTGCATTAACATCGTTAAATGCATGCATTTGAATAAATGATTGTCAGAGGTAACGGATTTATCCCAGTCTTTTTTATGCCATTTTTTTCCGATACTTTGCTTTTTTTCATCGGAAAGAAACGGAACAAAATTCATAATAAAATACCATTTGGCTTGCCCTAAAAGACCGTGACGCTCCACAATATTAAAAGTTTTTGCGAATTTAAAATACGTTTTTTTGGTAAATGGCCATTCCCAGTCTTTATCCGATTGGAACGGACGGTACATCACCCTCATAATTTTTATAGGCAAACTAGTTTCTAGAGGATCATAACTTATGATTACACCACCTGGAGCCAATTTTTCATCTAGTTTAGCAATCAAAACATCTGGGTTTTGAAAGTGGTGTAAAACGCCGTAGGCATAGATGATATCAAAATCTTTTTCAGCAAACTCATTAGAAAGAAAATCGGCTGCAAGCGCTTCTGCATTGGGAAACGGCTTTATTCGTTCTTGAAGTTTGGCAATGGCAAGATCACTTAAATCTAGTGCAACAAACTTTTTACTGTGTTCAGCTAAATACAAACTCCAGTGATTACCTGCAAAACACCCTAAATCCAGCACTTTTTTATTAGACAAATCACCAAACCAAGTTTTATGGATTTCATAGGATTCACTCAGAATACCAATGTCTTTTCTGATTTTTTTCAAAGTTTTTTCTCTGAAATAATACCAAATTTTAGTTGGTAAATTCCTGCTCTCGTTTTTATGATTATAAAAATCTTTTTGTTTTTTATTGATTTCAATAATTTCTTCCTGAGTCTTCATTGTTCTTAATGAGGTTTATATATGATTAAAGAAATCCAGCCAACCATTCTACCAGCAAATTCTGTGAATGCCTCCTTTTTTTTCTGGGTTGTAAAGATATTGCTAAATCTGATAAATGCCAACAATAATACTATCGCATTCCATTTAAATTTAGCTTTTAAAGAAGGTTTTGGATATTTCACACGCCAAACATACCATCCGTTTCTCACAACCATTTTACCGTATTGGTATTTATTGGGTCTTCCTGACTCGTCGTGGTAATGTCCTAATTGCGCCTTGGTATTGACGTATAGTTTTCCAGTCTTTGATACTCTAAGTGTAAAATCAGCATCTTCATACAATCCGTAACCTTCAAAATAAGTAGAAAAACTAAAAGTTTCAAAAACCGATTTTTTAAAGGAGGAAACGCCACCCATCAATTGCTCTACTTCATATATTTTGCCTGATGGTGGTAAAAAACTAATACTTCTTCCGTTTGAAAATTCAGGCAGAAATCCTGGCTTTGTATTACTGTCAAGTCCCAATCTTTTTCGCAATACGAAACGGCTTCCGTCCTTTTGCTTCCATCCATCATAAGTAAATTCGTGCATTGACGGTTGGTAGTTATTTGAAACTTTTTCCCATGTATTTTCGTTATTAATATAACCACCAACTCCCAGCGCTTTGGGAAAAACGGTGTAGGTTTTTATAATTTCTTCAAAATACTGTGGTTCCAAAATTGTATCATCATCCAAAAAACAAATTACTTCTGTGTTTTTTTCGACTCTGTCAACACCAAAATTTCGCTGTTTAGTCAAACCTCGATTTTCTTGAGTTACACAGAAATATTTTAGATTCAAAAAGGGATGCTGCGCTAACATTTCCTTTGTTTCTTCATTAGTTGAACCGTCAATAATTAGAATTTCATTAGGGTAAAGCGTTTGCAGCTGCACTGAATTTAATAATTTCAGCAAAGGCATTGGGCGCATGTAGGTGCAAACTACGAGGGTAAAAGTCATAATTATTGTTTCCTTAATTCATTGGCCCAAAAAACACTTTTATTCCATTTTTGTTTAAAAGTATTGATGTATTGGATGGGATTTTTCAAAAAACTACTATTTAAATTTTTAAAAAATAATGTTGTTTTGTAATTAGATAATTGCTCTTTCGTATCATATAACAATCGATACAACATAACAGTTGGAGAAGGTTTTGGCTGTATTGCATCTTGTTCCCATTTTAAAACAGATTTAGTTCTAAATCCGCCAATTGGTGCCTTCAAATGTAAAATAGTTGCCGTAGAAATATACAAAACATCAAATCCATTATTTCGCAATTGCATTCCAAAATCTGCATCCTCACCAAAACCAAATTCAAATCCCATACTGAACTTCAAATTTTTAAAACTAGATGATTTTAAAAATGCGTGTCCAGCACCAAAAATTGGAAATTGAACCGGTAATTTTGGCAAAATAGTTTGGGATTTTAAATGACACGCTATTAAAAAAACTTCATTTCCAGTAGTTTTAAATGTATTCATAGCTTTTTCGAGCAAATCATTCTCAAATACAATATCGTCGTCTGCAAAAAAAACAAACTCGCTTTCAATTAATGACAATCCAATGTTTCTAGCGTTACATGCTCCGGTTTGATGGGTAAAATGATGCTTGATAACAAATGGCCATTTTTTATTAGCTATAAAATCTAAGTCAGACTGGCTATTTTGTTCCGGATTCTGTTCAATTATGATCACATTTTCAGGAAGGTAAGTTTGTGATGCTAAGGTTTTTAAAACATTAAATAAATATTCCTTTCGTCCGATGGTTGGAATTAAAACATCAATTGTTCCTTGTTCGATAATCTTTTTGTTTGATTGTAATGGAATCTCATTTAACAATTCAGGACGAAAATTTCTTCTCTTATACCATAATGAAATTAGCATAGGCAAGACTAAAAACTTTTTTTCAAAAAGTAGCAGATTAAAAAACAAAAGAAAAACCCATCGTGTTCTATAATGTTGTTTTGTGAATTTAAACAACTCATAAATAGACGGTTTACTGTTTAAATTATCGGAGTTATTTCGAAACAATAGTTTTGGTTCTGAATAACAAAACAAGCCTACCACAATAGCTCTACGCGCAAAAGAATTTAGAAAATAATCAAAATTATCCTTAACATACAAATCTTTTTTGCAAGCATTTAAAACCGAAGCATGTACTGCTCCAACCAAACTACTCATTTGCCAAGTTGGGTATTGTACGGCCTTATTTATTTTGATATAAAGAGAATCCTCAATATAACCTAACTGCCTATCAAAATAATTTTCTGAGGTTGGGTTGTATGAGAGGAGTAATTTTTTGTGGTGAAATAATTTTTCAATTTCAGCACTATTTAAATTGTCTTTTTCAGTTTCATGACACCAAACAAAGATTTCATTTTCATATTTACCAGCAAAATCGACTAATACCTCAGTAACATTCTTATTAATTTCATTCGGAAAATTAACGTTCGCTGTGGCAACTATTTGAGTGATTTTTGAATTGTGATGGTAAAATATAATCATGAAAAAGGTATCTTATTTCAAATTTTGACCTGCAAAAGTAATGATTTCATTTCCTCTAAATCTAACCGTTTTGAAAGGATAATTTAATGATGAGAAAAATGCTTCAACTTTTACAAATGTTTTTTCACCATTAACAACATGGTACGAAGCAATTGCAAAGTTTGGTTTCAAAGTTTTTATAGTTTCAACACAACCATCAAGAGCTTCAATTTCTGCACCTTCAATATCCATTTTTACAAAATCGAGCTTTTGAATGGCATTCTCTGTAACCCAATCATCAATTCTTACAGCTCTTTTTTTGGTACAATGTTCTTTATCGGGCATCCAAACTGCTGATGAGCCAACCGTTCCAGCTTCATAAAAATCGATTAATTCGTTTTTATCCCATAACAATAAATCTTCAATTTTGATATTATCGTCCAAATCCATATTTAATTGCGTGTTCTTCTCAATTCTTTCAATATTAAATCTATCGGGTTCAAAAGCGTACACCTTTCCTTTTTTTCCGACTAATTTTGAAAATAAAATAGATAAATGTCCACAATTTGCTCCAGCATCAATGACGACATCTTCGGGTTTCACTTTATAAAAATGTTGGTAGTAGTTAAAATCAGCTACGATAGGATATAATGCTTGATTGGTAATCAAAGACACATTTTGAAAGCTCGTCTTATACACCACTTCATCAGTATTATGAATTAATTCAAAAACAACATTTTTGGGTTTAAAAATACTGTAATATTTGAGTTTTAAGACTTCTTTTGCATTTCCTTTAGGCATCAATTTGCTTAAAATTCTCTTGACTATTTTTTTCATTTAATTAACTTATTATAGAAATCAACACTGAGTGCTGTGACCAATTCAATACTAAATTTTTGTTTGACTTTCAGTCGCGCTTCAATACCAAATTGATTTCTTAAATTTCGATTATCAAGCAATTCTAATATTCTATCAGCAAACAAATTATGATTTTTCGGATGAACCAAAAATCCAGTTACACCATCTTCAATTACTTCTGTTGCCCAACCAATATCTGAAGCAACAATTGCTTTTTGTAACGCCATTGATTCTATCCAGGAAACGGGTAATGCTTCTGCAAAGGTGGGAAAAACACAAACTGTTGCCGAACAAATATGCTCTTTTATTTTATCATAAGAGACACTTCCGAGATAATTTACATTTTGCAATGCGTCTGAATCAAATAAGGGTTGCATCATTTGCCATGTAGAGGCATTTCCGGAAATAATATCTGAAGCATCACGACCAACCAAAATTAATTTTACCTTATTATTTTTCTTAAACACTTCGTTAAAAATAAAGGGCAATTCTAAAAGTCCCTTTTTTCTAATCAAAGTACCGAAATACAGAATTGTATTTTCATGAACTTTAATTTCAGCATCAAAAGAAAATTTTTCAATATCAATACTGTTTGGGATTATGGTAAAATCACGAGCTAATTTGAATAATTCATTAGTTAAATTTGCAGTATACTTACTAACAGAAAGTAATCCATCTGCGTTTTCTAAAGCTCTTCTTTCATGAAGTTTATTTATTCGCTTTACTGGTCTATTGTCTAAATGACAAAAATAGGTATCTGAACCATTGAGCCGAATTACGACAGGACATTTTGGATTTATATTAGACGTAATTCCAGTCCAATCAGGCGCTTCTAGAATATCGATTTTATTTTCTTGGACTAATTTATTGATAAAATTTTGAAGTTTCTTTTGGGTTAGATAACGGGAAAGCCCTTTAAATTTTATATTCCGAATACAATAAAGAGCCACTCCTTCTTCTTCAAAAAACGCCTCTTTGTCTTGTCCGTAAATCAAAATGGAAACCTTGTGACCCGCTTTAGTCAATCCTTTAGACAAGTTTAGAATACTAGTTCCAATTCCACCCGAAGAACCAATTTTTGGATGTGGGAATTCCGATGTGAGAAAGGCAATTTTCATTCTAATTTTAAGTGTGTGTCCGTATTTAAATAAACTCAGTTAACTACTGTATATATTGCATAAAATCAAAATAGCCGTTAGCAACATTTCCTAATTACAAATCTCGGTTATGGCCTTCCAAATTCTTTGGGAAGCTTCTTGAGGTGGATGCTGATTTATCTTTTCAAACCATTTTTGAGCTTGTTCAATAACTTTGGCAGAATCAGTACTCCTCATTTTTTCTAGTACCTGAGTCATCTCCTCTGAATTATTTATCCAAAAAACAGCATTGTTTGATGGCATAGATCGGAAATGGATAAAATTATATATTTTTTTTACGGACCAATTGGGAAATTCAGAATTTGGAACATCGTAATTTATAAAGCCACAGGGCTTACTAAAAGCAACAAAATCAAAAACCATTGAGGAACCCAAATTTATTACTAATTCCGAATGAAAGATTGTGTTCATTTGTAAAATTAAATCTTCCTTTGTTGGTAAGATTGTGTGCCAAGCGTCACCCATTTTTATCCACTTTGGATTGATGCTAGTAATAACATCTTTATATTGTGTTAATACGGTATCAAATCGAGTAGAGAAATCAACAGGACATCTTCTAAAAATGATTCCTAAATTAGCTCCTTTTTTGTTTAATGTTACCACCGCATTGGCTAAATCTGCTAAGTAAGTTGGGTCATTTGGTGAAGTTGTACTGTCGTCACCAGAATAACAAATGTATTTTTTATCACTATTTAAATTGTACTCTTTAAAAAATACTTCTTTTGAAAGGATATTGTTTTTTTGATAATGGCTCTCAAACTGTGGAGTACCAGTAACTTTAATTTGATTCTCTGAAATATGCGGATAATAAAATTGCAACTCTATTTTCATATGCTCACTCCAAACAAAGTAATAATCAGTTTCAATGATTTTTGTTCCTTTGGGTAAATTGTCCCAGGAGAAAACAAAAGAAGCGGTTGGAATTCCTAAATCTTGAGCGGCTAAAATTGGTGCTACTGCCAGCATTATTCTTTGGTTAGTACAAAAAACCATATTGGGTTTTTCTTTTCGAAGCGTTTCTAAACTGTCAAAATACAGCTTGGTTTTTCGTTCGTTTTTGGCAATAGCTTTTTTGATTCTTTTAAGACCACTTTCAGAGGTGTTAGTTAGAATCAAAGTCTTGATTACGATACTTTTTAAAAATTCTTTGTAGCTTTTTTTTGTTGTGGCAAAGCGATAGGAGTCATAAACTTTATCCTTTGTTTTTTTTATATTTAGAGATAATTCTATGTGAGTCTGAGCAACTTTTAATACATCTGTTAGTGGATGTGCTTTTGCATATTTTATTGGAATTTCATTAATTCCTAATTTCCCTAAATCAAACGGTGTATTATTCCAAAATTTAATATCAAATCCTTTTTCTAGTCCAAGTTCGTAAAAATTAGTAAAGGCAAAATTTCTAAGTCCAATACCGTCAGGAAGAAGTATAAATATTTTTTTGTTTTGCATTGAAAAAGCCACTATTTAAGCACCAAATATATTGTTTTATAAGGAATATTAGCGTGCTATTTATTGAATTAAAAAATTTTGATTGATCCCAATAGTCAAATCTCCTGATTCAAAGAAATCGAAATTAAAGTCTTTTAAGATTTTATAAATCGCTGCTCTACACTGCAATTCATCATGAATTTCAATAGCAATACATTTTACCTTAGTTAAATAAGAAACATCTGCATTTACCCCCAAAAATAGTTCTTTTTCAGAACCTTCAATGTCAATTTTAAGTATGTCAATAGTTTCTAATTGATACGCTTCCATTAAATAGGAAACAGAAAATCCTTTCAAATCAGTTTCATCCGCTGTTGCTTCTACTCGAAAAGACCAATCGTTTTTATCTCTAAAATCGTTAACAATTTTTAAGTTGGCATTTACACTCCAAAGACCACCTCTAATTTTGGTTGTATTGGTAATGTTATTGCTTTCAAAATTAGAAGTAATACTTTCAAAATTAGAAGTATCAGGTTCAAGTATAATAAAATTTGATTTCTGAAAAAAATTAGATAAGTATAGGGTTGCTAATCCAATATTACACCCTGCATCAATAATATTTAAATTGATAGCATTTGGGAAATTACTTTTAAAAACAGCTACTAGCGGCTTATATTCTTCTTCCTGATATATTTGAGCAAAAACGTTTAAATCACTTGAGGGTCTTTTTCTTATTTTGACAGTGATTCCTAGATCTGGGTAATTTGCGTGGAACTCTTGATCATTTTCTTTTATCAAAAATCCTTTAAATGAAATTAAATGAAAATAATATTCATTGATTTGCCTTTCTTTTTCAGATGTTTTCAATTTTAAAATTCGTTTGGCTAAATAGCGCAACATCATCATCTTATTGTTAAAATCTAAACGGTGTAAATTCGTAATTTTTTGCATTTTATTTAAGTAATTGTGCTGCGTTAATCCATTGCCAGATGTGAAAACTACTTTGATTGTCTCCTTTGAAAAACAATTCTAATTCAGATTCTAATTCTTTTTTATTAAACCAATTATTCTGATACAAAAGCCCTACTTCTGCCCTCACCCAATCTTCTAAATCTTCTGAAAGCCATTCTCGTTGCGGAGTTTGTAATGGACGTTTGGGTGCCAAAACTAGCTCTTTTTTTAAAAACTTTTCTGCGATTTTTCGGAGCATCCATTTTTGAACTCCGTCTTTAATTTTAAAATCAGTCGGTCGGCTGAACACGTATTCAACTAATTCGTAATCTAAAAAAGGCTCCCGCAATTCGGTTCCGTACATCATTGATACTCTGTCGTTAAAACGCAAAGCACGTGGAATTTTAGTGTAAAACAAATCGCGGTATTGTAGGTTTAATAAATTTTCTTCAAAGGGTTTTTCATAAATGGTTTTAACCGAAATATTAGAAAATTCGACATCCAAAACTTGAGTTCTAAAAGGTGATTTTACAACACCTTGCACGATGTTTTGCGAGTCATTGTTATAGTAATCATAGCCTGCCCACGCTTCGTCTGAACCTTGTCCGTCGAGCAATACCTTTATCCCTTTTTGACTTGCAGCCTGAAATATTTTAGAATATGCTAGTGTTGGAATTCCGCCATAAGGCTCCATTTGATGCAATGCCATTTTTAAGGAAAGTTCCGGAACCTCACTCACAACTAATGGACAAATATTGAGATGGTAAGGCCTGTTTTCTAACATTGATTTTACCCAAGTAAGCTCATCGTAGCGTTCGTCATTGGTAATAAATGTAAAAGCTTCAATAGTTGATTTATCTTTATTTTGCTGATCAATTAACGCCAATAATGTGCTCGAATCTAAACCACCACTTAGATTAAATCCAACTGGAACATCAGCTCTGAAACGCAGGTTAATGGCTTTTAAAAGTAAATTGGTAATATAGGCTTCTTCATTGTTTTCAAAATGATGGAACAACGATTTAGTTCTTGTTTCAAAAGAATACCATTTTTCAATATGAAGGGAATTGTTTTGAAAGCTTACTGAATGTCCGCCTGGTAATTGATGGATGTTTTGCCAAAAAGTTTCCTTGGGCAAACCATAACTTCCTTCGCTAAAAAAAGCACTCCAAACTCTTTCATTTGGTATTTTGGAACAACCAGAATCTAAAATAGTTTTGATTTCGGATGCAAAAATAAAATTAGAATTATCAAAATGATAGTAAAATGGCTTTACACCAAATCGGTCGCGTGCTGCAAAAAGTGAACGCTCTTTTTGGTCCCAAATGGCAAAAGAAAACATTCCGTTGAACTTGTCCAAACATTTTTTGCCCCATTCTTTGTAACTATACAGCAACACTTCAGTGTCGGATTGCGTTTTGAATTGGTATTTGGATTGAAGCTCTTTTTTTAACTCGATATAATTATAAATTTCACCATTAAAAACCAAGATGTAATTGCCGCAATCGCTTGTAAAGGGTTGATTTGCGTTACTAGTCAAATCAATAATACTCAATCGATTATGACCTAAAGCCACCTTATTATCTGCAACATAATAATCCGTAAAATCAGGACCACGGTGCTTTTGAGATTCCAACATCTGTAAAATCCTGTCTTTAGTTGCCTTTTGACCAATAATTCCGGTAATTCCACACATTGTTATAAGTGGATTTGAGTAAGTAATTTTTCGGCAGTTTCCCAATCTTTCATAGTGTCAATATTGACATGAAGTTGTGGATTATTTTCGATGTACGCGATGGCATTTCCATAAAGAGACCCTTTTTTAATAACTTCCGTTTTGGTAATATAAATCGAACCATCTCTATGAAAAGCTTTTGGCAAATCTTGTCTTCTTGAGATAATATTTGATTCGCCTGTCGCAATTTTCAACAAGCTGTTTTGATTTTCTTCGAAAACCCAATGCGGATTATAGTCGTGGGGAACCTGCAAAACACTAACCAAACAATCTGCTTCAGACACTATAAATTTCTGGATTGCCTTGTCTATAAACTCTTTTTCTCTAAACGGATTTGTAGGTTGTAACAAACAAACCGCATCAAAAAAAATGTTTTGAGATTCGAAAAAAGCGATAGCATGTTGAACTACTTCTAATGATGTAGATGTGTCTTGAGCCAACGCTGCAGGTCGAATAAACGGAGGTTTACAACCTGAAACTTCAGCAGCAATGGCTATTTCTTCATCCTCTGTAGACACTACGATTTGAGTTAAAAAATTAGATGCTTTAGCTGAATTTATAGTGTATTCAATGAGTGGCAATTTGCCAAGAAGTTTGATGTTTTTTTTTGGGACACCTTTCGAACCACCGCGAGCGGGAATTAATCCAAGGATTTTCATTAATACATAATGGTTTTATGAAATTGTAACGGCAATTCTTTTAGCAATGTTGCAATTTGAACTCCAGCAGTACCACCACCATATACTTGTGAAGTTATACGCGATTTTTTTTCTAAAACGGTTTGGATTGAAGCAATAATATCATTTTCATCATAAGAAACATCAACTACGTTTTCACCACGATCACGTCTATTTTGACGCGAACCAATATTAACAGTTGGAACGCCTAAATAAGCGCATTCTCGTATTCCAACGCTAGAGTTTCCAACTAAACAAAGTGAATTGTGAAGTAAATTCAGGAAGTCATCACCTTCCATGTTTTTGAAGAAATGAACCTTTTCCATAGCATATTTTTCACGAAATGAACGGATTCCAGTTGAAGTTCCATCAGCACCAGCATCAACATTGGGCCAAAACCATAGCGTTGGCTTGTTAATTTTTTGGATTGCTCGTAAAGTTGCTTCAATGTGTTTTCTTGAATCTTGATATTCATTCGTTACAGGATGCTGCATTACTACAATGTAACCCTTGTTTAAGTCGGGTTGTGAACCAACTCCACCATATTTTTCATACGGATTAAAGGTCAACTTAGTATTCTTCGCTACTTCCTGTGCAATATCAATAGATGGGCAACCCGTATTAAAAACCATATTTGGATTTTCACCCAACATAAGTACACGTTTCTTTGCATTTTCGGAAGCTACGAAATGATAATCAGCTAGTTTTGTTATCGAATGGCGTACTTTTTCATCAATATTTCCGGTTACTTCACCACCTTGAATGTGCGCTAAAGGAATGTTCATGTATGAGGCTGAAATGGCTGTTGCCATGGTCTCAAACCTATCTGCTACAGTTACTACAATATCTGGACGCAAATTGTCAAAAACAGTAGATAATTCAAGGATTCCGATTCCAGTTGTTTTTGCAGCGGCTGTAAGATTTTCCCCTTCCAAAACGTTAAATACTTTGGCTGCAATTTCGAATCCATCCTTTTCGATATAATTCACTGCACTTCCATATCTATCCAACAAAGCCGAAGCAGCAACAATCAACTGCAACTCGAGTTCAGGATGTTTTTTAATAGCGGTTAAAACCGTTTTAACGCGGCTGTAAGATGGTCTGGCTGTAATGACAACAGCTATTTTTCGGATAGTACTCATGCTAAATCTTCTTCATTCAAAAAATTCCACTTCAATTTATTGCGGTTTAGTTTTTTACCAATTACATTTTCAAATTGATTGGCTGGAATTCCGAAACCGCTTGGTTTTTTACTTTCTAAATCGGCAAAAGTAATTGTATGTCCTACCGGTAAATCTTTGTTAATGGCTAATGATTTTTCAAAAATTGATTTTAACTCTTTGAAGTTATCATTATTACTTTTGTCAATTGGATTATTAAGGGCCACGTGAATTTTGTTCACCGCCTCTACCAATAGTTTTGTTTGCATAATTGTTAATGAAGCAACTGTATCTGGACCGAACATTTCTTTATGGAAAACCACATGAAACTCTAAAATTTCAGCGCCAAGAGCTACAGCTGCAATTCCGGTCGAAGTCCACGAGGAGTGATCTGAAAAACCTATTGGTACCTTGTAGCGTTCTTTTAATTCGCCAATAACATTCAAACCGTACTGCTCAGGTTGCGTTGGATAAGCTGTCGTGCATTGCAAAATTGAAAACTTGGCATTCTTACTTTTCAGAAAATGAACCGTTTGATCTAACTCTGAAAAACTACTCATTCCCGACGAAATAATTATTGGTTTACCCGTTTGCGTTATTTTTTCTAAAAGCAGTAAATTATTCACTTCACCAGAACCCACTTTGTAAGTGTGAACACCAACTTCTTCGAGCCAATCTACAGCCTGATTACTGAATGGAGAGCAGATAAAATCGAGACCAACCGCATCACAATGTTGTTTAACTTCTTTCCATTGCTCTAGTGAAAATTCCATGCGCTTCCAGTAATCGTAGCGTGTGGCATCTTCTTTAGAAAATTTTATACGAAAAGGTTCGTGCATACTGCTTTCAGCTTCAGCAATGTGCATTTGGAACTTAATAGCTTGAACTCCGGTTTTTGCAACTGCATCAATATAGGAATGCAGAATTCCCAAACTTCCGTCGTGTGCTTGAGCAATTTCAGCTATTAAATATGGTTTTTGGTTCATCAAAAGTGATTGTAAAGGAAGTAAAAATAACTATTTTTCTGGTTTCCAAAAGATTTTTGTCTCGTTTAATTTAAGGTAATTAGTGTATTCATCTGTTGTTAACCCATTTCTGTTGGCTATTAATTTTGGAATCCAAATAATCAAATCTAAAATTGCTAAAATTAAGGGTAAAACAACTTTAAAATTCCCTTTAAAAATTTTGGTTTTAAACTGCATCCAGACAGAGTATAGTAGCTTTCTAGGAACTTTTTGCAACGGAAAAAACAAGAAGTAATTACACCAATCCGCTCGAAGTGATCTGCGGTGGCGGTAAGCAAAATCTTGATTCGTTTGAGTCCTTCTTTTTAAATCCACCCGATGTTGTACAAATAATTTGGGAACATAATGAATTTGCCATTTCATTTTGAATAATTGTAGTGATGCAAAATTTTCTTCGCCATAAAACTGAAACCATTCGGGATAATTTGGAATAGTATTCCAGGCTTTCATTCGCCATATATGGCCGCAACCTATAAAGCTTTTTACAATTTGAGGTTGTTCTGGGCAGCTTGTATTTGCTAAAATTTCTTTTCCCCAAAAAATTCGAGTAGCTATTAATCCACAATTGGGATGGTTCTTAAAATAATCAGTAATAATTCCGATTGGATTTTGGGTTTCAAAATGAGCATCATCGTCTAAGGAAATCGCAAAATCAGCATCGGTTTCGTTAAGCATTTTGTTTCTACAATAAATGTAGCCCTTTGATACTTGATTCTGGTGCAGGATAACTTCCGGAAAATCAGACTGTACTTTTTTAGAGGTTTCATCTGTTGAACCATCGTCAAAAACGACGCAAGTCACATTAGGACTCAGCAAATACTTTATTTTATGAAGGGAAAAAAGTAAGTCTTCGCAACGATTTTTCGTAGAAATAAGGATGCTAACTTTTATTTGTTCCATAAAAACTTAATAAAAAATCTACCCAATAATGCTCTGATGAAAACTACAATTTTGTTTTGTTTGTTTTTCATAATAATACTATCAAAAATAGATGGGTCTACTTTATTTTTTGGAATGTAATCGTGATTTAAAACAACACTATCCAATTTATTACCAATATGATAAGCAAATGTATGGCAGGTTGATAATTTAAACAACCCATTAGCTTCGGCTAGACAATCGATAAAATAGTCTTCGTAGGAGTTCTTGAATTTTAATTCGGGAAACGCATATAAATTTCTAAATTGTTCTGTTCTATAAGTTGAAACTACATGATAAGCACCCACAACGGCAATAGCCTCATTGTTTGTGATTACTATTTGTTTTTCACCCCAATTGTATTTGGTTTTTCTTTCAATGAGGTTCGGTAAGTTTGTTCCCTCAAGATATAAGTTAATGTCTTCGTCTTTTACGTATTTTCCATATTTTATTTTACCACTGAGCGTATTAAATCCGAATACATTATGATTGAAATGAAAAGTGAGGTAAGGTAATGGCATTGGGCTAACCACTCCGGCCAACGGAAAATGTTTAAAGGTTTCAAAAACCGCTTTTTCCCAACCGTTGTAAAATAGAATATCGGCATCGGTTATAGTCACAAAAGGTTCGAAAACAGCGCGTACTTCATTCAAAACTGCGTAAACTTTTCCTTTATTTTCGTTATAGAGAACGTATTTGTCAATTAGGTGACTGTACTTCTCAATAACCGTTTTAACTTTATTTGACGAGTTGTTATTGATTAAAGTAATGTTGGTTGTTTCCTGATTTATGGTTTGAGTTATCGTTTGTAGGCATTTATCTAAAACCAAATCCATTTCGCTGTAAAAATCGGCATCATCATCGGGAATATAAAACACTACCACTATGCGGTGTGGTTTTAATATGTTTTTTTCATCTTTACTTTTTTCAGGATTATTACCTTCTCTCATTACTTTTTTAAACTTTTATAAATGAACAAAAAAGTTTTTGAAAAATCTAATTTACCCAAGTACATTAAGATGATTTTCAAACCAAAATTTAGTTGCTTCCGATTGTTAAGCGCCAGTTTTTCAATTCTGGGAACTATTCCTTTTTGTTCTTCACTTGAGAATTTTTTAAGATTCTGAATTAAATACTGAGCAAAAAGATAATCGGCTTTTGCCTTTTGTTTAATAAAACCATCTGAACCAGAAATACTGTTTTGGGAAACCCTAACTTTAATCACCGCGTTATTAATAGAAAAAACTTGATTAAAATCAGACATTTCTAAAACTAAAGCGATATCAGAATGCCATGCAACAGGAAAGTCAAGGATGCCTTTTTGTAGCAATAATTTTCTGTTAAAAATATATTCACTTAAAGAACTTCTGGAGTTTTCGCTATAAACTCTTGTTAGAAAGGATGTAGATTTTTCAATTTCTGGATGGTGGTATACCGCCGAAAGTATGTTGGAATTTGTATCAATTTTTTGAGTGGCAAATCGAATCACATTAAAGTTGTTTTTGGCGACAACTGCAGCGGAATTATACAACTCGTTTACCACATTTTCACCCAAAACATCATCATCACCCAATAGCATTACCCAATTTTCATCTTGAGTCATTTGCAGGCAACGTTCCCATTGTTTGGTTAATGAAGTCGCACCTAAATTTTCGGTAAACCTTTTATACTGTATGTTAAACTTTCCTTCAAATTTGGATAAAATCAATGCGGGATTTTCTGGGCTTGCATCATCTCCTATATATAATGTGAATTTTTGATTCGTTTGATTTTGAAGAGACTGAAGCGTTTGTTCAAAATAAGTCGATTTGTAATAGGGAATTACTATAGCCAGCATAATTTTAGTTCTTTACTTTTGAGTAGCTTTATTTATTATTTTACCTGGCTTGTTGTAGTTCTTCTGAATCATTTTGAAAAGCTTTGACCACTTATTTCTGCTAACAAAAAAAACTTTTTGTTCCCCTTTCAAATAGGTTTCCAAGGTAATAACAGACCGTAATTGTCGTTCTAGAAAGATTTTTTTAATATCATTTCTTTTTGAATAGGAAAGCAATAAGGTGAACAACTTTAGATTATTTTTTATTTTTTTCAACATATCGGCACCAGAATAGATTCCGACGCCATAGCGATACACACTCATTTTTTCTGGGAAATACTGGATCTTTCCGTTTTCTGCTAACATTAAATACAGGAAATAATCTACCATCGGACATTGCTCAAATTCAAACGAAAAATCTTTGATGGTATTTCTAAAAACAACTGATGGTGTATGAATGTAATTACCGCGTTCGGCTAAAGTTAGTATGTCTTGGTATCCGTCGGGAATTGTTGTCAAAAAATCTTCAACAAATTCGCCGTTAGTTTTTAAAACTGAAACCTGATGAAAACTCAAAACAACATCGGGATTGGATTCTAAAAAATCAACTTGCTTTTGAAGTTTATTGGGAGCAGTCCAATAATCGTCTCCTTCACATAGGGCAATATATTTTCCTTTGCAGGATTTAATTGTTTCAATCCAGTTTATTGCCATTCCCAAGTTTTTATCTCTTGATAAGAGTCTAATTTTATCAGGATATTTCTGGGCATATTCTTGGCATATTTGAAAAGTGTTATCAGTAGAACAATCGTCGCCAATTACGATTTCATAATCATAATGGAGCTCCTGATTGATCGCTCCTTCAAGGCAATCTTTGATAAAGTCTTGTTGATTGTAGGTAATGATGCAAGCCGAGACTTTAATCTCTTTCATCTTTTTCTGGATTTAGTTGGATACCAACATATATTTTTTTTTCCGTTTTTTCATCTACAAAATAAGCGTTGCTGTAATTACCGTGCGTTAAAGCTCTAAGTTTATCGATAACTTTTCCGACTGTCGTTACTTCGTTTAAATCTAAATGAAGTAGTTGATTGAAATCTTTTTTTAAGAATAAATTACCTTCCGACTCGGGTTTAATGGTCTGATAATTATTAGCAAGTATAGCTTCTAAATGCGCTTCTAAAAGCACTATTTCTTTGGCAATGACTTTATTATATAAAGTTTCTGAAGTATCGTAAACTTCTTTGTTTACAAAAGCTCTCGCAATGATATGTCCGTTATCTAATTCTTTATCAATTTCATGAATGGTAGCGCCAATTTGATAGTCGTTGATAATTGCAAAAACCTGAGGATACCAACCTCTATTTATTGGATTGTAACCCGGATGAACGTTAATGCATTTTACTTTGTTTACTAAATCAGGTGGGAAAATTTGCTTACAATGGATAGAAAAAATCAAATCATAAGTGGCTATAATTTTGTCTACAGCATGTTGATCTTTCAAATTAAAAACAGCAGTAATTATATTTTCTGAAACTATAAAATTATCAATATTAGTAAACGGGCTCGTTGAAAAAGTAAATTGTGTTGCATTAGTTTTTCTCTTTTCTATAATAGCATAGAATTGTTTACACAAAACTAAATTGTCTGAAATAATCAATACGTTTTTAAACATAAATTTTCTTTTAACTGTTTGCCAGTACTTTGGAATCAATCAGTCCGCCTTTTAAAACAAAAACCAATTCAACTAGCCACAATACTTTTGGATGGTATGGTCGATTTAAATCCGTGATTTCAAAAAGACGATAGCCTTTTTCATCCATGTAATTAATTATTTTTAAAAAACTATTGTCGAAAGATTTGTTTACTACGCCGGCTTCTACCATAAAAATTTCAGTCGTTCCAAAATAATTAGATGCACCATTCAATACCTGAATATCCAAACCTTCAGCATCAATTTTGATAATATCGGGAACAGGAAGTTGGGTTGTTGACAATAATTTATTTAGTGTGATTACCGGAAGCGAAAGTTGTTTGAACCCTTTAGCTAATGCCTCTTCTTCGGAGTATTTAAAAGAACAACTATCATCACGATCATGAATGGTAAACTGAAAACTACCTTCTGTTTCTCCGGCTCCAAATGGATGAAAAGTTACTTTTTTATTACTTTCTAAAATATCCAACATTGAATCTTTTAACCAATATTGAGGTTCAACTAACGAATAATAAGCATTTGGAAAATAATTTAGTGCTTCTCTAGTCCAAGTTCCATGGTTTGCCCCAACATCTACGATATGTTTCGGTTCAAATTGAAATGCTTTTAAAGTTTGGTAAAAGTTAAACAATAAGTAATCTTTATTTGCAACACTGGCAGTATTTTTACCTATTTTTAATCCGAACTTTGAGAATGTTTTCTTTATGATTTTTTTCATTTTCTTAATTTATGCGATAGACCAATCAAAAACGGGTTTGATAAATCCGGGTTCTTTACCCATCCAAACGCCAATGGCTCTTTCGCCTTCTTGAACATTAAAAGCCATGATGTCTTTTTCTACAAATACCGTTCTTTTGGCATCTTCTATTACATAAAATGCCAGATAATAAGAACCAATGTTTAAAAACCCTTTCGGAAGTTTGCATTTTATCTTATTCAAACCTGATTTTAATTTGAGTCCAATATTAACATGTGAGAATGTAAATAGCGCTTCGCCAACTTCATTACTTAAAACAAAAGTTACGTGTAAGTTTTGCTTGTTGTTTTTTATTGAAAAATCACAGTTGATTTCGATATCTTGGTATTCATCAAGGAATTCTGTTGGAGATTTTCCAACCGGATTTACAGCAATTTGATGTAATGTAAACTCGGGTTTGTCATATTGACTTGAAAATGTTCGTTGGTTTTGGGTTTCGGTATCCCCAGTTAAATAATAACTAACCACATTTTCTACATCACCTATTTTTTTGATTAAGCCATTTTCGAGCACAATTCCTTTATTACACAAGCTTTTTACAGCTGCCATATTGTGACTTACAAATAAAACGGTTCTTCCTTGACCTTTGCTGATTTCACCCATTTTTCCTAGACATTTTTTCTGGAATTCGGCATCGCCTACTGCCAAAACTTCGTCTACAATTAAAATTTCACTTTCTAAGTGCGCAGCTACGGCAAATGCTAATCGAACATACATTCCGGAAGAATATCTTTTTACTGGAGTATCAATATATCTTTCAACACCAGAAAAGCTGATGATTTCATCTAACTTTCGAGTAATTTCTTTTTTACGCATTCCAAGAATAGCACCATTGAGGTAAATGTTTTCTCGACCTGATAATTCAGGATGAAACCCAGTTCCGACTTCTAGAAGACTGGCAATTCTACCTTTTACTTTTATTTCTCCGGTAGTTGGACTAGTAACTCGGGATAATAATTTGAGTAATGTACTTTTACCCGCACCATTTTTTCCAATAATTCCAACAGCTTCACCCTGATTGATTTCGAAATTAATATCTCTCAACGACCATACGATATCGCTATCACCTTTAGTGCTGCGGTCATTAGTTTCTCCAATTTTAAGAAACGGATCCTCTTTACCCAGTACTTTGGTAATCCAAAATCGCTCGATATCCCGTGAAATGGTTCCGGTTCCGATTTGTCCAATCTGATATGCTTTAGACAAATTTTCGACATGTATTATGGGTTTACTCATTAGATAGTATCAACAAAATTTTTCTCAGTTTTATTAAAAATGATGATACCCAAAAACAGTATCACCAACGTAAATACGGAAGAATAAGCAATATTTGCAACTGTAAACTCTCCTTTACCCAGAAAGCAATAACGGAATCCTTCAATAATTCCGGTCATTGGATTTTTCTCCACTAACCAACCATATCCTTTTTCGCGCGCATAACTTAAAGGGTAAATTACAGTAGTACCATACATCAACAACTGGACACCAAAAGTTACCAAAAATGTTAAATCTCGGTATTTAGTAGTCATTGCTGTAATTATCAAACCAAAACCTAATCCTAAAAGCGCCATAAGTAAAACCAAAAATGGAAAGAATAGAATCGCAATAGAAACATTAAAATTTGTGTTTGGAATCGGAAAAAATTTTAAATAAATCATTACAAATACCATCAATAGTAACTGCACTCCGAAACGCACTAAATTACTCACCACAATACTCAACGGCATAATTAATCTTGGGAAATAGACCTTGCCAAAAATATTAGCATTGTCTCTAAATACTGTACTGGTTTTAGTTAAGCAATCTGCAAAATAAGCCCAAGCCGTAATTCCAGACAGGTAAAAAAGGTATTGCGGTAAGCCGTCAGTACTGATTCCGGCCAAGTTTCCAAATACAAAAGTGAATACTATAGTGGTGAAAATAGGCTGAATAAAAAACCACAATGGACCTAAAATTGTTTGTTTGTAAAAACTGACAAAGTCTCTTTTTACAAATAGAAATAATAAGTCTCTATAATGCCAAAGGTCTTTAAATTTTACATCAAAAAGCGAAGTATGTCCTTTAATTACTAAATCCCAATTTTGAGATTTACCACTTTTATTCATTGTTGCTTATTGATTTTTTTATTTGAATGGGAATGCTTGCAAATATATAAATTACAATAGGGGTAAAAAAGGATTGAATTGATTTCTTTGACAAATTGTTAACTTTTGATTAATATGTTTTTATTT
>JBBRET010000024.1:0-42390 GCA_038202695.1 Flavobacteriales bacterium
TCTTCACCGATCACCAGGCCAAGCTGGTGCTGCTGGACGGTCAAGGCCTCGGACACACGCCGCCAACATTTGAACAATCATAAATTTGTGTGTTTTCAATGGTCATGGTGGTTCCAAAATTATTCTCAACTAGTAAACCAATAACAGCATTTTTAAGGGAAAGATTTTTGATGCGATGGTTTGAACTTCCTTGTCGGAGATAAACCGTTCCCCATTGTCCGGGAACATCAGAGAAATCGGGTTCTAAACGATCACCTTCAAAAATAACCTCGTTCTCCATTGCAGCTGTTGTGGAAACATCGCCGTCAATAAACAAGCTTCCACCATCTTGAACAACCAATCCAGATTCGGAGTGAAAATGAACTCGAGCACCACCAGGAATTGTTAATGTTTCTCCGCTCGGCACACTAGCATATCCATAGACGACATAGGGTTTATCAGTGCGGAAAGTAAACTCATCACCATTATTTGGATGACTGTGACTCAAATTCCGACCTCTAGTTTCTAAAACCGTTCCATCTTCATTAAACCCAATCGGAATCGTTTCATAAATATCATTGCTTCTGTTTGGAAAAATAAAATAAGCGTCTTGTATTAAAGTAACTAGTTCTACCTTTTGTAAATTGCTTCCGCTGTCAAATAGTATTTGGTCCGTATAAAGAAAATCAGTTGGGTTGGCACTGGCAATATCCGAAGTCAATTCAATGAAAATATACATGCTGTCTTTTGCCAATAATTCCACATCACGGAAAATTCTATTGTTGTCTCCAATCATTCCGTCAACGGTCATTCGGTACTTTGAGGCTTGTCCTTTACCCAATTGTATGGTTGGAATTTTAATGTCCTTGCTACTTTTGTTATATACTTTCAAAGTGTACGTACTGGAACCAATGTTAGTAAAAACAGTATCTAAATATATGGTGTCTTTTGAAAAAGTTAAATCTCCAGTGCTAGGTTTGAAAACGAAATCTTGTCGACATGAACTAATAGTAACAGCCAGACCAACAAATAAGAGGATAATGATTTTACGCATTTGCAATGTGATTTTTGGTAAAAGTAAGTATTAAAGTTTAATTTGAAAATAGCTCAATTTGAAAATTTGAAAATGTTAGCGCTGTTTTCTATTTTAAATAACGACAAAAATGAACATTTATTGTTTTCTATTTCCTAAAAGTCCTTTTTAATTTGTTTTTCTACTGCCAAATAAGTAGTATTTTTACAAAAAAAAGCTATGCCCTTTGATAAAGAAAAAATGCTTCAATTATGCAACAATTGGTGTGCTAATACCTTAATGCAAACTTTAGAAATCGAATATATAGACGCAGGTGAAGACTTCTTAACCGCCAAAATGCCTGTCAATTCCAAAGTACACCAACCCATGGGATTGCTTCATGGTGGCGCTACCGTAGCCTTAGCTGAAAGTGTTGGAAGTGCGGCCTCTTTTTTATTCATTAATTCTGAAAAGCAGGAAGTTCGCGGTATTGAAATTTCGGCCAATCATTTGAGAAGTAAACGGGAAGGAATCGTTTTTTGTACTGCAAAAATCATCCATAAAGGTAGAAGCATTCATCTGTGGGAAATTAAGATTACGGATGAAGTAGGGAAATTGGTATCGCTTTGCAAGTTAACTAATATGATTTTACCCCGAAGATAATGACCGATTTATTCCTAAAAGTCAAAATTCAGCAAGAGCAAAAATTACCGTTTGCCTTGTACTGTAAGCCTAATTCTGATAGGATTGTTGGAGTATTTCAAAAAAACGATCATCTTTATTTTTTAGAAACTTTTGAAGAAAAAGGATTTGCTTTTGCCCCATTTGATGCTGAGGAAGTTCCTTATTTACCGCTAGATTACTCTGAAGTATATGTCGAAACTTCACATAATAAACAGGTTTCTTTCGAGTCAAAAACAATAGATACAAATGCCGTTACCGGAAAAGATTTTTTTGAAGAATTGGTTGCCAAAAGTGTTCAAGCCATTCAGAATAGTCAATTTCAGAAAGTTGTGGTATCTAGAAAAGAAGATGTTATTGTTCCCGATTTGGATATTGCAACTACCCTGCGGAAAATGATTCAGCAGTATCCCACAGCATTTAACTACTGTTTCTCACATCCGAAGGTTGGCACTTGGATTGGTGCAACACCGGAACAGTTCTTGAAAATGGATCGGAATGCTCTTAAAACAGTAGCTCTTGCTGGGACACAGCTGGCAACAAAGACTAAAACTGTAATTTGGAATCCTAAAGAAAAAATTGAGCAGCAATTGGTCACCGATTTTATAGTAGAGAATTTACAAGATTTGGTAAAAGAAGTTACACTTTCGAGTCCGTATAGTTTTAAAGCAGGCAATTTGTGGCATATTAAAACCGATATTGCTGCGGTCTTAAAATCCAAGAAATTTCTAAAAAATGTGATTAAAGCGTTGCATCCAACCTCGGCTGTTTGTGGATTGCCCAAGCAAGTAGCAAAAGATTTTATCCTAGCGAACGAAGGGTTTAACAGGGAATATTATGCTGGATTTTTAGGTGAATTAAATATAGATTTAGCAACTTTTAAAACACAGCAAACCGATTTGTTTGTCAACTTGCGTTGTATGAAAGTGCTGTCCGATAAAGTACAGCTCTTTATAGGTTGTGGTATTACCATAGACAGCAATCCGGAAGCGGAATACAATGAGACCGTTAACAAATCGATGACGATGAAGAATATCATTCAATAAATCGTATTTTTGAATTTAAATTAGACAATGATGAAATTAGATATATTGGCGTTTGGTGCCCATCCGGATGATGTGGAATTAGGTTGTAGCGGAACCATTGCTAAAGAAATTTCGATAGGAAAGAAAGTTGGTATTATCGATTTGACTCGAGGTGAATTAGGAACCCGTGGCTCGGTTGAAATAAGAGATTCGGAGGCGGCATTAGCGTCTAATGTGCTCGGAATTTCTGTACGTGAAAATTTAAATATGCGGGATGGTTTTTTTGTAAATGATGAAGCTCATCAACTGAAAATCATTGCCATGATCCGGAAATACCAGCCTGAAATAGTGCTTTGCAATGCCATTCACGACCGTCATATTGACCATGGAAAAGGCAGTAAATTAGTGTCGGATGCTTGTTTTTTATCAGGTTTGCGAAAAATTGAAACTACCTATGAAGGTAAGAATCAGGAAGCATGGCGACCAAAAGTGGTATACCATTATATACAATGGCAAAACATAGAACCTGATTTTGTCGTAGATATTAGCCATTTTATTGATAAAAAAACTGCATCTATTTTGGCGTACAGTTCACAGTTTTTTTCCGAAAACTCTAACGAACCCGTAACCCCAATTGCAACTAAAAATTTCTTACAAAGCATTCACTATCGATCTCAGGATTTCGGTCGATTAGTTGGTGTAGATTACGCCGAAGGATTTACTACAGAAAGGTATTTGGCTGTCAATAGCTTAAGCGATTTAAAGTAACTTTTTAAAATTTTTCTTGTCAAAAGAAAAGAATTATAATATATTTGCACTCGTTAAAAATGGTGGTTGTAGCTCAGCTGGTTAGAGTATTGGTTTGTGGTGCCGAGGGTCGCCGGTTCGAACCCGGTCAGCCACCCTTAACTAAAAAGTCCTGAATTTCAGGACTTTTTTTGTTTATGTATTACTTTCCATCCGTTTTATCCACTACCAATTTCTTTTCTCTATTGGCAATTTCCCAAGCAATGGCAAAGGCAAATTTTGTTCTGGTGGTTAGGGCATCAAACTCAATCTTACTAACTTCGTCTGAGGCTTTGTGGTAGTCATCGTGGGTTCCGTTAAAAAGGAATACCGCGGGAATTCCATTTTTAGCAAAATTGTAATGATCAGAACGGTAGTAAAAACGGTTTGGGTCTTTTTTGTCGTTGTACTTATAATCTATCGAAAGGAAACTGTATTTTTTATTTACCTCTTCACATATAGTATACAGATCTGTTGACAAGTAATCAGAACCAATCAAATAAACATAATTATTAGTGTCTACATGAAATTTATCCCGGCGTCCAATCATATCAATATTAACATCTGCAACAGTATTGGTTAAAGGAAATAATGGGTTTTCAGCATAAAAACGAGAGCCATGCAAGCCGTGTTCTTCCCCAGTAACATGAAGTATTAAAATGGAGCGTTTTGGACCATGTCCTTCTTTTTTAGCTTTTTGAAATGCAGAGGCAATTTCCATTAAAGCAACCGTTCCCGAACCATCATCATCAGCCCCGTTATATACTTCACCGCCTTTGATACCTATGTGGTCGTAATGAGCCGAAACCACAATAATTTCTTCCGGTTTTTCAGAACCTTCAATAAAGGCCCAAATGTTTTCCGAATCATTCAGATTTTCATTGCGTTTTGAATTCAGATAAGCAGCCGGAATAGGTTGGTAATAATCTTGAGCTCCTTTGGGGAAACCTATACCTTTTTTCTTATAATATTCAACGATATAACGTCCTGCTTTTTTCTGGCCTTCCGTTCCAGTGTCGCGTCCTTCCATTTCATCGGAGGCAATTATCGTTAAGTTCGTTTTTAAACTTTCAGTTGAAATGTCACTGAAATAAGCAGCGGTGTCATTTATTTTTGGCAGTCCTTTTTTACTAGAACAGCTAGCAAATACAATTGATAAAAGGAATACAACAATTATTTTTTTCATGATTTTTTAGTGGATGTTAATGAAGGTGTATATTATGAATATAAGTAAAAGTACAATCATCAAAAATATGTTAATGGTTAGCATCGCAATGCTTTTTAGAAATGATATGGTTCGAGTTTCCCCATAAAAACGATGGTGCGCTGGGAAGAAATAATAAAACATCCAAATATAAGTAACAGAGGTTACGACTTTGCTGAAAACACTAGTAAACGTTGAATCAACAAAACAGTTCATGGTTTTTTTAAAAAAGAAAAGAAACAATACGGTTAACAATAAAAATGAAAAATAATGAAGCGTGAAGATGCCATGGTCAAAATAATACCAACGTTTTTTGCCATGAAAAAGCCATAATATCAGGGCAAATAAGGGCATATAAACGAATAAGGCTTTTGGGAAATTCTGCCTAGTACCTGCAACGAATTTCTCCCACATTTCTTTTTTATTGTATTTAGCTTTTACAAGTAATGTTTTTTTGACAATGTCGTATTCAAAATTGTTCAGCTTTTCTTCCTCTTTGCCGTATTTTTGAAGCGAATCTAATTCTTGGATTGTCTTATAACCAAAATTTACAAACCCTTCATTTTGCGCGGCGTTGGGAAGATTTTTTTGTTTTTCTTCTTTTTCGATTGCATCCAGTACTTCGGATACTTTTATTTTCTTTTTCGAAATCACACTGTCGACTAACTTTCCATTCTTATCTTTTACTTGCACGGTTACATTTTGATCCAAATTAATCAGTTCATTTTCATTAATTGGAAATATGGATATGAAAAAAAAAGTGACAAAACTGATGAAAATATACAATCGTACCGGAGCCAAATAGGAGAGTCGCTTGCCCGAAAGATATTCTTTGGTAAGCGAAGCTGGTTTAAGAAATAAGTTTTTAATGGTTTTCCAAAACGCGTTTTCGTAATGGGTTAAGTCTTCGAAAAAATGAATAAACAAATGGTGAAATGTTTTTCGGGTATCAGAATTTTCCTGACCACAATTGGGACAGAATCTGTTTTCTACAACGTAATTACAATTCAGGCAGGTTTTGTCTTTTCGTAAAGAACTTTTGGACATAAGGTATCGATATAAAATCAAAATGTAAATCTATTAAAATTATTTCTATTTTTGAAACACTAAATGCAAAACCATGCAATCAAAAGCTACAACTCCAGAAGACTATTTATCCGAACTGCCCGAAGAGCGAAAAATGGCTATGACCAAACTTCGGAATGTGATCAAGGATAAACTACCCAAAGGTTTTAAGGAAGTAATGAGTTACGGAATGATTGGATTTGTGGTGCCTCATGAAAGTTATCCTAGTGGTTATCATTGCAATCCAAAATTGCCGTTACCCTTTATAAATTTAGGTTCACAGAAGAATTTTATCGCTGTTCATCATTTGGGAATTTATGCCGATAAAAATCTTTTGGATTGGTTTGTGGCTGAATATCCGAAACATGTTAAAACCAAATTGGATATGGGAAAAGGATGTATTCGCTTTAAAAATATGAATGATATCCCGTTTGAAGTCATTGGCGAATTGGTAAGCAAAATGTCGATGGAAGCATGGATTTCGATTTATGAAACAAACTTCAAACGAAAAGCGTGATGATGACAATCCGAAACAATACAGATACTAATTTTACCAGTGTTAGAGCGATTGCTAATGAAGTTTGGCCCATTGCTTATGGTGCAATTTTGAGTCCAGAACAGCTAAAATATATGATGGAAATGATGTACAGTGTTGCGTCATTACAAAAGCAAGCTCAGGAACACAAGAATCAATTTATACTGGCAATAAAAAATGAAATTCCGGTTGGCTTTGCAGCATTTGAAATCGATTACGGTCAAACTTCAAAAACAAAGATTCATAAAATTTATATTTTGTCGAACCAGCAAGGAAATGGGATTGGTCGCAATTTAATGGATTACATTACGCAACAAGCGATTCAAAACAAACAAGAAGCATTACTTTTGAATGTGAATAAGTTCAATAGTGCCCAATATTTTTATAAGAAATTAGGTTTTGTTATTAGCTACGAGGAAATTATTGACATTGGTAATGGCTATGTTATGGATGATTTTGTAATGGAGAAACCAATTTAAAAAGTAAAAAGATGCAGTTCCTAAAAAAAATAAACAGTAAAGCAAAATCCGATTCCAATACCGGCTTCGGAACCAATGCCTCAAGTTATGGTGGTCGATTTATTGCCAAAAGTGGGAATGCCAATGTGAAAAAATCAGGTATTGGTCTTTTTGAAGGAATTAGTTGGTATCATACGATGCTCAATATTCCGCGTTGGAAATTCTTATTTATTGTAGTCTCATTTTATTTTCTAGTGAATTTTATTTTTGCTGTTTTGTATTACGCAGTTGGTGTCGAACATTTAAACGGAATGACCGCGACTTCCTCTTTGGATAAATTTGGACAGGCTTTTTTCTTTAGTATTCAAACGTTTACAACCGTCGGTTATGGGCATATTAGTCCAAGCGGATTTGCTACAAGTTTTCTTGCTGCTGTTGAAGCCTTGTTTGGTTTATTGAGTTTTGCTATAGCTACCGGTTTGTTTTATGGAAGATTTAGTAAGCCAAAGGCACACATTAAGTTTTCACAAAACGCTTTGATAGCTCCTTACAAAGGCGAAACGGCTTTAATGTTTAGATTAACGCCTTTTAAAAATACGAATTTGACCGATGCGGAAGCTAAAGTGACTTTAGGAATGAAATTGGAAGAAAGTGGAACGTTGACAAATAGGTTTTACACACTTGATTTAGAAATATCAAAAATAAATGCTTTAAATTTAAGCTGGACCTTAGTTCATCCAATAACTGAAAACAGTCCGTTATACAAATTGACGGAAGATGATTTTAAAAATGTAGAAGGTGAAGTCTTAGTATTTTTAAAGGTTTTTGACGATATGTTTAGTACCACTGTGGTAAAACGGTCTTCCTATTCGTTTGATGAAATTGTTTATGGAGCCAAATTTTTACCCATGTTTTCAAAAAGTGATTCACAAAACAAGACGCTTTTGCATATCGATAAATTGAATTTGTATGAAAAAATAAAGCTCTAACTAATTTTTTTTTGGATTTTGTTTAGCAGAGCATCTAATTTATAAGCTTACTTCAGCTAATTGAAATAGTAAAAAAAAAACGTCCTGATTTTGGGACGTTTTTATTTTGTTGTAGAATCTAGTTTTCTTATTCTTTGACGAATTTTTGACTGTAGTTTCTGTTTTTAATGTCTGAAATTGACAGTATATAAGTTCCTGTTGCAAGTTTTTCGACGTTGATCGGTTGCTTTAAATCAGTTGTTGTCAATACTATTTTACCTGTAATATCATAAATCGAAACAGTAGTAAGTGTTACGTCAAGATTGTCTTTTAATTGAATGTTTAGAATGTTTTTGGCCGGATTTGGATATACCGAGAATACCCCATTGTTAAATGAATTAACAGCCAAGGTTGCACCCTCAACTACTAGAAGTTTTTGGTTTGGATTCACATTAGTATACGTGTCAACAATTCCTGATGGCCATCTGATGATTACTTGATCTATCGTTGTAGCTTGACCAATTCCAAAATGAGCATTAAGAGAACTCATGTATTTAAATCCTTCTCCACTTCTTATATCTCTAATTTGTTTTCCCCAAGCACCGTAAATTTCAATTCGAGCTCCAATTCCGTTGCTATTACTTTGAATTCCTTGTAAAGCCACTTTTAACCATTTGTTGGTGTTTGGTATTGCATACCGTATAACATTTCCGTTTTGAATGTCTAAAAATCCGTCATTATTTAAGTCGCCAATCGCTCCAACACCAATTCCAGAATAACTCACTGGCGCAAATGTGCTGTTTTGTTGGTTAAACATGATTTTATTTCCACCACCCAATACATCTAGAAATCCATCATTATCAAAATCGTAACTTACGTTATCTATATTGATAGAAGTGTTAGTGTCCCAACCCGATCCTACTGTTATATTGGTGTATGCTTCTTCTGTGGTATTTGTTGTGTCTAAATTATTCCTGAAATATTTATGGCTTCCTGAACTTGCTGTAATTATGATGTCCATATCACCATCATTATCAAAATCACCAATTGCTGACGACCATGTTTGGATTGGAGTTACATTAATTCCAGCAATCGCAGAGATGTCAGTATATAATCCGTTTCCATCATTTCTGTGCAATTCACATGGAGGTCCAGAACATTTTGAAATGAAAACATCAACATCACCATCATTATCAAAATCAGTAAATAATGTTGCGTAGTTTCCGCCACCAATACCTAATTTCATTGCCCCTGGAGTTACATTTGATTGGTAAAAAGTCAAGTTATTTGTGGTGCCTCCACCATTGAGATAATAGCAATTTGGCGCAATATCATGACATGAGAATACATCAAGATTTCCATCGTTATCCAAATCAGCAAAATTAGTTCTTTGACAAAAAATATAATCACCAGGTGTAATGCTGGTATAACTACTTCCCGTTGATTTCCATACAGATAAACCTGAACCACTTCCCAGTACAACATCGGTTTGACCATCTCTATTGAAATCTCCAGCAGCCATACTCCAAGTTGGCATTTGACTTGTTCCAGCAATAGGGTAATCAGTAACCGTGAATGTGCCTCCTGCTCCTTGATAATGGATTTTTAAATTGTTGTTACTTACTCCCACTATATCATCATTATGATCTCCATTCATGTCAACTACACATATATTATACCCGCTATTTAAAGTTGATAAAGTTTGAGTTGTATAGGATATTGGTGTTGCCGGCGGAACCACTATTGTACTTTCTGTCAGTTGAAAACTAAATCCAGTATTTTGAGTTCCATTTAACCATCTATTATCAAAGGCAATGATGTAAGAAGTTCCACCGATTGCATTAAAAGTAACTACTGAGGAATAATTAGAACCGCCATCATCATCACCAGTCAAACAAGTTAAACTTGCACAAGTTCCAGTGTAAACATGAATTCGAGTATCTTTCCTTGGAGTGTTTGCTGCAATGTCTGTACTTATAGTAACAGTATAACTAGTAGCTGGAGTATATACATACCATTCTCCAGCTGGAATCGTTTGTGGAATCGCTCCATTATTAGCACAAAACAAAGTGGGTGCAGTTCCATTGATTACGCCCACGGCATAAGTTCCCGGGCCAGAAATTGGTAATGCTCCAGAACAAGAATCTTGTGCACTTGATAGTTGAACTAGAAAAATCAAGGTGATAATTAGTGTAATTTTTTTCATTTTCTTTATTTTAAAATTTATTATTTTTTGGTTATTATTTTAAGGGCAACTAGTTAATGAATTTATCCATTGTTCCATCATTGCAACACCTTCATCGTGTACTACACTTCTGCCGTGAAGTGGCATTCTAAAAGATTCATCAGTGGTATTTAATCTGTAAAATAGCATGGATCGGTTTACATTGCCTGGACTTATAATTTTTGTTAAGGCAGGTGCAAAACTTGAATCTTCAGTATCTACACAAACACCCATGTTAGTTTTTCCATTGGCACCGCTGGTTTCAGTAAAGGCAAAGCGCATTGGTCTATAATCGCAATGTCTGTTTGGTGCATGGCAATGGGAACAGTTGCTGTCTAAATACGATCGAACCCTAAGTTCCAAAGGTTGCATGGTATCGTTATAATTAACTACGGTTTTATCTGATGTGGGCAAGGTGAAATTGTTTTCTAAATAGCCTACTTCAGCCCATTTGGTAAGTTGGTTTTTAGTTTCGTTACTGTAAGTATAACTAAAATTAAGATTTTGAGGTTTGATTCCAATTGGGATGTACCTATCTGGTTCTGTCGTGCCGCTAGCGCCTTTATTTTTATGACAAATGATGCATTGTACCTCATTCGGTATTCTGTAACTAGTACTTTTTATTATATTATTTTCATCTTTCCAAGAGACATCAGTAAAACTGCCGGCTAAATTAAAAAAAGCTTCGGTTTGCTCTTTATTCCAAACATAATCTGCAAATATCCAACCCGTTGCTTTTCTGATCATAACGCGTGTTTCGATAATTCTTGTGCCTCCAATTGGACTGCTGTTTTGTACATTTTCATAATAAAATGTCTTAATTAAGGCGGCTCCAATAGGCAATTCAAGAATTTTATTTTCTACCGAATAGCTTGCTTTGGTTCCTTGGGGCATCCATACAAATCTTTTTTTGTGTGCATAATCTGAAAATAAAGGGGAGGAAGGTTCGTATGGTAAAACATTTAAAGCAGGAGTTTGATTTTTCAATTCACCCTCAAAAAATTTATAGTCAGACAATTTTGGGTAAGGAATTTGAGTCAAATCAACTGTAACTGGGGAGACTGGCTCGAAGTTCTGCTCCTCTGAGCAAGACATAAAAGCGAGTTGTGCTATAAATGCTGTAAAAAAATAAATGCAATACTTTTTCATACAATTTTTAAAAAGACAAATCAAATATACTAATTATTTCATAATTTACTATCTAGTAAAGGTTTATCCTTGAACAATGGGGGGTATTACTGTTTCATGATACTATATGATTTTCCCAAATTACTTTAATAAAAAAAACGTCTCGATTGTAGGTAACAATTGAGACGTTTTTAAAAATTACAATTAACTTATTCTTTAATAAATTTTTGTGTGTAGCTTTTATTTTGATCGTCAGAAACGAGTAAAATGTAAGTTCCAGTACTAAGTTTCTCTATATTTATAGGTTGCGTTAAGTTACTGGTTGATAGTACTACTTTTCCGTTCAAATCATAAACTAAAGCTGATTTAAATGTTATGTTTGAATTGTCTTTTAATTGAATATTGATCACATTTTTAGCTGGATTTGGATACACTGCGAAAACTCCGTTTGTAAACGAATCAAGAGCCAATGTTACCCCTTCAACTACTAAAATTTTCTGGTTTGGATTAACATTGTTAAGTGTGTCTACTATTCCAGAAGGCCATCTTATAATCACTTGATCAATAGTTGTTGCTTGTCCAATTCCAAAATGTGCAGTTATAGTACTCATGTTTTGAAAACCAGTTCCACTTTGTACATCTCTGATTTGTTTTCCCCAAGCCCCGTAAATTTCTATTCTAGCACCAATTCCGTTTCGGTTGCTTTGAATTCCACTTAAATTTACAGCCAACCATTTGTTTGTATTACCATTGTTGAATAAAATATTAGAACCATTTTGGATGTCTAAAAACCCATCATTGTTTAAGTCTCCCACTGGTCTGTCAACTGTAGATATAGGATAAGTATTCGGATTAGCAACAAAGTGGAAATTTCCATCTCCAAACATGATGTTTCCGCCAGATCCCAATACATCAAGAAATCCGTCATTATCAAAATCATGCGCTACATATTCTCTCCCAAGTCCAGTATTGGTATCATACCCAGAACCAGAAGTTACACTTGTAAAAGTTCCGTCACCATTATTTCGTTTAACATTAGTATATCCGTTAGAGGCTGAATTCACGCCCACAATAACATCCATCCATCCGTCATTATTAAAATCTCCGCAAGCTCCAGACCATGTTTGTTCTGCGTTTGCCATTCCGGCTGCATCGGCGATGTTTGTATAAGTTCCGTTTCCGTTGTTTCTGAATAATTGATCAATATTTCCACCTACACCAGAGCCACCTTGACCACATTTTGCCAAATACATATCGACATCCCCATCATTGTCAAAATCAAACCAGTTTGATGCGTAATTTCCTCCCGAAGGAAAATCTCCAATTCCACCTTGAATATGATTTAAATTGGTTCCGTCATTCATGTAGTATCTGTTAGGAGCGTTATCGTCACAAGCAAAAGCATCTAACTTTCCGTCGTTGTTGAGGTCTACAAAATTTGTTCTTTGGACCAAATAAGATTGTGTTTTTCTATCAGAAGTATAACCAGTTCCAGTGCTATTGGCTTTTAAAAAGGCAACACCGCTACCAGAACCATATACAAGATCGTTGTATCCGTTATTGTCAAAATCACCAGCGGCAATGCTCCAAGAAGGTAAAATTACGGTGCTAGTAAGTGGATATGCTGTTGTAGAAAACACACCTGTTGCTCCTTGATAAGTGATAACTAATTGCGTAGTACTAACTGCAGAAACAATATCATCTAAATAATCACCATTCATATCAACAATACAATTGTCATAACCTCCAGTTATACCAGCAACGGGTGTTGAGGTAAAAGATAATCTGTCTGCTGCTGGCGGTGGCGCAACGTTTAATGTAAAATCAAATCCATTGTTGCTGTATCGGTTATCAAATGCGATGGTGTAAGTTGTTCCAAGAGTAGCTGTGAAAGTTAATTGAGAGGTTAACCCTCCGTTAAAATCATCATTAGCACCCACACAAACTAGACTTCCGCAAGCACCAGTGTAAACAAGTACTCTAGTATCAGCATTGTTGTTGATGGTAAGTACAGTTGATATAATAACAGAATTAGTGGCTAATGCGGTATAGGTATACCATTTTCCTTTGGTAGGAGTTACGTTGTTATTGTTTAGCCCACAAAACACTGTTGGAGGTGCTCCGGTTTCGGTTGCAAAGGCAGGAGCAGTTGTTGTAGAGTTTAGCAAAATAGTTGCCGGAGTACTACAATTTTGTTGTGCTATGGCCAATGTGACGCTGAAAAACAAAACTGTAATAAGTGTAATTTTTTTCATAAGGTAATTGTGGTTTAATTATTTATTTGAAATTTAATTGCATGATTGTGTTAATGACGAAATGTATTCTTCTAAAAGTTGAACTCCTTCGTCATGAACGATTGTTCTGCCTAAAAGTGGCATCCTTTCACTTTCGTCATTTGAGCTTAAGCGGTAATGCATAATCGATTTGCTAAAGTTTCCTGGAGCAATAATTTTTTGTAAAGTTGGATTTATAGGTTCGTCAGCGGGCAAACAAATTCCGATATTGGAGTCAATATTAGTTTGGTCAAATGGAAATCGAATGGGTCTGTAATAACAACGGGCTTGATCTTGATGGCAATGCGCACAGTTGGCATCTAGGTAGGAACGAAGTCTTAAATCTATTGGTTTGGTTGTGTCATGATAATCTATAGCAGAATCAATGGACAACGGATAAGTATCTAAATAGCCTTGTTCCACTAATTTTTGTAAAATGTTTTTGTTGACATTTCCGTAGGTATAGCTGTGATTTAAATTTTGTGGTTTAACTCCAATTGGAATTGCTATTTCATTGATTTTATGACAAGCAAAACATTCTGATTCCGACGGAATCCTGTAGTCGGTTGTAATGGTTTCTCCACTAGGTTTGTTGAAAGTAATTGTTTTGGCACTTCCATTTGTAAAGTCTAAACCCGTAACTAAATCAGCATCAGTTTGTGCATCATTCCATAAATATTCATAGAATTTCCAACCCTCTGTTTTTCTAATCATCAAACGGGTTTCCATTATTCTGGTTGTATTTCCGGGTTGAATCGTTGTATAATAAAATGATTTGATCAAAACAGTTCCAACCGGAAAATCAAGAACTTTATTGTCAGCCTGATAAGTTGCATTTACGCCAATTGGCATCCAAATAAATCTCTTTTTTGATGCGTAATCTGTAAAAAGGGAACTTGCTGGTTCGTAAGGTAGCACGTTTAATGCAGGTTTCATTTCTTTGATGTCTCCTTCAAAAAACTTATAATCAGATAATTTTGCATAAGGAACTAAAGTCAAGTCAGCCGTTACGGGTGAAACTGGAACATATTCATCGTCACTGTCTGTACATGAAATGTTTAATGTGGTAAGAAGCAAGCACAAAGCAAACGCAAGGTAATTTCTTTTCATAAAATTTAAAATTGAATTCAAAAATAGTAAATATTTTGTAATTTTTTGCCAAATATTTGATTTCTAATAAAAAGTATTGAACATTCATAAGAATTGTTAAAAAAAATCTTTAAAAGTCTGCGAATTTAACACGATATGTCTTTAGCATTTTGAGTGTTGATTCCGATTTATAATCGAAAATTTCCTCGTGTTCGTTGCGCTCTTTTTTTAAACTGATTTGCTTGATGCAATTACAAAAGCGTCTAATGTCATCATCATTGGACAACAGCAATCCTGGCACTTGTATATTATTCTGCTGGCCATCTTTGGCAACCATAGTAAAATAACTTGAATTGCAGTGTTTTACTTTTCCAGTTTGAATGTTTTCAGATTCAACTCGAATCCCCACAATCATGGAGCTTTTACCAACGTAATTCACGCTGGCTTTCATCGTTACCAATTCACCTACTTCAATTGGATTCAAAAAATCGACGGTATCTACCGATGCGGTGACACAATAATGTCCAGAAAATTTAGATGCACAGGCGAAAGCAACTTGGTCTAATAGCGATAAAATATAGCCGCCATGAATTTTACCACTAAAATTCGTGTGTGAAGGCAACATCAACTCTGAAATGGCAATCATCGAAGATGCAACAGATTTAAATTGATTATTCATCTTTTTCGGCTCGGGTTAAAATATTTTCGGGCAACGATTTTTTTGCTTTCGCACCCATTTTTTTCAATTTTTCGACACTGTTTACCAGATTTCCTTTTCCATCAACCAATTTATTCATAGCACCTTGGTATTCTATTTTGGCTTCATCCATTTTTTTGCCAATTTTCACCAAATCACTTACAAACCCTTCAAATTTATCATACAAAGCACCAGCCTGTCTAGCAATTTCAAGTGCATTCTCTTGTTGTTTTTGATTGGTCCACATGCTGTCAATAGTGCGTAATGTAGCCAAAAGGGTAGATGGAGTTACAATCACTATATTCTTTTCGAATGCTTTATTATACAAGCTAGTATCTTCGTTTAATGCTAAAGCAAAAGCCGATTCAATCGGAATGAAAAGCAGGACAAAATCAGGACTTTCCATTTTATATAAATCGTGGTAATTTTTACTGCCTAATTGATCTACATGTCGTTTTATAGCCAACACATGTTCCTTCAAATGTTGCCCCTTTTCCGTTTCATCTTCTTCGTTAATATACCGTTCATAGGCCGTTAAAGTTACTTTTGAATCTACAATCATTTTCTTTCCATCAGGCAAATTTATCACCACATCTGGAAAAACGCGGTTCCCGTCATCTGTAATAAAACTTTGTTGCACTTCATATTCGCGTCCTTTTTCTAAACCCGACTTTTCAAGAACCCGTTCTAAAATTAATTCGCCCCAGTTGCCTTGCATTTTACTGTCGCCTTTCAATGCTTTTGTTAGGTTCAGCGTTTCTTTACTCATTTGTGCATTCATCTCACGCAATCCTAAAATTTGTTGGCGTAAAGCGGCGTGATAATCAATACTTTCTTTGTGTGTGTCTTCGACTTTCTTTTCAAAAAGTTGAATTTTATCTTGTAAAGGCGTTAAAATATTTTTGAGGTTTTCTTTGTTTTGTTCGGTGAATTTTGCCGTTTTTTCTTCTAGAATTTTGTTCGCCAAATTTTCGAATTCTTTTGTAAATTTTTCTTGCAGCATTTTTACCTCTTCTTTTTGTTCATTGTGCCGTTCCCAAAGATTTTCAAAATCAGTTTCTTTTTTAGATAATTGAATGGCAAACGATTCTTTTTCAGAACGAATAGTTTCACGTTCCAGTACGGTTTGATTTACTTGATTTTTAAATTGTTCAATTTGCTGCAACAAACCATTTATTTTTTCTTCTAAAGAGGCTTTGTCTGATTTTGAATTCGCTTTGAATAATGATTTGCCCATATAAAGACCTATAAATAGGGCGATGATGATGGCAAAAATAAGAAGTAGATTATCGTTCATATAGTTTTAAAATGTAGTGCTTAAATGTACATAGATTTGTTCAAAAAATAAATTGTCAAAACAAAAATATTTTTTAATTTGGCATTATTTTTGAAATCGAAAAATTTAAAATTATACTCACAAACAATTAATACTAGTATTTATGAAAAAAATATTTACCTATTTAGCCGTTTTTTTTATTTCCTGTTCCGCTTTTAGCCAGATTAATTCTGTTGGACATTTAACCATTTTTTCAGAAGATGGTGATAAATTCACTCTCATTTTAAACGGTGAAGTGATTAACGATACTCCTCAAACCAATTTGAGAGTCGAAGATTTAAATCAGCAGTATTACAATGCTAAAATCAAATTTGCTGACCAAACATTACAAGATGTCTCGAAAAATAATTTAATGCTAGTGGATGTTGATGGAATTTTTTCGGATGTAACCTATAAAATTAAGAGAGATAAGAACAACAAGACTAAGATGAAATTGAATTATTTTTCATCAATTCCAGTGCAACAAGGCTTCATACCTCCTTCAAATGTTCATGTAATTCATTACGGTCAGCCACTTGCACCTCCTACAAGAGTTGGCGTTTCACAATCTACAACTACAACCACAACGCAAACAAATGGTGTTAATGTTGGTGTCGGAGTCAACGTTGGTGGTGTCAATATGGGTATTTCAATTAATGACTCAATGGGCGGTGGTTCTGTTTCTCAAACAACTACCACCACTACGCATACTGGACATTCTACTGACACAGGTTATGTAGAGCCAGTAAGAGGTTGTGGCGGAAGGTCATGTATGACTCCCGGTAATTTTAATGCCGCATTAGCAACAATCAAAAAGCAAAGTTTTGAGGAAACGCAGTTAAAAACTGCTAAGCAAATAATAACAGCGAATTGTTTAAATGTTGATCAAATTATACAAATTGCCAATACCTTTAACTTTGAGGATAATAAATTAGATTTTGCGAAATATGCTTATGATTTTTGTATTGAACCAAGAAATTATTTTAAACTAAACGGAATCTTTTCCTTCAGTAGCAATGTTGATGAATTATCAGATTATGTTCAAAGTAGACAATAATGAAGTGGTAAATTAATTCACTAAAGACTGTCCAAATCGGATGGTCTTTTTTTATTTTTGTAACTTATGAAAAACATACACCGCCACTTTCTAATTCATAAACCAAACGGATATTTGAGTCAATTTATTTATGAAAAAAAACGGCACAAAAAGTTGCTGGGTGAATTGTTTGATTTCCCTCCAGGAACTATGGCCATTGGCCGATTCGACGAAGACTCAGAAGGATTGCTTTTACTCACTACGGACGGAATGATGAGTGAAATCATCCGAAGCAAAACAGTTGAAAAAGAATATTTGGCTCAAGTAGATGGCGAAATTGATCAAGAAGCGATTGAAAAACTTAAAATTGGTGTCGAAATTGGTTTCAAAGGCACTCGATATAGTACCAAAAATTGTGAAGCCAAAATCATTACACAACTTCTTGATTGTATTGGTATTGGCAGAAGAATCCGAGAGGAACGTCATGGTCCAACGTCTTGGATTTCAATAACTCTAACCGAAGGTAAGTTCCGTCAAGTCAGAAAAATGACGGCCGCTGTTGGATTTCCAACTTTGCGATTGGTCAGAATTCGAGTAGGAAACTTAACTTTGCAAAACCTTGCAGCTGGTGAAGTACTTGAAGTAACTAGCTTCTTTCTAAATAACCAAATAATAGAATAACCAAATGTTAAACATTGTTTTAGTAGAACCTGAAATCCCAAATAATACTGGAAATATTGGACGGTTAAGTGTTGGAACCGAAAGTAGACTACACTTAATTCATCCTTTCGGATTTGTAATAAATGATAAAAATTTAAAACGTTCCGGATTAGATTATTGGATACATTTAGAGGTAACTGAATACCAAAATGTAGCTGAATGGATGGCCCAAATTCAAGATAAATCTAGAGTTTTTCTAATGAGTTCACATGCAACAAAATCTATTTATGAAACCAAATTTCAAGATGGGGATTGGTTGGTTTTTGGCAAAGAAAGTGTGGGTTTGAGTCAAGAAGTTTTAGCCCAATTCGAGAACCATTTAACCATTCCAATGTCCAAATTAATCCGAAGTTATAATATTGCTAATTCCGTTGCCTTTGTAGTTGGGGAAGCCAAACGGCAGATTAGTTTGAAATAATATGAGACCAATTCTTGACACGAATAATTTATGGTATTCAGAGGAAACTTTAGTCTTTAATTCGAGGGCTAACTTAGTATTCAAAGTTTTTATTAGTGTCCTAACGCTCGTGTTTAGTATTTATTTAGTTTTTAATTCGCAGTATTTGTTTTCATTAGTTGTCTTTGGTGTTGACTGCTATTTAATGAAAGGAATTATGAAATTGTTTGCTGAAAAAGATGAAGTGCAATTAAGAATTAATTCAAACGGAATTCAAATCAAAAATGAGCCTCTACTTGCTTGGGATACAATACAAGGCGAAACAATTACTACTATTAAAGCAGGAAGAACAAGCGTGCATGATTTTATCTTTTATGATAGTAATCATCAAGTAACAAAGAAATTTAGAGTTGAAAAATTTAATATTGATCACCAAGAATTACTAAAGTCTACTGCAATTCATAGAGCTAGATTTAACCGAAAAAATAATCCTAGCTAATCACGAACTTTCCTTTAAAACTATCAAAAGTAATGGAAGTATCCTTGAAAAGTGTATCGAAAATTCCCTTTGAAATCAGATTACAAGGTTGGTCTTGTAGCACCATTTTATCTGTCATCACAATCATTTCATCCGAAAGTTGGATTGCCAAATCAATATCGTGTGTCGAAAATAAAATACACTTGTTGGTATCTTGCGATAGCTTTTTTAAGAGTTTGAACACGCTAACTTTATGAAATAAATCCAGGTGTGTTGTAGGTTCGTCCAAAATTATTAAAGCCGTATCTTGTGCCAAAGCTCTTGCAATCAAAACAATTTGCAATTGTCCGTCGCTAATTTCTGTATGCTTTTTATCAAGTAAATGCGCAATGTGTGTTAGAGCAACTGCCTGATTTATTTTTTCTATATCTTGCTGAGATAATTTTCCAAGCCAATTAGTATAGGGTTGTCTTCCTAAGGCTATCAATTCGAATACCGTTAAGTTACTTGGAGGCAATTTTTCGGTCAATACTAAACTCAAATTTTGTGCTAAGGCCAAAGGTGCATAGGAAAAAATGTCTTTGTCTTGCAGCTTCACTGCACCAGATAAGGGTTTTTGAATTCCGGTTATGGTTCGTAAAAGTGTTGATTTTCCAATTCCGTTGGCGCCAACAAGGGCTATAAGTCGTCCGTTTTCTAAACTCAAATTTAGATTTTCGGCAACTACAGTATCTTGGTTTTTAGATTTGTAACCAATACTTAGGTTGGAAGCGGTTAGTATTTTTTTATTTGTTTCCAATGTTTACTGAATGACAATAGTATATACTTTTGTTGTAGTGTCGTCACCAAAACAAATACGGTTGCCATCTTCAAAAAAACCTTGATTGGAATCGTAATAATCTGGCGCATTTATCGTTAATCTAACTCTGAAAGTAAAGGTTCCCGCTTGATTTGGATTCCCATTAAAAAATATTTTTCTGCCTTGTTCGTAATATCTTATTCCGGGTGGTAAATTTCCGGTAACAGAAAAATAATAATTATAATCGTTATCGTTAGCATCATTAGTAACATCAGCTTCAATAAAATCGCTATATGAATTTCCAACGGTACCCAAATACAAGCTTTTCGAATGCAAATTTGGTCTAGTACTAGCAACGCAATCTAATAATTCAGCACAACCGAATAATAAAAAAGTGAAAGATGCACAAAGCAACACATAAGTTTTACGGAGTATGTTTTTCATATCACACTATTTTTATTTTTTGTACGAACAATTAACCAAATTACCATTGGTGCTCCAATTATAGATGTTATTGCATTGATAGGCAATGTAAATTCAAAACCAGGCATTTGCGAAACTGTATCACAAAATAACATAATTATCGAACCAATTAAAAGGGTTCCTGCAAATAAAATTTGATGATTGCTGGTTTTGAATATCAGTTTTGTCAAATGCGGAACGGCAAGTCCAATAAAGGCAATGGGTCCAGCAAAAGCGGTGATGCTTCCTGCCAAAATACTGGTTGCGAGAATAATAATATAACGTGCTTTTGAAATGTTTAATCCCAAACTTTTGGCATAGTTTTCTCCTAATAATAAAGCATCCAAAGATTTCAAAGAAACAAGACTAAGCAGTAATCCAATCAAAGTACATGCAGCTAAAATTACTATGTTTTGCCAAGAGATATTCCCAATGCTTCCCATGGACCAAAAGGTGTATTTTTGCAATTGTTCTGCCGTACTAAAATAACTAAATACGCTCACAATTGCACTCGTAAAACTGCTAAACATCAAGCCGACTATCAAAATTGACATCGTATCGCGCAAGCGTTGGGATACGATTAAAATCATAAGCAACACTAGTAAACTTCCTAGGCAGGATGCGAAGATGATTCCGTAAGGAGATAATAAAAATTGTGAAAAAACACCTGGCAATAGTCCAGCACCCAGAATCACAAAAGCAACTCCCAAACTAGAACCCGAACTCAATCCGAGAACATAGGGACCAGCGAGCGGATTCCGAAACAAAGTCTGCATCAACAATCCTGAAATCGAAAGCCCAATGCCCACTAAAATTGCAGCGATTGTTTTGGGCAAACGGTAGTTGATAATAATGTATTCCCAAGTATCTTTTGAAGCTATTCCACCAAACAAGCTTTTTATAACTTCGTTCATCGGAATGGCAACTTGCCCCAATGAAATATTTAACAGCAATGTCAATAATAACAGCAATGACAAGAAAGAAAATAATATGGTATTTCTGTTTTTCAGTTTTAAATAGTTTTAAATTAGTTCTGTTTTTGTTCCTATTTCAATTTCTCAAAGAAAAAGGGTTCGTAGCCTACCAACAGTTCGGGATGTAATATTTTTACCAAGTCTTTTAGTACGATATCTGGACGATTCGGGGCTAATTCGTAATATAAAATGCCGCCTGTTTTTCCTTTTTTTCCGCTAAACGAATATACATTTTTAGTAGTAAACGCATCAAATTGGGTGTAATGCGGATTTGACTCTGCCATTTCTTTTAAAGTAGCAAACTGACCCGACGTAATCCAAATAGCAGCACTTTGGGCTTTTTCAAAAACGGTTTCAAACGATAACGAAAGACTCCCAGTTCCGCTGGTTTCTTGCCATAAATAATTGCCTTTGGCTTGTTTTAAAAGTAAACTTCCCCAACTGCTTCCTTTGGGTAAATACCATCGGTCTTCAAACATATCTCCGGCCAAAATAGTTGGAGTAGTAGTAGCCCTTTTTGCAATTTCGATTGTTTTTAAATAGTCTTTTTCAATTTTTGTAAAGAGTGCGGTAGCTTGTTTCTGTTTGCCATACAAGGCTCCAAAAAATTTAATCCACTCGGCTTTACCCAACGCAGTTTCCTCGTTCCAATCGCCGTTGAGTAGTACTTTTAAACCACTTTTTTGTAAATTATCTAAGGTGGGGTTTTTATTGTCAATGCCGTAACCAATGAGGACATTGGGCTGTAAATCTAGCAACACTTCGGTGTTTAAATCGTGGTTATTTCCCAACTCTTTTACTTTGCCAGCTTCAATTCTAGTCCTTACTTTATCAGAAGAAATATAATCAAGATGCGGAAAACCTACTAATGAATTTACCTCGTCAAGCATTTCCAAGGATGGAATATGTGTAGTTGAGGTTACAACAATAGATTTTATTGGAACCGGAATAATAATATTTCGTTTTAAACTATCTGGAACAATTCCGTTTTTTTCTTTTAAAATGTAGGTATAGGTTTTGGTCGCTTTAGGCCATGGATTTTTAACGGTAACTACTGAATAGCCAGTATAATTTTCAATTGAAAAGCCTTTAGCATACTGAACAGTATTTACTGACGAAGTTACTTTTGCTGGTTTTGTTTCGGTTTTACAACTACAAATAATTAGAAAAAGAAAAAGCAATAAAATTTTCGATACGTAAGATTTCATATAATTTTTTTGCAAGAGTTGCAAAGGTAAAGCTAAACCCATCAAAAAATATTTTTTATTTTTTTACTAGTTTGTAATTCACTTTTTGACCGTTGTCAAAATTAAGCTCCAAAATATACATTCCGGCACTTAATTGCGAAGACTGATTATCCAAATTAACTTTTGAACTTGTGTTTAAAATAGTTTTTCCTGTAATGTCAATAATTGAATAGTTAGTAATTGTTTGTTCGGTTTGAATATTGAAATTATAAGTAAATGGGTTTGGATAAATTGTAGCTAATGCGTTTGTGATATTTGGATTAGCAAGTATTAAACCGCCATTTATGGTTTCTGTTGTCTCAATTACGGAATTGTAATTTAAGAGCGTTGTTTTTAAAAGATTTTTATCGCAGTCACAAACAACATCATAATATCTTAATATCTGATTAGAAGACGATGAAGGATAACTTTGTGCATAATAAAAAACATTAAAATTTTCAAATATGGTATTCAATCCGGAGTCGTTAGTAACAACTATACTAGTATTAATTGTGGTTGGGGAACCAATATTTAAATCTATAAGTTGTAATCTTAAAGCATCTGTAAATTCATTTTCATTTGAAATTTTAGCTGATGCAATAACATTTGAATAGGCTAGCAAATCTGTTAAAAATTGGCTAGGAAAAGTCCCGAAAATTATTTTCATTTTTTGAACATATGGTGGATAAGGATGTGCATAATTATTGGCATAATTACTTACATTATAAGCAGAAAAAATTGCATTTAATCCACCGTCATTACTTGTGTTTCCGGAACCTGGTGGCCAACTAAAATTTGGAGTGCCAACATTTGGGTCAACTAATCTAATTTCAACACTAGCTTGTGAAAAAGTATAACATGGAATCAATATAAGGAGTAGTAATTTTTTCATAATCAATTCATTTATAGTTTTGTAAAAATAATCAATTATTTTCAGCTTAAATTGATTTGGTATGTTATATTTGCTCCCGAATTAAGGTTGTGATTTTAGTATTTCAAAATCGCATTAAAAGGGAATTTGGTTCAAAACCAAAGCTGTTCCCGCAACTGTAAGCTATTATGCTTGTTGTTATCTACAAAACCATTGTTCCGACATGACGGAATGAGAAGGTCAACAACAAGACGCAAGCCAGGAGACCTGCCTCATTCATCGAGTAACAAACTTTCGGGACAAAAGGTTTGGGTATGGGTAAATTCTATGCTTTTCTCCCACGATTATTTAAAATTTTCAGCTTCAAAAGATGCTGAAATAATTTAGTGTTGAATGAAAAAAACAGTTAGAGCTTTAGCTTTTTTAGCTATGTGCACCACTTGTGCCTATGCGCAAGAACAAGAGACTTCGAAAGTAAATTCGTTGCAAGAAGTGGTAGTCTCAGATACCAAATTTGTACAAAGCAAAGAAAAATCAGGGAAAGTCATTGAAGTAATCACGGCGCAAGATTTATCCCAAAAATCAGGTCAGACTTTGGCAACCGTTTTAAGTCAGGCAACAGGTGTAGAGATTAACGGAAACCAATCAGCTAACGGAAAAAATTTGGGGTATTACATCCGAGGTGGTAAAAACCGTCAGATTTTAATCTTAATTGATGGGATTCCGGTTACGGACGCATCTGGAATTAGTTTTGAATACGATTTGCGTTTATTGCCTGTAGAGCAAGTTGAGAAAATCGAAATCATGAAAGGCGCAGCCAGCACACTTTATGGCACAGGTGCTGCAACTGGAGTAATCAATATCACGCTAAAAAAGGCAGCCAAAAAAGACATCCAAGGAAATGCCTATGTGAATATTGGTTCCAATAATACGACAGACAATAACCGTTACAACGGACAAGATTTTAACCAAGGGATTTCAGTAAGTGGCGATTTCAAAAAGATAAATTATTTTACTGGTTTGAACACCACAGAATCTAAAGGAATGTCGCAAATAGCCGAATTAACTCCAGCAGATGATTATGAAATGGATCGTTTTTCGAGACAAAATTTAATCGGAAAAATAGGTTTTAAAGCTTCGGATAAATTGCTATTGGATTTCTTTGGGAACTATGACAAAATCAAAAACGGCTATGATTTTGCTTTTGACAATACAGGTTTTAATGATACAGAGGTTAATGAAACGACTTCGGAACAAATTCGGTTTGGGTTTGCGCCAAAATATAAATACAATAAAGGCGAATTGGTATTGAACTCTGGTTTTACCAAAATCACAAGGGATTACAATGAACTCAACACCTTTTCAAACACTATAGACTATTCGGTTTACGATTCAAGAAGCATTGTATTGGATGGTTTTAACAAATACAATTTTAGTAACCAATTCTTTGTGGTCTTGGGAGCAAATTATCAGTTTAATGATATGAAAAGTCAAACACCTTTCAGCACAATTGAGCGCGAAGATACCAAGTTCAATATTATTGATGGCTACACTACTTTGGTCTACAATTCTGATTTTGGACTAAATGTAAATACTGGAGGTCGATTGAACCATCACAGTGCCTACGGTAATAATTTTGTTTACAATTTCAATCCGTCGTACAATTTCAAGACTTCGTTTCCACTTAAAATAGTAGCTTCCTACAGCACTGCTTATATTACGCCAAGTTTGTACCAATTGTATTCAGAATATGGCAACGCCAATTTAACTCCAGAGAAGAATACAACCATTGAAGCCGGATTTGAAACCGAACTGATCAATAAAAAAGTACGGTTGAATGCAGTTGCTTTTTATCGCAATCAAAATAACGCTATCGATTTTTATTTTGACCCAGTTACTTTTGACGCGTTTTATGTAAACGTTAACGGAGAAACTAAGGCAAAAGGAATCGAAACCTCATTTCGAATTGCGTTAACCTCAAAATTACAATGCAACGCAAACTATACTTTTACCCAAGTAGACAAAGCGTTAGATCGTTTAATTCCGAAGCACAAAGCCAATGCTAGTTTAGGATATCAACCAACAAGCCGAACGTTTTTAAGTTTAGATTACCAATATTTTAATGCCCGAAATGATGCTTTTTTTGACGGCACTACTTTCGCGGTTGTAACAACTAAATTGGGTTCCTATCAATTGGTAAATGCTACGGCAAAGTATGAGTTAATCAAAAATCGTTTAACGGTATTTGGCAGTGCAACTAATATTTTTAATGAGGCATTTGTTGAAAATATTGGTTATGCTACCCGAGGACGAAATTTCAGGTTGGGTCTTAACGTTATTTTGTAATATTTAAATAAAGCACTCAGAAGAGTACTTTTTTAATAGAGTGTTTAGCTATCTTTGATTTGACGAAAAAGTGAACTAGCCAAATTTAAATTTTAAAATACGATTACGAATGAAACAAACCACCAATGCCATACTCATGATTCGTCCTGTTGCTTTCCGAATGAATGAGCAAACCGCTGTGAATAATTATTACCAAAAAGTTCTTGACGGACTTTCTCCCGAAACTGTAAACGCTAAAGCCCAGCAAGAGTTTGATACTTTTGTGGCCAAGTTGCGAAAAGTAGGTGTTACTGTCACTGTCGTGGAGGATACTTTAGAACCCAATACGCCCGACAGTATTTTTCCGAACAACTGGATATCCTTTCACGAAAGTGGAGATGTGGTTTTTTACCCAATGTTTGCTGAAAACCGCCGTGCCGAAAGAAGAGAAGACATACTTGATATTCTTGAAGATGATGGATTTGTTATCAAAGAAATCATGGATTATACCCAAGCCGAACAAGATGGTTACTTTTTAGAAGGAACAGGAAGCCTATTGTTGGACCGCGAAAACGGAAAAGCCTATTGTGCCCTTTCCCCTAGAGCTGAAGAAGAATTGATGATTGAATTTTGCGAAGATTTTGAATTCACGCCAGTCATTTTTGAAGCGTTTCAGACGGTTAATGGCAAACGCGAATTAATTTACCATACCAACGTAATGATGTGCTTAGGCGATACCTTTGCCGTAATATGTGCGGATTGCATAGACGATAAAAAAGAGCGTAAAATGGTCTTAGACAGCTTGCGCGGTGATGATAAAGAAGTCATTTTAATTACAGAAGAACAAGTCAATAACTTCGCCGGAAACATGCTTGAAGTCATAGGTAAAAATGAGAAGCGATACTTAGTAATGAGCGAATCAGCTTATAAGAGCTTGACTAAAAAACAAATAGGGCAATTGGAAGCTCACTTGGAAATCATCCATTCGAGTCTAGACACGATAGAAGCCTGCGGTGGTGGAAGTGCCCGTTGCATGATGGCTGAGATTTTTCTGCCAAAAAATTAATTCACAAAAAACTAAATCCCAAATCCCATTGCATGACTTTGGAATTTGGGATTTTTATATTTTTTTTGGGTTTACAGTTTTATAAATTCATAACCTCCTTTTGTGGCGCCCCAAACTTGTTTACCGTCTTTATCAAATCCCTGATCCCAAGATAAAATTTCATTTTGAGTTACCGTAACTTTAGAATTTGCCCAACGGGCACCTCTAAGTTCGCTTGGACAAGTTTTATCGCCAGTGGCACCTACAAAATTATCCTTTCCAACTTTTTTTAAAGTTACTTGGCAACCTTCTTTTAATTCGATGTCGGATTCCGTAAGCTTCTTATATTCTTTGGGTGTTGCCCATTTTCCAATCCATTCTTTTTCGTTTTTGAGGGTGTAAATTTCGCTTATAAATTCGGTTCCTTTTTGAGTCAATTTATAAACTCGAACCCGATAAGGTTTGTCTTGTTTATCAAAAATGGCTTGTTCTACAAAAAGATAGTTGCCTTTCTCTTTCCAAATTGGAATCATTCGCAACGAAATGTTATAATAATCTTCATCAGCTTTAGACTGTTTTTCAGAACTGTAGTGGCCTTGCATACAATTGACCAGTTCCTGCATTTCAATGCTGTTTTTAGACCTGGCATTTTCACCTGATTTGCAACTAATTAAAGCCACTACAAAAGTCAACGCGAAGATTGTTTTTTTCATAAATTATTTGTTGAATTAGCGATATTTTTTATCATCCCACCAAATATAAAAAAATGAAACGGAACTAACGCATACCAATATAATCTTCCCCAAAGGCCTCGTGGCCGAAAAGTAGCAATTTGATGTAACGTATTGTCTTCATCTATCCTAAATTCAAGCCAAGCTTCACCAGGTAATTTCATTTCAGCATATAAAAGCAGTCGTTTTTCTTCTTTGTTGGCAAGCAAAACACGCCAAAAATCTAGTGCATCGCCAGTGTTTAAATGGGTTGAGTGCGTTCTTCCACGACGCGTGCCCACTCCACCAACCAAACGGTCTAAAAAACCACGAATCCTCCACATCCAACTGGCATAATACCAACCACGTGCTCCGCCAATGGCCCAAATATTCTCTAAAGCCCGGTCTACATTCTCAATTTTTAAACTCTGATGGTCTTTTAAACACCCAAATTTAGGAATCTGAACAAATTCTGAAAAATTATGGCCAAACCGCCCGCTAACCATACTGTCTTTCCAACTCGAAATCACTAAGTTTTGTTCAATTTTTATGAAAGCTAATTTTATAGCGTCAACGTAAGTGATGGGTTTGATATTCAGTATTTTTTGCAACCGATTGTCCTTGCAAATCACTTCCATTTTCATGCTGTCTACTAAGTTTACGGCTAATTTATAGGAAGTTGAGGTAACAAAATAAAGCCAATACGATGATAATTTTGGGGTCATTATTGGAATTGTAAGGATCCAAAGTTTTATTTTTCGGGTTTTAGCATACAACAGCATCATTTCTTTATAGGTTATCACATTGGGACCACCAATATCAAACGATTCATTATAGCAATCCGCTCTCATTAAAACACCAATCAGATACTGAATTACATCGCGAATAGCAATTGGTTGGCATTTGGTGAGCACCCATTTTGGTGTAATCATTACGGGCAGTTTTTCGCACAAATCTCTAATAATTTCAAAGGAAGAGCTTCCGGAACCTACTATTATTCCGGCGCGAAGCACTGTTGTTTTAAAAGTACCTTGATACAAGATGTCCTCTACATTTTTCCTCGATTGTAAATGTTTAGAAAGCTTTTCGTCATTAACTATTCCGCTGAGGTACACTACTTGTTTTACGCCAATTTTAGCCATGTAAAGATTAAAGTTTTCAGCAACGGCTGCTTCCATCGAATCAAAATCGGAAACAGAGGAAGTCATGGAATGGATTAGATAATAGGCTGCATCAATATGGGTTGGAAGCCCTTCAAAATTGGGTTTGTCTAAAAAATCTACTTCCCAAACACTAACAGCATCAAGCGTGGCTTTGTCTAATCCAAGTCTGTTGCGATCCCGAACACAGCAAATAACTTGATGACCTTGCGATAAAAGTTCGGGCAACAATCTTCTGCCAACATAACCATTGGCACCGGTCAAAAGTATTCTCATGCTTATATTTTTTTTTAAAGTTACCCAAAATCATACTACAACAAAAGTTAAATTCCTCTGATGATACTCAAAACAGAGCTGATGATGTATTGAATTCCAATTGCAATTGTTAAGAATCCAACGATTCTAGAAATCGCAATGATTCCGGATGCACCTAGATATTTTGCGAGATAGTGTGCGCTATGCAGAATAATATAAATTAAAACGGAAACACTCAGAATGGCCAAACATGAAAATGAAATGTCAATTGTAGTTTCGTGGTGTTCCTGATAATAAGCAATTAAAAGCGAAATAGAACCCGGACCAGCCAACATAGGCATGGCTAATGGTGTCAAGGCAATCTCGTTACGGTTTTCAATGTCTTGCTGTACTTTTTTATTGATGCCTTTATTTTTATTAAATTTCCCGTTTAACAATCCAAATCCAGAGCTAGCAATAATGATTCCGCCGGCAATTCTGAGCGCGGTGATGGTAATTCCGAAAAAAGTCAGTACATATTGCCCTATAAAAAAAGAGATGATGAGGATAATGAAAACATTGATTCCGGTCCAAAGCGCCACTCGAGATCGTTCTTTTTTACTGTAATCTTGCGTTAAGCCTACAAAAATAGGAACAGTGCCAATTGGATTTAAAACTGAAAAAAGTGCGGCAAATAAAAAAATAAAAAGATCCATAGTTTTTTTACAAAGGTAAATCTTGCCTTTCGCTTTAAATATTAAATAGACGTTAAATAAACCATCTGAATTATAAAGTTAGCATTATCTTTGACACTTCGAAACGAAAATCATGAAAAATAAGAAAACTTTGGTGCTTGGTGCAAGCATAAAACCCGAAAAATATGCCAATATCGCCATCAATAAATTAGTAGAAAAAGGCCACTCCGTGCTGGCAATTGGACAAAATACAGGAGAAGTTGCTGGCATTAAAATTTATACCAAATTAATTCCACTGACCAAAATTGATACGGTTACCTTGTATTTAAATCCGAAGCGTCAATTAGAGTATTACAACTACATTATAGAAACGAAACCTAAAAGAGTCATCTTTAATCCGGGAACTGAAAATCCACAGTTTTACCAATTGTTGCAAAGCAATGGGATAAAAGTTGAGGTAGCTTGTACCTTAGTTTTATTAGCTACCAATCAATATTAGTACTGAATTTATCTCAGCGTTAGTATCGGGTATTCTCGGTGGCGGGTTTGCTAATCAATAGCAACCCAACAAATGTAATCACTCCGTTAACAATGATCAGTTCGTTATCAAAAGTATAAGCGCCAAAAAGATTGGTGGAATACTTGCTGATGAAGAAACAAATAGTTGGTGACATCAAGCAAATTATGGGTACCAGCTTGTCATGAACCGTTTTTGATTTCATAAACAAACCAAAGGCATACAACCCCAAAAGTGGGCCATAAGTATACGAGGCGATTTTAAAAATCATCTTTACTACCGAGGCATCGTTGACGGCATTAAAAATGACAATCACCAAAAACATCAGGAACGAAAAGGTAAGGTGAACCAAGTGACGCTTTCTGACGATGTTGGGTTTGTTTTGGTTTTCAGTTTTATCCATTCCGAGAAAATCAACACAAAACGAAGTCGTTAAGGCGGTTAAAGCCGAATCTGTAGTGGCAAATGTTGCTGCTGTCAATCCGAGTAAAAAAACTACTGCTGGAATAATTCCAAGTGATTTCAAAGCAATTTCTGGGAATAAAAAATCGGTTCTAGCCACACCATCAATCATAGGAACTTCGATACCATTTTTCTCGGCAAACAGATACAATAAGGCACCAACACTCAAAAAGAATATATTGATTAGGACAAAAATCCCAGTAAAAGTGAACATGTTTTTTTGGGCTTCTCCAATATTTTTGCAACTCAAATTCTTCTGCATTAAATCTTGGTCCAATCCAACCATGGCAATTGTAACGAAGATACCGCCTAGAATTTGTTTCCAAAAATAAGTCCCTTTTAAATAATCTTCAAAAAAGAAAATTTTAGAATAATTACTGTTTTTCACGGTTTCAAAAGCTTGAAATGCGGATAAATCTAGGCTATTGCAAATAAAATAAATCGTCAAAAAAACCGAAGAAACTAAGAAGAATGTCTGCAAAGTGTCTGTAATAATAATTGTTTTTAGTCCGCCGCGATAGGTGTAAGCAAATATTAAACCTAACGAAATTAGCACCGTCAACGCGAACGGAATATGGAACGAATCAAAAACATAACGTTGCAGAACAATTACCACTAAATAAAGTCGGAAAGCAGAACCAATAGTTCGGCTAATTAAGAAAATGGTAGCTGCTGTTTTATAACTGACCACACCCAATCGTTGTTCGATATAACTGTAGATAGAAGTAAGATTCATACGGTAATAGAGTGGGAGCAATACTTTGGCGATAATCAGAAATCCAATGGCGTTTCCGAGAACAAATTGTAAATATTTGAACTGCAAATCAGGATTCCCAACTTCACCTGGAACAGAGATGAATGTTACGCCAGACAAGGCCGTTCCTATCATTCCGAAAGCGACTAAATACCATTTGGAGTTTTTATTGGCTTTGAAAAAGGTGTCGTTATCAGAGCTTTTTTTGCTGACTAAATTGGATATTACTATTAATAATCCGAAATAAATAACAATGATAATCAGAATGGTGGTTGGAGACATGGAACTAATTTTAGTGGAAGCCAAAATACAAAATTAATGTGTCAATTTGGAATTAGAAAATTAGAAAATAAGATAATTTAGAAAATGAGATATTTAAAAGAGGAGTTGGATATATAACTATCTAATTCATTACTTTTGCCTCATGGAATTTTCTTCAAAATTGCTTGAAAAAGCAGTAAACGAGATGGCACAATTGCCCGGAATTGGTAAACGAACCGCTTTGCGTTTGGTATTGCATTTGCTAAAACAACCTTCGGAGCAAACCCAATTTTTAACACAAGCTTTGACAACGATGCGAGACGAAATTAAATTTTGTGCTACTTGTCATAACATTTCCGATGTTACGCTATGTGAAATTTGTAATAATCCTCAGAGAAATCATAAAATTATTTGTGTGGTAGAAGATGTTCGCGATGTCATGGCTATTGAAAACACAAATCAGTTTAAAGGGATTTATCATGTTTTGGGAGGAAAAATTTCGCCGATTGATGGTGTTGGTCCAAGTCAATTAAACATTACATCGTTAGTACAAAAAGTAAAATCGGGGGAACCTGAGGAGTTGATTTTCGCATTAAGCTCAACAATGGAAGGTGATACAACGAATTTTTATATTTTTAAACAAATAAAAGATTTCGAGATTAAAACCTCTACGATTGCACGGGGTATTGCAGTGGGAGATGAATTAGAATATGCTGACGAAGTGACTTTGGGACGCAGTATTTTGAACCGAATTCCGTTTGAAAACACCTTGAAAAACATATAACAAAATAATAGCAGACTACATTTTTGTAATTAGAATTGAAAAACTATCTTTGTTTGCTAATTTTTGATATAAAATAATGAACCAACCCAAAATATATTTGTTGTTACTTTTTACCGTTCTTTTTACTTCCTGTATTCCAAGTAAGGATTTGATTTATCTGCAAAAGAAGGGTGACACTAACAGTCAAGTCGTAGAACAAGTAAATCAAAAGCCTTATCGACTACAAACAAATGACATTTTAATGGTTACCATAAAAGCCATTGATACTAAACTTGTCGAAATATTTAATACTAATGGTGGTCAAGCAAATGTTGTTGGTAATGAAATGACCAGTTATTTTAATGGATATTCTGTTGATGATCACGGCAATATCAGGCTTCCCATTCTTGGTGAATTTAACGTCTTAGGTTTTACAGTTGATGATGTTAGAGTTAAAATAGAAGAAAAACTTAATTCAGACTATTTCAAAACGGAAGCAGGTATTTTTGTTACCGTAAAATTAGCCGGATTCCGATACACTATCAACGGAGAAGTAGCAAATACTGGTACGAAAGTATTGTATCAGGACAAAGTAAATATTATGGAAGCCATAGCCAATTCTGGAGATATTGCTATTACTGGGGATCGAAAAGATGTAAAAGTAATTAGAAGATTTCCGCAAGGAAGCGAAACGTTTAGCATTGATTTAACAGATAGTAAAGCTACAAGTTCCCCTTGTTTTTATCTGCAACCCAATGACTACATTTATATTAAGCCTCTGAAACAAAAGACTTGGGGAACCGGAAAAACGGGTATAGAGTCTTTGTCAACAATTATTACATTACTGTCATTAGCAACTACAACTTTTTTGTTACTTAAAAACTAATTCCATTTTCATGTTAGACGTAAAAGATTTTACTTTTTTTGATAAACAAAGCAGCTTTGATTTTAAGGGTTTTTTGATTAAAACGATAAGTTATTGGAAGTGGTTTGCCGTTGGACTAATCATTGCTTTTTCAATCGCTCATCAAGTGAATGTGCGAAAACAAAAGATTTATGGAATAGAAACTACTATTGCTGTTCAGGACGAAAACAATCCTTTTTTTACTGCAAATACAAGTTTGGTATTCAATTGGGGCGGAACATCAGATAAAGTTCAAATGATTTCAACAACTTTGAAATCAAGATCACATAATGAATTGGTAGTAGATAAATTGCAATTTTATGTCGACTACTTCAAGAAAACTAAATACTTTTTGAAGGATGTCTACGGTGATATTCCATTTAAAATCACAGTGGATGAATCGCAATTTCAAGTAATGAATCAGTTTGTGAAAGTAAAAATGATTTCTAAGGATTCCTATCAGTTATCAGTAAATTTTCCGTCAAATAATGTTGAAGTTATTCGCTATTTAGACACAAAAAAATCCATTATTTCTTTGCCTAACAAAGAATTTAAAGGTACATATAAAGTGGGAGAAGATGTTAGTTTGCCATTCCTGCATTGGAGGTTGACCACGGTTTCTGATGCTGTAGAATCCAATGATGAGGAAATATTAGTTAGGTGCAATAATTTCAATGCTACAGTAACCTCTTGTATGGGAATTAATGTGGCTATTGATGAAAAAGCAGGCTCTATTTTAAAACTTGGAACTCAAGGAAACAATAAAAATCGAATGGTAGATTTTTTGAATACTACTGTTGAAGTTTTAATTCAAAGACAATTGGCTAGCAAAAATAAATTTGCAGAAAACACAATCGGTTTCATTGACGCACAAATGGAAAAGATGGAAGCTCAATTAAAAAATTCCGGGAATGATTTGAAAGATTTCGGAAAAAATAACAATATAATTGATATTGAAGCTGGTGGTCAAACTTACAAAGAACAATTGTTGGATTATGATGAAAATAAGGATCAAGTTGAACGAAAACTAGCGTATCTAAATACCTTAAAAAATTATTTAAAAGGAAGTGTTGATTTTGCTAAATTACCAGCTCCGACAGTTGCAGGTATAGAAGAACCCAACATTAATGCAAACGTCGCGAAATTAATTAATTTGTCGATTCAAAGATCAGAATTGGCCTATTCTATTAAAGGTCAAGTTTATTACGAAAGAATAGATAATGAAATATCATCCGTTAAAAAAGTACTTTTAGAGAACGCGAATTCCTATAAAAACGCCTTACTTTATGACTTGAATATAGCCAATCAAAAAATTTCAAAAGTTGAAGGTGAAATACGCGAACTTCCGGAGAGCAAACAAGAATGGTTAAAATTATCCAGAAAATACAATCTGAGTGATAACATCTACAGCACATTTTTACAAAAAAGAAGCGAAGCTGCGATAGTCAAAGCAGCAAACCTTTCTGATATTGTATTTATTGATCCCGCTAAAGATGTTGGTGGCGGATTGCTTGGTCCGAAGACAAGTGTGAACTATGTATTGGCCTTTTTTATGGGTCTTATTATTCCGTTAATACTAGTTTTCTTTATTTTCTTCATTAGCAATTCAGTACAAAACATTGAAGACATTTCAGCACAAACCCAATTGCCATTAATTGGTATTGTTGGACTTAAATATTCTGAAAGTAATTTGTCTGTTTTTGAAAGACCAAAATCAGCACTATCAGAATCTTTTAGAGCGATTCGTTCTTCTTTACAATATATCTATAAAAAGCAACAAATTGATGGGGCCAAAACTTTGATGTTGACTTCCTCAGTCAGTGGAGAAGGAAAAACTTTTTGCTCTTTAAATATTGCCACGGTCTTTGCACTGAGTGAAAAGAAAACTATTATTTTGGGACTCGATTTAAGAAAACCGAAAATCTTTGATGATTTTAATATTGAAAATGATGTTGGAGCTGTAAATTATTTGATTGGTGAAAAAACATTGGAAGAAGTAATCCAACATACGCATGTTCCTTTCCTTGACGTAATTACTTCAGGACCAATTCCACCAAATCCATCCGAGTTGATTCTTGGCGATTCGATGAAGGAAATGATTCTAGAATTGAGGAAAATATACGATTATATTGTGCTAGATACACCACCGGTTGGATTGGTATCTGATGCGCTAGAATTGTCTCAGTTTTGCGATGTGACTTTATATGTTGTGCGCCAAAATTTCACCAAAAAAGAAATGTTGACCTTACTAAATAACAGAACCAAAAGAGGTGAGCTACAAAATGTCAGCATTATTTTTAATGGTTATGAAAACAAAGCCAAATACGGAGTAGGATATGGCTACGGCTATGGCTACGGATACAGTTACGGTTATGGTTACGGTAGTGGGTATCATGAAGAAGAGGAACCAAGAGAGTTTTTTGCCAAATGGAAATATCGTTTGTTAAAAAAGTTAGGTAAATGATAGGAAATAAAACAGCTATTTTGATTACTGGAGGTGCCGGATTTATTGGTACAAATCTCTGTGACTATTTTTTGTCTAAAGGATACTACGTTATTTGTTTTGATAATTTTTCTACAGGTTTTAAGCATAATGTAGCCGAATTTTTAAACCATGAAAATTTTAAGTTAATTGATGGCGATATTCGGAATTTAGTACAATGTAGAGATGCGGTTGTTAATGTTGACTATGTCATGCATCAGGCTGCTTTGGGTTCGGTGCCGCGTTCTATAAATGATCCAATTACCAGTAATGATGTAAATGTTTCCGGCTTTTTAAATATGTTGGTTGCTTCAAAAGATGCTGGAGTAAAACGGTTTATTTTTGCAGCGAGTTCTTCTACCTATGGCGATTCTGAACGTTTGCCCAAAATAGAAGATACAATAGGAAAGCCACTTTCGCCTTATGCCATTACTAAATATGTGAATGAATTATATGCAAATATTTTTAGTACGACCTATGGCTTAGAAACAATTGGGTTGCGTTATTTTAATGTATTTGGAAGAAAGCAAGATCCTAATGGGGCTTATGCTGCCGTCATACCCAAATTTGTAATGCAATTAATGCAACACGAAAGTCCGGTTATCAATGGAGATGGAAATTTTTCAAGAGATTTTACCTATATAGATAACGTCATTCAAATGAATGAATTGGCAATGCTTACTCAAAATCCAGAAGCTATAAATACAGTTTATAATACAGCATATGGAGACCGAACTACATTAAATGATATGGTAGCTGCTTTAAAAAAGTATTTAACAGCTTATGATCCTGAAATCGCAAATGTAAAAATAATACATGGTCCGAACAGAGTTGGAGACATTCCACATTCTTTAGCAAGCATTGACAAAGCAAAAAAATTATTAAACTATACGCCTCAATATTCATTTCAAGAAGGTTTAAAAGAAGCTGTGAAATGGTATTGGGACAACTTAAAATAGAATATTATAATGAAAATTAAAAACATTTGTTGTATCGGTGCAGGATATGTAGGAGGTCCAACTATGGCGGTTATTGCACAAAAATGTCCAGACATTAAAGTCACTGTAGTCGATTTAAATGAAGCCAGAATTGCGGCTTGGAATGATAAAGATGTCAGTAATATTCCGATATACGAACCCGGACTCAATGAAATTGTAGAAAATGTTCGTGGAAAAAATTTGTTTTTTTCTACTGAAGTGGACAAAGCTATTGAGGACGCAGATTTAATTTTTATATCGGTAAACACACCAACCAAAACCTACGGAACAGGAAAAGGAATGGCTGCTGATTTAAAGCACATCGAACTTTGTGCCCGTCAGATTGCACGTGTAGCAAAAAATAATAAAATTATCGTTGAAAAATCAACACTACCAGTTAGAACCGCCGAGGCAATAAAAAGCATCTTGGATAACACCGGAAACGGAGTACAGTTTCAAATACTTTCGAACCCAGAATTTTTAGCAGAGGGAACAGCGGTACCAGATTTACTCAATCCAGATAGAGTTTTAATTGGTGGAGAATCCTCAGTTGAAGGACAAAATGCCATCCAATCCTTGGTTAATGTATATGCAAATTGGGTTCCCAAAGACCGAATTTTAACGACTAACGTTTGGTCTTCAGAATTGTCAAAATTGGTAGCCAATGCTTTTTTAGCACAACGCGTTTCCTCAATCAATGCCATTTCTGAATTATGCGAAAAGACTGAAGCTAATGTAAATGAAGTAGCAAAAGCCATCGGAATGGATAGCAGAATTGGACCAAAATTTTTAAAAGCATCTGTTGGATTTGGTGGGTCATGTTTCCAAAAAGACATTTTGAATTTGGTTTATATTTCAAAAGCATTTGGCTTAAACGAAGTTGCGGATTATTGGGAACAGGTAATCATTATGAATGATTATCAAAAAAGACGTTTTTCTAAAAATATTGTGCAAACACTTTACAATACAGTTTCGGGAAAAAAAATAGCTTTCTTGGGTTGGGCATTTAAAAAAGATACCAATGATACTCGTGAATCAGCAGCTATTTATGTTGCCGACGATTTGATTAATGAACAAGCTAAAATTGCTTTATTTGATCCCAAAGTGAGACAAAAACAAGTACTTGCCGATTTGGATTATCTAGATACCAGAAAGCCTGCAGAAAACGAAAAGCACATAACTTCTTACGAAAGCCCGTATGAAGCTTGCAGTAATGCTCACGCTATAGCTGTATTGACAGAATGGGATGAGTTTAAAGCATACGATTGGCAAAAGATTTATGATAGTATGCTAAAACCTGCTTTTGTTTTTGATGGAAGAAACCTTTTAGACGGTGAAAAACTGAAGGCCATTGGGTTTGTTTATCAATCTATCGGATCATAATTTATTAGGTATATTTGCCTTATCTTTTCAAAATTAATTAGTTATATAATTTACATGGACATTAAAATTGCCGTTATAGGATTGGGATACGTAGGATTGCCACTAGCAAGATTATTTGCAACTAAATATGCTGTGGTGGGTTTTGATATTAATCAAAATAGAATTCTGGAATTAAATTCTGGAATTGACTCCACATTAGAGATAGATGAAACCACACTAAAAAAAGTACTAGTTACTTCAAACACTAATTCAAATGGATTGTTTTGTAGTAGTTCTCTAGAGGATATACAAGATTGTAACTATTATATTGTAACCGTTCCAACTCCGGTAGATAAAAACAATCGTCCTGACCTAACGCCTTTGTATAAGTCAAGTGAAACCGTTGGAAAAGTTCTTAAAAAGGGCGATATCGTAATTTACGAATCTACTGTTTATCCCGGTGTAACCGAAGAAGAATGCATTCCGGTTTTAGAAAAAGTTAGCGGTTTGAAATTCAACGTTGATTTTTTTGCCGGATATTCTCCTGAACGAATCAATCCCGGTGATAAGGAACATACGGTAGAGAAAATTTTAAAAGTAACTTCAGGTTCGACCCCAGAAATTGGTCAAAAAGTGAATGAGTTATACAAATCAGTAATCACTGCAGGAACACATTTAGCTCCTTCTATCAAAGTTGCTGAGGCTGCAAAAGTTATCGAAAACTCGCAAAGAGACATCAATATTGCATTTGTAAACGAACTAGCAAAGATTTTTAATTTATTAGAAATTGACACCCATGCCGTACTCGAAGCTGCCGGAACCAAATGGAATTTCTTGCCCTTTAAACCCGGATTAGTAGGCGGACATTGCATAGGAGTTGACCCCTATTATTTAGCACAAAAAGCCCAAGAGAAAGGATACCATCCTGAGATTATTTTGGCAGGAAGACGTTTGAATGATAGCATGGGAGAATATGTATCATCGCAAGTTGTAAAACTGATGATAAAAAAAGGCGTCACGATTAATGGTGCCAAATTATTAATGTTAGGAATTACTTTTAAAGAAAATTGTCCTGATGTTCGAAATACAAAAATTGTAGACGTAGTTGCAGCTTTAGCGGATTATGGAATTCAAGTAACTATCTATGATCCATGGGCAAGGCCTTCTGAAGTTGAGCATGAATATAAATTAACCACGACCAATGAGTTACCAACAGATACTTATGACGCCATCGTTTTAGGGGTTGCTCACAAAGAGTTTATTAACATTGATTTATCTAAATTGAAAAAATCAAATGGAGTTTTGTTTGATGTTAAAGGAGTTTTAAACGAAAAAGCAGACGGAAGATTATAATAGTATGAAGAAGATTTTAATTACTGGCGGAGCAGGATTTATTGGGTCTCATGTGGTGAGACGATTTGTAACAAAATATCCAAATTATCATATTTTTAATCTGGACGCACTTACCTATGCAGGCAATCTTGAAAACATTGCTGATATTGATAAATCACCAAATTACACTTTTGTAAAAGGCGATATTGTTGATGCAGATTTTATAAATGACTTGTTTCAGGAACATCAATTTGAGGGTGTATTGCATTTGGCTGCTGAGTCGCATGTCGACCGTTCTATTACTGATCCACTAGCGTTTGTAAAAACCAATGTTATCGGTACAATGAACTTATTGAATGCAGCCAAAACTATCTGGAAAGATAACTTTGGTGGAAAGCGTTTTTACCATATTTCTACGGATGAGGTTTACGGAAGTTTGGGAGCAGAAGGATTGTTTACAGAAACAACACCGTACGACCCCAATTCACCTTACTCAGCTTCAAAAGCGAGTTCGGATCATTTTGTAAGAGCGTATGGAGAAACTTATGGTTTGCCTTATGTAATTACGAATTGTTCGAATAACTACGGACCCAATCATTTTCCAGAAAAATTAGTTCCATTATTCATTCACAATATAATCAATAACAAAGCACTACCCGTTTATGGTGACGGAAAATATACTCGGGATTGGTTATATGTTATTGACCATGCCATTGCCATTGATTTAGTTTTCCATGAAGGTAAGAATCACGAAACTTATAATATTGGCGGTTTTAACGAATGGCAGAATATTGATTTAGTTAAATTACTTTGTACCCAAATGGATGGGAAGTTAGGAAGACAATCAGGAGAATCTGAAAAGTTAATTTCCTATGTAAAAGACAGACCAGGTCACGATTTGCGCTATGCTATTGACGCCACTAAAATCAACAAAGAACTAGGGTGGAAACCTTCGGTAACTTTTGAACAAGGTTTAGAAAAAACTATCGATTGGTATTTGTCTAACGAAGAATGGCTAAACAGTGTCACTTCCGGCGATTATCAAGCCTACTATGAAAAACAGTATCAATAGATAAAAAAGTTTTAAATTTTATATATCCGCTTTCGCGGATATTTTTTTGTTTCAGATAATTTTGTTGTATGTAAAATTGATAATTTTAAGTTGTTTTTATTTCTGATTCTGTATTTTATTTACTGAAACTTAATAATTTATCAACACGAAAACGTTTTCGCTCGCTCTCGCTTGCTGGCAAGCGTAAATCGAAACATTTTATTTTTTAGTTTTACACTCCCATTCTACGTGAGCACTAAAATTAGCCTTTTCAGCTAGCAGGTTTTTAATAATTTTAAAAATTACATTATGAAAAGAATTTTACTTTTTATTTTTTTGTTCTCTATTTCAGCGTATTCGCAACAAACAATTTTTTGGAGAGACGTAGCTGCAAACGGGAATTGGCAAAATGGGGATTGTTCTAGTATTGGAACTGCTAATTCTCAATGGTTTTACGGAGGTTTTGGTGGAAACTCTTCTAGAAATAGACCAGATTGTTTTGATGGCTCCACAACCCGTCACAACCTTAACATTGGCAATAATACATTTACGGCAATGAGTATCAATGATACTTTTTGGGGAGTGAGATCCTTGACCCTTCAAAGCGGCGCTTCTACATCTAGAACTTTAACAGGTAGTCCAGATAACAATACTAGAGGTATTAGTTTTACACTTGGCTTATTTAATGATGCAGCTACTACTCATAATTTTAATACTTTTATTGGGATAGACGGAAGTATTGTTTATTTAAAAACTAGTGATATAATTGGGATTACCAATTTTGGTCGTGAAATTTTTGGAAATACAAATACTATTACTTTCCAAGGAGCTGGTAGAAATAATGTAAATAGTGTCATTTCTGGTTCTGGAAAAGTTATTAAAGAAGAATCGGGAATTCTTACTTACAGTGGTTCGAATACCTACACAGGTAATACAGAAATTGACAACGGAGAGCTTTGGATTCAAAGTGGTGGTGATATTTCTGCTTCAAGTAATATATTTGTTGGGAATGGTGGGCAGTTGGGAAACACAACAAAACTTTTCCTTGCAAATTCCTCAGGAGGAACTACCTTCTCTAGAAACATTAATATCAATCCTGGGAATGCTGGAACAAGAGTTATAGGAGGTTTAAACACTTCAGGAACAAATACCTTTTCAGGAAGTATTTTAAGAAATTCCAATCAACCGTTAACTTTTGAAGTTGTAAGTAGCGGAGGGACGGTTACGATTTCTGGTGTGATTAATGGTAGCGGAACAGTGACTAAAATAGGAAATGGCACGTTAAATTTAACAAACACTAATACGTACTCTGGCGCTACAAATGTATCTGCTGGAACGTTATTAGTTACTAGAGCCCAATATACTGCTACTATAACAACATCCGGAGTTACTGTGGCTTTTAATTCAGTTCCAAGCAGAGGAAATTACAGTATTTTACCAGGTGCACTTTCAAGTGCTGCTGCTTTATCTACCACAGGATTGGGAGCGGGTCAAGTAGCAAGTTTTAATGCTACTACTGGAATTTTAACGGTGAATGATACTCCAACAGTGGCATTGGTAAGTAATGATGTGGATAGTATTTTTTGTGCGGGAACAAATGTAACATTCACAGCAACAGCAAATAATGTTGGTGGTGGAACTGTTGCTTACGACTTTAGAGTAAACGGAACTTCAGTGCAAAGTGGAGCTTCAAATTCTTACATGACTTCTAGCTTAACAAATACTCAAAATGTTTCAGTAGTTATTTCAATTACTGGAGGAACTTTTTTAACATCTAATACTGCTACAAGTACCAGTATATCAAATACGGTTAATCCTTTACCAACAGTTACCGCATCAAACGCAACAACTTGTGCAGGAACGCCTATTGCTTTGATTGGTTCGCCTGCTGGCGGAACGTTTAGTGTTGCGAATCCCTATACTGGACCAAGCACAACCTTTACCTATTCTTTAA
>JBBRET010000025.1:0-41714 GCA_038202695.1 Flavobacteriales bacterium
TTCATGGGTAAAGAATATGACGGAATCCACCGAACCACGTTTGTAATCAACAATGAGGGCATTATTGATGAAGTAATTACGGCTGTTAAAACCAAAGAACATGCTGCTCAAATATTGAAATAACAAAAAAGCCAAGAAATAAATACTTCTTGGCTTTCATTTTTTTATGCTTTTACTAAAACTCTTTTGGGATCGTATCCAAAAAGTTCATATTTCTTAATAATTTCAGCATTTCCCTCAGGTAAAAGCGTTTCCCAACCCGGAGTTCCATCATTAATCATTTTTAATACTTCTCTAGAGAATATTTTTAAGTGCCCTTTGTCAAATTCTGTTATATCCACTACTTTTCCGTTATAGGCAAAGAATTTATATAATTCTTTCATTCTTGGATGAACCTTCAGGTTTTGTGATGTTATAATCTCTCCATTTTCGTCTTCCATCGGATACAAGAATACTTTTAAATCTCGGTAAAATAGTTTTCCGAATGCTTCTAAGATTCCTCCACTCAAGTGACGGTAGTATTTTTCGTCAAAAATATCTACTAAGTTATTAACGCCCATTGCCAATCCCATTCGGGCTTTGGTATAGCTAGCAAAGTATTCGACTACCTTATAATATTCTTGAAAGTTAGAAATCATTACGGTCTGTCCAAGTGAGCACAACAATTGTGCTCTGTCCATAAAGTCTCTCTCATCAATTTCACCTTCTGAACGCAAGTTAGATAAGGTAATTTCAAATATCACCAAAGCATTGTCTTTATCTACTTTGCTTTCATCCAAGAACATTTTCAAAGACTTCTCATACATGTCCATATTTACCTTAGTAACGGGACGAAAACTACCTCGAAGTGCCAAGATATTCTTTTTATAGAGTATTGCAGCCGGAAGAATATTTTGCCCATTTGGTCCAAACATCACAGCATCAGTCATGCCATTTTTAACCAGTTGTAAACTCATTAAACGATTGTCAACATTGGCAAAACGTGGACCAGAGAAGTTGATGGTATCAATTTCTAATTGGTCTTTATCTAGATGATCATAGAGGTAACGCAATAATTTTTTGGGATCATTATATTTATAAAACGCACCATAAATTAAATTAACGCCTAGTACTCCAAGAGTTTCTTGTTGTAAACGAGCATCATTTTCTTTAAAACGAATGTGTAAAGTAATTTCGTTGTAATCTTCTTCAGCTTCTACCTGATATTTTATTCCGACCCAACCATGACCTTTAAATTGTTTGGCAAAATCAATCGTAGAAACGGTATTGGCATAACTGAAAAACATTTTGTTTGGATGTTTATCTCGACTTAAGCGTTTTTCGATTAATTCAACTTCATGAGAAAGCATATTTTTTAAACGACTTTCGGTAACGTACCTGCCATCATCCTCAACACCATATATAGCATCACTAAAATCTTTATCATAAGCAGACATTGCCTTTGCAATGGTGCCTGAAGAACCGCCAGATCTGAAAAAATGCCTTACTGTTTCCTGACCGGCTCCAATTTCAGCAAAAGTTCCGTAGATATTATCGTTAAGGTTAATTCGCAAAGCTTTGTCCTTCAAAGAAGGAATTTGTTCGATGATTTTATCACCTTTTAATTTAATATCAGATCGAGATGCTCCCATAATATATTTATATACACTGCAAAAATACTAAAATACCTATTTTTATAAAAGAGAATTAACTTCTATTTTTGTATTTATATTGGTTTAAAAATTACTTTTATAACTAGATTTCAAAGTTACATCAAAAATCGTGCTATTATGCAAGTTTATTTTCTTGGTACCGGAACATCACAAGGCATTCCTGTTATAGGTAGCGAACATCCAGTTTGTAAAAGTAATGACTTAAAAGATAAGCGGTTGAGAGTATCTGTATGGATAAGTTGGGGAGAAAATTCAATTGTTATTGATTGTGGTCCCGATTTTAGACAGCAAATGCTTACTTCAGGTTGCACAAAATTGGATGCAATTCTTTTTACACACGAACATTCCGACCATACTGCGGGTTTAGATGATATTCGTCCGTTTTTCTTTAAACAAAAAAAAGACATTCCGATATATGCACACCAGCGGGTTTTAAACAATCTAAAAAAGAGGTTTGATTACATTTTTCAAACTGAAAATAAATATCCAGGAGCTCCAAATGTTCAAACGTTTGAGGTACAAAATAATGTAAATTTTAAAATTAATTCAACAGAAATTATCCCGATTGAAGTTGACCACGCTGACCTTCAGGTTTTTGGGTTTCGCATTCAAGATTTTGTATATTTAACGGATGTTAAGACCATCGTATCGGCAGAAGTTGAAAAGTTAAAAGGAGTAAAGATATTGGTTGTGAATGCGTTGCGTGAAGAAGAACATCATTCACATTTTAGTTTGCAAGATGCATTAGATTTCATACATTTGATACAACCTGAAAGAGCCTATCTGACTCATATTAGTCATTTATTAGGCTTTCATGAAACAGTACAAAAACGGTTACCAAAGAATGTGTTTTTGGCTTATGACAATTTAAAAATTACAATTTAGTATTATGAAGAAGTCACTCTTTTTATATCTTTTTATCATTGCAGCCTTGATGAATGTATTTACCTACAAATACTTTACCTCCAAAGAAAACAGTGAGCAAAAATCAGCATCAGGATTAAATGAAACAACAAATAACCAAACACTTTCAGATAGTTTAACTAATTTGACAAATACCCTTTATGATGCTAATGTCTTTTCACTAGAAAATAATGATAGGGCTCAAAACTATTTGTACGAAAGTAACAAAATAAATAATATTCCGGCTTTTGCCGAAAAAGTGAAACAAGCGCTTTTAAGTTATAACGACAGTCCCGAAGGAAATAAATTTACAGACCAACCCAAAATGGGAAGTCAGAAGTTTATTATCAATAAGGTAAAGCTTTTGAACCACCGTTGGATTGTGGCTAACTACAGCAATGGTGAACTTTGGGGTGAAGTGCTGCTTAAATATTTTGTTGAAGATAACGGATCTATCTCATTTGAAATCATGAATGCTTACTTATATCCATCTACATTAAATTAATAATATCTGTCAAAAATGAAAAAAATAAGTGCCTTGTTAATTCTAATAGTATTCGTTTGTTCGTGCAAAAAAATAAAGGACAACGAAGACACTATTGAAATAAAAAAAGCAACAGTAACAACCGATTCTATCACTAATAACAAAGATGAAAATGGTTGTTTGGCTTCAGCTGGTTATGTTTGGTCAAAAGTAAATAAAGAATGTGTTAAAGGTTTTACTGGAATTCAATTAAATCCGATAGACAATCCCGGTAATGATGATGAAACTTTAGGTGCTTATGTATTATTCAATGAAGATGCTAGTAAAGCAGAGATTTTCCTTCCAAAGGCTACATCATCATTAGTATTAATAAGAGAGGAAGAAGGAAAACCTTGGATTTTGGATGACTGGCAACTTATTCCGTGGAAAGGGTATGTGCTCAAAAAAGGGAATGTAAACAAGTTTGCAGGTGACGGTGAAATGGGGCAAAAGGTGATGAAAAGTGATACAGAACAACAATAACAAAAAGGTCTTGAATTTCAAGGCCTTTTTTATTTTATGTTAGTAACCAATTTTTAAAATCAAAGAAATTTTGAGGAGCTACACCATGACCTACAGGATATTCTTTATAGACAATTGCAATTCCCAAATCTTCTATAACTGGAATTGATTTCCGTGCCCATTCGATAGGAATCACTTGATCGACTGTACCGTGGGAAGCAAATATTTTCAAAGTTTCAAAATTATTATCCTTATAATCATCTACCGCTATTTCAGTATTCAAATAACCGCTCATAGCCACTATTCGTTGCACTTTTTCAGGATAGGACAAGCCAACTGCATAACTCAAAATGCAACCTTGGCTAAACCCAATTAAAGTTACATCCAAAGCATCAATGGCATAATTAGCAACTAATTCGTCAATAAATAAAGCAATGATATCTCTAGAAGCTCTGGCCTGTCCAACATCAGAAAACTTATTTTCATCCGCATCAAAATTAATAGCATACCAGGCATAGCTTCCGTACATCATTTCATAAGGTGCACGAGCAGAAATTACATAGTAATCATCTGGTAGCTCTGGGGCAAAAGAAAATAAATCTTCTTCATTACTACCATAACCATGAAGTAACAGAAGTAAAGGATTTTTCTCTAATTTTATTTTAGGTTCCCGAACTAAATGATGCAGTGTCAAATTCATTATAAACTTTTAAATGTTGATTGAAAAAAACTGCCTATTAAAGGCAATAACCTCATTTGTCCCTGTAAAGCTCCTGTAAACCCAAATATCCAAAGGATAAAGTAGAATAAGTAAAATGCCAAAGTAGCTGTCCAACTATTAGCATAACCAACAAAATATCCTAATAAAAAAAATGAAAGAAATAATCCCAGTGCTTGTCGGATGTGAAACGAATTAAACTCGGATTTATTTTCTTCTTGGTTCATAAAAATGGCAATAACACTTCCAATAATTGTTAAATAAGCAATGATAGCAGTGTTTTTTGATTTGTTTAAATTTTCCATAGAATAGGTATTTAGGATAAAATTAATCTTTTTTGATTGTAAATTCCAACAACTTTACCTTTCATTGAGTGTCCAAGAAAGGCTGAATTTTTTGACTTCGATAAAATAGCAGTTTTGTCAAATGTCCATTCTTCGTCTGTGACGAATAAAGTAAATGAAGCTTTTTTATTTAGTGCAATAATCTGATTTTCAATATTTAAAAGCTTTTTACCAAAAGTTAATTTCTCTATTACTATTTCTAAAGGTAATAAGGTAACTAAAGCTCCAAAAGCACTTTCCAAACCGATGGTTCCATTTTTGGCCAAATCAAATTCCATCTTTTTATTTTCAATGTCAATCGGATTATGATCGCTAGTTATACAATCAATCGTATTGTCTAAAACCGCAGCGATTAACGCTTTTCTATCATCTTCAGTGCGTAATGGTGGCGTAACTTTGAATCGTGTATCAAAACCTTCGAGTTTCTTTTCGGTTAAAACCAAATGATGCACGGAAACGCTGCAAGTCACATTTAATCCTTTTGTTTTAGCTTCTTTTATTAGCGCAACTGATTTTGCAGTACTAATTGTGGGAATGTGTAATTTACCGCCAGCATATTCCAATAAAAACAAGTTTCTGGCCACAATCAATTCCTCGGCCAAGTTTGGAATTCCTTTTAATCCCAATCGAGTTGAAACGATTCCTTCATTGGCAACACCATTTCCTTTAATGCTTTCATCTTGCGAGTAGGCAATCACCAATCCGTCAAAATCTTGAGTATATTGCAAGGCAATTTTCATCAAATTCGCATCCGACAAACTTTTATTATAATCGCCAAAAGCTACAGCACCAGCATTTTTCATGTCATAAAGCTCTGCCATATCTTTTCCTTCACTGCCTTTGGTTAAAGCGCCAATTGGATATAATTCCGTTGCTGAGTTTGCTGCTTTCTGCTTTACAAAATGTATTTGCGATTGATTGTCAATAATAGGATAGGAGTTGGGTTGAAGTGCAATTCCTGTGAAACCGCTTTTGGCAGCCACTTCTAATCCGTTGGCAATTGTTTCTCTATCTTCAAAACCGGGTTCTCCAAGTGAAACACTGGTATCAAACCAACCTTGTGAAAGGTGTAAATCGTCGTGATGAAATTCTTCATGATTTTCAATATTCAAAAGCGAAAGGCCAATTTCCTCTACAATACCGTTGGTTATTTTCACGTCAACAGTTTGATTATGAAATGGACTTTTTGGGTCAACAATCGTGGCTTTTCGGATAATTAGATTCATTTTACAAATTTTTGAATGAGGAGTTCAAATGCTAAAAAGAGTAGGGCAAAAATCACAAACCATTTCCAGATTTGCGTGTCGGTTCTATCGGTCTTAATCGTATTAAATGTGGTTTCTATATCTTCAATTTCTTTAAAATTTCTTGCTGCATCCGGATTTGCCAACGCTAAGTTGCTTTCAGTTCGGTTGTAATTGAAACTGATGTTTTGGACCAGATTTGCTGCATTAAAAACCCCAAAATTACCTGCCTCTGTTGGATTGTCATTAAAATTCATTTTTACTTTGGCGTTCAACATTTGTTGCATCGGTATAAAACTTTCGGCACCATTTTTTACTGTAAGGATTTCATCTTTTGACACTAAAGCAGTTACAATATAGGGTTGGCTTTCGCCGATAACAATCGCATTTACACCAGTTTTTTGAACATTTTGTGCCATATTATAAAACGTTGGAACAATTAATGGCGAGTTTTGGAAATTGCTATTGGCTTTATTAATGGGCGCCGCAAAAACATAGACGGCTGATAAATCATTTGGCAAAGAAGTCAAAAATGCACCCTGATCATCATAGGTCAAAACAGATGGTGTACTCGTAGTAAGTCCAAAGGAGGTCTTCGTTGATGGATATTGAAAATTATCAATCTTCTTTTCGAATACCGCACTAAATAACGGATGATTGAAATTGATTTTTGTTACTTTCTTTTCAGTTGGGGTAGCTGCTTTGAATTGAAGTGCTCCAAAATTGGATACAAACGAATTCATTTGGGTTATATTGGTTTCCTGAGACGGAATTACAACTAAATTACCCCCTTTATTAACAAACGATTTCAAAGTAGTTTGCAATGCTTGTGGAATCTCTTTCAGCTCATTTAAAACAATTGCGTCTTGTTTTTCAAGCAAATTGTAATCTAAATTGGCTATCGGAAAGTTCGTGTAATTAAACTCATCATTTGTGTAAATTCTACTTAAAAAATTACTCTTATCAGCAGCACCAACACTAATGACATTGGTTTTAGTTGGTTTAGAAATACTGAAATAATAAATATTATCGTAAGCCAGCCCTTTATCGGTAATCGAAATATAACCATGGAAATCTTCTTTCGGAATGGTGAATTTAATGGTTTGAATCGCACTGTTTTTTTTGTCGTCGAAATTGACTAACGTTTTAGCTGCCAATTTATTCTTGTTGTACAATGCAATGGGAATGTCATTAAAACCTTTTCCGTTTGCCGAAAGTTGCACTCCAATTTCATAGAAACTATCTAATGTTTGTTGGATAAAAACACTATCGATAGCAATGTTATTCTTTTGTTCAGCTTCTGGAATTATGAAATAAACAGCATCTTCTTTACGGAAACTCTTCGTTTGATTTTCATCTAAACCAACCGCATCCGAGATCACTATAATATCTTTATTGAAAGCTGATTTGCGCGCATTGACTTTTGCAATCAGATTCTCTAAACGGAACGGCGCAGCACTATATTTTAGGTTTTGTAAATCTCTTTGAATTGATTTGATATCGGAATTCCAATAGGCATCAGAACAAGTAATTAAAGAAAAGTTCTGGGTTTCTGGTGTGTGTTCTAGTAAATCTTGTACGGCACGTTTTAGCAATTCGCCTTTTTTACCTTTTGCTTGCATGCTGTATGAATTGTCAAGAATAATGTACATTTCATTAGTATTCTTTTTACTGTCTTTGGCAGCAAAGAAGGGTTGTGCAAAGGCTAAAATTAAGAATATTAATAGCAGAAAACGAGTGAATAGCAACAACCATTTCTTAATAGTAGCGCTTTTTCGGGTTTGGATAGAAAGTTCTTTTAGAAATTGTACGTTGGTAAAATATTCTTTCTTGAAACGTCGCAACTGAAACAAATGAACCAGAATTGGGATAACCAATAAGAAGAGAAAATAAAGGACTTCTGGGTGTTTGAACTGCATTTCTAATTTTGATTTGTCAAAAATAGTAAAAAAAGTGTTCCGTGTTCAGTATTCAGTGTTTAGATTTTTAAAAATATAGAAAAGCTTATCCCTTTTAACTAATCCCTTATCCCTTTATTACTTTTTCTTTTTACGCTTAGCGTCTCTTGTTTTCAAAATATTTCGATTTACAGAACTCGATGTTTTCTTTTTCGTTTTAGAAGGTCCACCCAAATTCACCTTTTTATTTTTCTTTGCCTTTTCGTGAAACGAAGCACCACCTTCTAGTTTGTTGGTTTTCAGAATGACTTTCATTTTCTTCTTGTCTTTCTCAAATTCCAAAAGGCGAGTGGCTATTGTGACTGTGGCTGGTAGTGGCAGCATAGAAATTTCTTTTTCCATGAGTAGTTCCGCTTCTATCTGTGTTTCTTGTTCAAGTAACCCAATCAAACTAATCGCTATACCTGATTTATCGGCTCGACCGGTTCGCCCAATTCGGTGAATGTATTGTTCAGGCACTTCTGGAAACTCCACGTTAATAACATGAGTGACATCAGAAATATCCAAACCTCTGGCCATTACATCTGTAGTAACAATGCCTCTAATTTCTCCTGCTTGAAACGATGCCATCGTCTGCAAACGGTAGTTTTGCGATTTGTTAGAATGAATGATTCCAAATTGCTCCGGATAGATTTCTTCCAATTGAATAGCCAATATATCAGCTGTTTTTTTATTGTTTACAAAAAGTAAAACACGTTCCAATGCGTCATCTTTTAATAACTCGATGATCAAATTTACTTTCGTCAAAAAGTTAGGCACAGCATAGCCCAACTGTTGTATTTTTTCTAACGGGGTTCCCGATTTTTCCAAAGTAACTTCCTCCGGAAAATCAAAGTAATCCTCTAACATATCGTCTACTTCATCAGTCATCGTTGCCGAGAAAAGGATATTTTGACGCTTGTCTTTCAACATCGATAATATCGAAGTAACCTGAGTTCTGAAACCCAAGTTTAACATTTCGTCAAACTCATCAATAACCAATTTCTGAAGACTATCAAAGCGAATGACATTGTCTAAAGCTAAATCCATGATTCTACCCGGAGTTCCAACCAATACATCAATTCCTTTGTAAACAGCGGTTTTTTGCGTGTTGATATTCACGCCACCATAAACGCCCAAAGTTCTAACCGACATGTATTGGGTCAGTTTTTCTACTTCGGCAGCGATTTGCACCACAAGTTCACGGGTTGGCACCAAGATTACAACACGCGGTGTATCAGTAGCCACAAACTTCCATTGTTTTAGAATGGGTAACAAATAAGCAAAAGTTTTACCAGTACCTGTTTGTGCAATTCCCATTACATCACGACCCGACATTATCACTGAAAATGATTTTTCCTGAATGGGTGTTGGTGTAGTTAGCCCCAATTCGTCGATGGCTTTTTGTAGTGATTTAGGAAGATTGAATTGCTCGAAAGTGCTCATTGCATTTGTAATTTAGCGCAAAGATAGGCATTTCTATTTTAGAGTTTATAGGGATGAGGGAAAAGGGATAAGATGTTATTTTATTTTGAAGGTCTTTGCAAACAGTTACTTCACTTTGAGTGTTCCGATTCATCGGTATTAGGTCGCTATATCCCAATAGCGCGGATTTGCAATCCGCGTTCATCATAATTTTCAAAATAAATTAATCAAAAAAAACAATTACTTTTTTAAATTTTTATAATAGTTTAAATGCTTTGTGGGCACGGTACTCAAAGTTGTTTCAACCTTTATGGTGCTTTACATAGGAACGGCTGGTGGAAATAGTTTTTTGAACTTAATCAAAATTATTTCTTAATTCCATTATATTTTTATTCGATTCGTCTAAAGTTACCAGCCCTCTAAAAGGACGGTCTAAATCGAATATAAATAAAACAGTAACAGAAATCATAAGGCATAAACCAAATTCAACCAACCAATCGATACTTCCCTTTAAAGCGGAAGAGTACCCCGAATAAAAAAAAGTAATACAAGCTAAAAGAAAAAGGAGCCAAATAATACTTTCAGGAATTTTTGCTTTTTCACTTGCTGATCTGGTGGTTGTGATATCAAACATTTCATTTAATGCCGGAATCATTAGTCGAGTTGCATCAGTATTAGAATAATCTAAAGAGAGACGTGTGGCTCTTTTCCATAATCTTTTTGAAATAGTTTGTGCAAGTGTGTTTGAAAGTTTAATTTTTTCAATATCCCTGCCTGCTTTGTAATAATTTATTCTAGTTTCAATATATTCTTTGAAATCTTGTCTAAATAATAATCGTTCTTTTTCAACATACAAATCGGAACGTAACAAGGCAGTGCCAATTGTATTTGCTTCTGCTACAATTACTTGTCTTCGATTATCCTATCTACTTACACTCATTCCAAAAGTAAAAGCCAATAATAAAAACAATAATCCTGAAAGTGCTCCAAAACTAGTTGTTGACTCTTGTAAACCTTTAGCTTTTATTTTTTTTAATCTTAATTTCCCTACTTTATAACCAAAACCCGTTAAACTAAAAAGTACTAACATCAATACCATTGCTATTTCCCAAGCATCTATATCGTTTAAATAGGTCATTTTATTCAGAAATTAATTGAAAATAAGAATGGTGTGTATACTTGTGTTACTCTTCTTTTTTGTTGAGGTGACTTTTTTTCTTATAACTAAGTATGAAATACCCTGAACAAATAGTTACTATTAAAATTGAAATTCCCAATTCAGTTTGAAAATCAGCATGTTTTACATCCATGACGATCACTTTTCTACAAATTGCAGTCAATGCGATGAGAAGAATTAATTTTACTTTACGCAAGATATTTTCATTATGACCTTTGAATGTTTCCAATATTTCTAATGCAATTATAATATTGAAGAACAATGAAACTCCCGAAAGTGCTATAGATTTATTATCTAAAATTGAGGCATCGCTAACTTCTGTATAGAACAAATATATAAGGTCTAACACCTCATAGATAACAAACAAAAGTATAAGAATGGACAGTATATAGAATATTGTCTTTTCGGTTTTGTGAATTATTTTTTCAATTAAATTCATTTTTGTTAATTTGAATGAGGTCTAAAAGTAATTATTTTTTTTTAACTTTTTTTGGAAGCGGCGTAACATCCTTTATAGTATTTTCTTTTTTGGCATCATCGTTAACAACTTGTTCTTTAATTGTAGAAAAATCGATTAACTTGAGGTCTATTTTTCGAACTTGTCTATTCCACATTGTATGATAATAATACACTTTCTCTTTTAGGTCACTAGACGAAGTAACTTGTGTGCCACTAACAATATCTGTAGGTGTTTTATCTGAAGGCACTTGTGCTCCTAGTGGAATATTAAAATTATCTAATATCCTGAATGATTCAAAAACAGCATCATAAGATGTAGTCAATGGTCTGCATGTTGCTGTAAATGCAGCCGCTCTTACAAATCTTGATGGAGGTGTAAAATCTCCAGGGATACCTATAAAGCCAGAGCCACCTCCAATTGGGTTTAGTTCATAATTTCCAAAAGTTTGTTTTTGATTTGGCAAATTACTAAGATTCAAATAATTTCTTTGATTGATAATATGCCAATCATAAGTAGGAGAGTTTGTAATTACACCCAAATAAGGGTCGTAAATTTTAACTTCTCCTTTATTAACAATTTCAATTATTTTGCTGTTTCCACTTGGATCAACAATTTTAAAATGGAAGGGTAAATCAGCGCCACCAAAATCTTTGTTTTCAACGCTTACAACAACTATTTCATTCAGATGGGCTAAAATTTCATCCACGGTTTTAAAAGAAGAAAGCATCCATTGCATTAAATCTCCGACGCTCATAGATTTTGAAGCATTGTTTTTATTATACACCGAATATTCTGCAAATCCAGGTAAATAGTAAACCCCTGCATAAAGCCCTTCTTCATTGAGACCATCTGGTCCATAAGGTTGACCGTAGGCAGTAAGCGTAACGAAACCGTATTTGCCTTTCCAGTTTTTACCATTCAAACCTTCAGGAGTTTGTGCTTTGAATTCTTTATTTCTGGGAACAATCAAAATCTGGTTGTGTTGCGCATCGCTTAACGCCCATTCGACTGTTCTAGAAACTACTACGCCACCATCTTTTGATTTCAAAGTAATACCCGTGCAGGCATAAATTGGTGATGAAATCAGAGAGAAAATAATAATCGTGATAATGCTGTTTCTAATCAAATAATTTTTTTCCATTTTTTATCTAAATTTAATTTATTATTGGTGTGATAAAATTACTGCCAAGGTTACATAGCTTCATGAAGTGGCCAACTTACTGACCGAATATTTTCCGCTAATATAATTTTTCTTGCGAAAGAAAAATGTGAATTTACCAGATATTTCGCAGTTGCTTGAAACGCTTTGAGGGCTTTATCAATTTAAGAATTCGAAAACTGCAGGTTACTTAGGTTTTTATAAACGCCGTTTTCTATTTCTAATAATTCTTTGTGGGTGCCTTGTTCAGAGATTATGCCTTCGTTTAAAACTAAAATGGCATCGGCATTTCTGATTGTTGATAATCGGTGAGCAATAATGATACTGGTTCTACCTTCCATCAATGTTTCTAAAGCTTCTTGCACTAGTTTTTCACTTTCACTGTCTAAAGAAGAAGTCGCTTCGTCCAAAATTAAAATACTAGGGTTTTTCAATAAAGCACGTGCAATAGCAATCCGTTGACGCTGTCCACCCGAAAGTTTAATACCACGTTCTCCGACCAATGTCTCGAACTTTTCTGGAAAGCCATTCACAAAATCGAGAGCATTGGCTTGTTTAGCGGCTTTCAATATTTCGGCTTCAGTAGCATCTGGTTTACCATACGCAATGTTTTCACGGATGCTGCCACCAAACAAGATAACATCTTGAGGCACGATACTCATGTTGCCACGTAAGTTTTCTAGATCATAGTCGTATATGTTTTTATCATCAATTAGAATTTGGCCACTGTCAATATCATAAAAACGAAGTAGGAGCGAAGAGATAGTAGATTTACCTGCGCCACTCGGACCCACAATTGCAATCTTCTGTCCAAAGTTAGCCGAGAAACTGACGTCTTTTAATACTTGAATTTCTTTTCGGGACGGATAAGAGAAGGCGACATTTTTAAAAGTTACATTCCCTTTGATTTTTTCAGTGCTAGTGTTTTGATTCGAATTAATGTTTTCTGGAGTTTCCTCTAATAATTCAAAAACACGTTCTGTGGCTCCAACCGCTTTCTGGATTTGCGCATACAATTCGGCTATACCACCAAACGAAGCACCTACAAAAGTAGAATACAATACAAATGAAATTAACTGACCCACAGTCATTTCACCATGAATACTTAAAGTAACTCCATACCAAACCACCGCAACAATAGAACCAAACAAACAAAAGATAATAAACGAAGCAAAGTAACCACGGTATTGTCCGCCTTTGATGGCAATAGTAACAATTTCATTTATCTTTCCTTTGTAGCGTGCAATTTCATACCATTCGTTAGCAAACGCTTTTACATTGCTAATGCCTTGCAAAGTTTCTTCAACAATTACTTGGCTTTCTGCCACTTGATCTTGAACATTTTTGGAATATTTTCTAATAAACCTTCCGAAGATTACTGCAGCAACGGCAACTAAAGGCACTACGGCCAACATCATCAGCGTTAATTTAAAACTCTGAGTAGCTAACAAAATAACACCGCCAATAATCAAAATAAATTGACGCAGGAACTCAGCAATTGTAGTTGTTAGTGTGTCTTGAATCTGACTAATATCGGAACCGATTCTGCTATTTAATTCGCCCACACGTTTTTGAGAAAAGAACGACATGGGTAACTTTATCAAATTACTGTACAAAGCCAGTCTTAAATTGGCTAAGGTATTTTCGGTAAAATTGACAAAAAGTGATAATCGGAAAAAAGAAAATATAGATTGAAATAATAAAATAGCTACTAAACTAAGGGCTAACGTATTGGCTTGTTCACTATTTTTATTTTTAACACAATCTACTAACATTCCCATAAGTTTGGGAAAGGCTAGTGCTGTGGCTCCAGTGAAAAGTAGGAATACCAAACCCACATAAAACTTCCATTTGTGTTCACTAGCATAATTGAATATGAGTATTGCTTTATTTAGAGAACTCGCATTGAGTTTGGCTTTAGGTAAATCGTTTTCTTTAAATCGGGCCATTGTACTTTTTTTTTACAAAAGTATGCTATAGACCTTTACAAACTAGAGGAACATTTCTTAAAAAAAACAAAACAGAATTTGATTGCAAATCTTGTTGAACAAGAATCTTTATTATAAATAAAACCAGATTAACAATTTTGCAAATTGTAGTTCTAAAACAGGAAGTTAAAAATCATTACACTCTGTTGATTTCATTTTTTAAAATATAAGAATCGCAATTATCCAAAGTCATATTCAAATGTTTTTCAACATGTACACAGAAACGATAGTCTTTTTTGTTTTACTTTTTGTTCCGGATTTAATTTAAAAATTCAAGCTATTGGGGTTTATACATTTTGGGTTGATTAAATTTTGTTTAATTATTTGTTAATATTATTAAACAGAGTAAGTTTTGAATTAGCTTTGTACTTGTTATTTAACTTAAAAATAAAATTATTATGAATTTAGTAAAACAGATTAGTGTTTTCGCAGTAATAGCAGCAATAACTGTTGCTTGTGGCGATGGAAAGAAAAAAGATGCTGAAGCAGAAGTTACAGCGGTTGATTCAACAGAAGTTGTAGCCGATACCATGTCAACTGAAAAAGCAACTACAATTGTTGACGTTGCGTCAGGGAATCCAGATTTTTCAACTTTAGTGGCAGCAGTTTCAGCGGCTGGTTTAGTTGAAACGTTGAGTAGTGAAGGTCCTTTTACGGTTTTTGCTCCAACAAATGAAGCTTTTGGTAAATTGCCAGCAGGTACTGTTGATACTTTATTGAAGCCAGAGAACTTAGAAAAACTTAAAGGTATTTTAACCTACCATGTAGTGGCAGGTAAATTTGATGGAGCGGCAGTTACAGCTGCAATTACTGAAGGTAAAGGAAAATTTACCGTTACTACAGTTCAAGGTGGAAAGATTGTTTTGAGTTTAAAAGACGGAAAAGTAGTCTTAACAGATGCTAACGGTAAAAGTGCAATTGTAGTAATTGCAGATGTTGCAGCTTCTAATGGAGTAATTCACGCGATTGATTCAGTTGTAATGCCAAAATAATTATTAATTCAATTTTGGAAAAACCGTCTTGTTAGTATGCAAGACGGTTTTTTTTGTATTTTATTTACAGTAGCCAGAGGATAATTTTACAGTATTATGCTTACTCTATTTTAGTTGCATAGAGCAGTATAGCGGGTGCGTTAAGAATACTCTTGTGAGGCTTTTTGAAAAACATCATTGCAAAATCTCGATTAATCATGGCGTTTACGTTCATAATATTTTCGTCCAGTTTTTTGGTACTTAAATTATAAAATTTTGAATAATAGTTAGTGGTATTTGATAACTGAAATTTTAGTTTTGTTTGCTCTTTGAATTCTGGTTGAATGATCCCATTGTTAGCATCAAAATAGTCTAATAATTCGAAACAAACGAATACATCTTTGCCAGTTAAATTGATGTCGTAATCTTCTAAATTGATTTCTACTTTATTTTTGGTTCCCTTCTCAAGGATAAAAACGGGGCTTTCAAACGCTAATGAATCTAACTTTAAACCCTGTATAGTCATAAAATTTCCAATTTCATGAGCAGCATAAAATTTTAGTTTATAAGTCGTTTTATAGTTCACTTTTTCGATAAAAAAACTCACTTTTTTAATCCTCAAGTTCTTTAAATCCGCTTCACGAAACAAAAGACCATAATCAGGATTATTTGATAAAATACAGGAATATTTCTTAACAAAACGAGATTGTTCGCCAAGAACAATTTCTTTTGGTTTTGAGTTTGGAATGATTACTTCATCTAATTCGAAAGCAGTTTTCGTAAGTAAAACAACTTCCGTTAAATTCTCTTTTTTAAAACCCGCTTCTTTGTAGTTTACTTTATTAAAAACAATAGAGTCAAAAACAATATCTTTTGGTAATCTCGTGATACTGTCTTTGCTAGTGATGTTTGAAAATATGGGTTTGGTAAAGGAGTACAAGGTGTATTTTACCTCTCCAATAAATTCTAAGGTTTCAGTATCCAAAGAAATAAACTTCTGGCTGTGCGCAAATGTTGTGAACATAAAAAATAACAAGTAGTATTTCATAATGCCTTTTGAGGTTTGATTAAAGCGAAGTTGTGGCTATAGAATTTAAATCATCGCTCTTGAGTAGGATTAGAACCTTTATAACATAAAACATTTCCAAATCAAATACCATTTTGCCAAGATTAAAAACTGTTACCACACATTATAGAAGTCTGATATTTTCTTCTTCTATGTCGATGTGATAAAGATGTCTTCGAATTATTGATTCGTCTATTTTTGCTTCTTTTTTATTTTTTTTGATAAGCCAATCGCGTTGTTGGTTGAGTATGGCGATATAGATTGTTTTGCACTCAGCGTTCATATCGATGTCCTCGCTAAGCGTTTTGCTGGCTTTCCATTTATTGGCTATATTTTGCAATATGGGTTCTTTTTCAAGAGCGGTTGCATAATTATTTTCCAACTGATGCACTGCAAATGCTGCTAATTCATGTCTAAGTTCATTAAATAGGAGCTGATCTTCTGATTCCTTTTTCTCACTAGTTAATTGAAATTTACGAATAAGATAAGGCAGCGTCAAACCCTGTAGTATTAAGGTCAATAGAATTACAATAAAAGTAATAAACAAAATAAGATTCCGTTGCGGAAAAGCATTTCCATTATTCAATGTCACGGGAATTGATAATGCAGCGGCCAAAGAAACCACACCACGCATTCCGGCCCAACCAATTATAAATTGTCCTTTTAGTTCCTGATTGTGTTTGTGGGATACCGTTTTAAATTTGCGTGCTATTAGGTTTGTAATTATGGCACCATAAGCTGCCAAAATCCTAACAATGATAAGTACAAAAGTTATAATTACACCATAACCAACAGCAGAATAAATACTTATTCCTTCAATTCCAGCAATTATCGTAGGAAGCGAAAGGCCAATCATCGTAAATACCAAACCATTCAGAACGAAAACTAAACTTTGCCATACGTTATAGCCCCATACTCGAGAAGCACTGGTTAAGAAATTATGCCTATTATGGGATAAATACAATCCCGCTGTCACTACTGCTAAAACTCCAGAACTATGAATTCCCTCCGCAATAAGATAAATAATATAAGGTGTAATTAATGAGAGTACGATATCCATATTTGCATCTGTAGGAAGGTATTTGTGGAATTTCATAAAAATCCAACCAATCAAAAGTCCAACACCGATTCCGCCCACAATCATTACAGAGAAACTCAACAATGCTTGTGAAAAAATGAATTGGGTAGTACTGACAGCAACTAATGAAAACCGAAAAATAATTAGTGATGATGCGTCGTTGAGAAGACTTTCTCCTTGCAGAATTGAAGAAATGCTTTTAGGCAATTTTACGAATTTTATAATAGCTCCAGCGCTAACAGCATCTGGTGGAGATACTATTCCGCCCAGCAAAAATCCTAATGCCATCCCAAATCCAGGGATAAGATAATTTGCTACTAATGCGACAGATAATGCAGTAAGGAACACTACAACAAAGGCAAAGCTCAAGATAACTCGGCGCCAATGCCAAAGTTCTTTCCAAGATATCGTCCAAGCTGCTTCATATAGTAAGGGCGGCAGAAAGATTAAAAAAATAAATTCAGGATCAATACTTATACTTGGAATTCCCGGTATAATGCTCATAAGCAAACCTGCTAAAATCAATAGTATAGGATAGGCTACTTTAATTTTATAGGCTATCATCATAATTAATACAATAGTAAAAATTAAGATGAGGTAAAAAGGGAAATTATCTAACATAAAGGGTATCGATTTAAACCACCTGAATAAATGTAGGGATTAGTTTTTGAGTCTCAATCCGAAACTCATGAAAGCTTTTTGCAAGCGGTCTTATAGCAAGATTTTAAGTTGTTTTTTATCTTTCTATTGCGTTAGATGCTAAAGTTTATATTTGATCGTACTTAACTATTCGCACTTTTGCAAACAGTGTAAACTTCTTAACTGCATATTTTCATTTAGATAATTTTTCATGGGTAAAAAACCTGTGATTAGTATATGTATCGCAATTTCATGCACCGATTATTTCAAGTGTTTTTTTTTGATTATTTATTTATTTTCAAGATAATGGCCTTTGGTTTTCAAACTATATTTGAATTTAAAAATAACTGATTTTCTTGTTTTATGTTGCTCAAATTTGCGCAAAAAAATTAAAAATCCAATACCAAAAACAATAAAATAGGAGTTGGGAATTCTTTAAACATGCAATAAATGTCTAAAATCTTAATCATTAGGGTTGTCTAAAAATTTAAGCATAGTCTACAATCATAAACTATATAACTTAAATCACAAATTGTAAAATACAAATCGCATTTCTAAAATCCCAACTATTCTAGCCCCAAACTTTTAATATACGCCTTATTATCAGAAGGTCTTCCTAAAAATTCCTCAACAGCTTTATCAATGTCTCTTTGGGTTCCGTTGGCCAGAATAAGTTCTCGGTAGCGAACACCTGTATTGGTGTTGGTTAGTCCGTTCTTTTCAAATTGTGTAAACATGTCAAGTGCATAGACTTCTGACCATAAATAACCGTACATATAAACCGGATGGGTGTTTACATGAATCCAGTTGGCTTGGTAATGCGTTCCTGGCACGTAAAAATCCATAAGTCCCAATTGGCGGTCAATAGTTTTCCAAATTTCGTCTGTTGGAACTGGAGCTGCAGCGTTGTATTTGTCATACAAGTTCATGTCATATAAGCACCGAATAAGCATTTGTATAGAAGCTAGGCCCGATCCGACTTTTTTAGACTTAAGCATCTTATCAAAGGTTTCTTTTGTTAAGGTTTCGCCTGTTTTGTAGTTTTTGGCAAACGTACTCACAATATTATAGTCAAGCACCCAATTCTCAAATATTTGCGACATAGCTTCTACAAAATCTTCTTTAGAATCAGACTGGGTAGAAAACTCACCATGGTATGACATCATATTCATAATGTGTCCAAACTCATGAAAAAGGGTTTTCAATTCCTTTTGGCTCAATAAGGAAGGCTGAGTGCTAGTTGGTCTAGTAAAGTTACCTAATAGCATTGATGTAGGGATTTCAGTTCCTTTCCCCGAGGCGATGTTCACGCCATAAAACCAAGTTTCTTTGTTAGGTCTTGGAAACAAATCTAAATAAAAACGGCCTTTTAGTTTACCACTTTCATACACTTCGTAGAGTGTTACTTCATCATGCCATACCGAGGCGTTTTCGACTTGTTTGAATTCAAATCCTAATAGTTTCTGATAAATTACCATCATTCCTTTGAGGCATTGTTCCATCGGAAAATAATCGCGTAGTTCTTCGTTGTTAATTTTGTATTGGTTCTTAAATATTTGATTTTTATAAAAAGCAACATCCCATGGCTGTAATAAGGCCTCGTTAGAACTTAATTCGGTTTTCTTTTCCTGCTGTAGTTGTTCGATATCATTTTTGGCTTTCTCGGCAGAGCGTTTAATTAAATCGTTAATAAAGTTCCAAACCGTCTCCGGATTCTTAGCCATTCTGTTATTTAATGCAAAAGCAGCATAGGTTGGGAAGCCCATTATTTTGGCCAATTCATCACGCTTTTTCACCATCTCATCAAGTATAACAATGTTTTTATCTGCCGCTCGATTAAAAAATAGTGTGTAATAAGCTCTTCTAGTATTTTCTGTCAAGGCATTACTCATGACTGTTTCATTAGTAGCATTGATGATCGGAATTTCATAGATTCTTTCCGAAGTCTTATAGTTGTTCTTAAAGTCCTCTGGCAGACCCAAAACACCTTCTTCATCAAGAATCAATACCTCACCAGCCGAATTCATATTAGTAGAATACTGAGAGGAAAGTTCACCGATTTCTTTTACAAGGGTTTTGTACTTGTCCAACTTATCGGCAGTCAGATTTACACCAGAACGTTCAAAAGTTTGAATCATGCTGTCAACCAAGGTCTTTTTGTTTCCTTTAAGTTGTTTGTATGCTGAAGTGGCTTTAAATGCAATCATTTTATCATAAATTCCTTTATCTGAATTAATGTTGGTTAACAAGGCATTTAGTGATTCATAACTAGCTAAACCAACGTCCCGTATAGCAGCATCTGTTGCAACCCAATACAACATAAAGCAGTTGTTGGAAGTGGTAGTCATTCTATTTTTGATTTCGTCTAAAGCTTCAAACACATTGTCAAAGTTGGCTGTTTTTTGACTTTTAATGGCTTGAACCTTTGCAGTAGCGTCTGAAGCGGTTAATTTTGCATATTCCGAAACATCATTTGCAGTTACTCTGGCATAATCAACTGGAACGTTACCCGTGACAAGAAACGGATTTCTTTCAGACTGTGAAACACTTTTACTAATAGAAAAAAGACAAATAGGTAAGGCAAGAAATAGTTTCATTTTTAAAGTCATGGTCTGGGTATTTAATTTTAGTATCAATTTGAAAAATAACAATGCAGCCGCTAAAATAGGTATTTTTTTGAATATTGATTTAGAAAGAGGTATAGGACAGTCCTTCTAATAAAGATAAAATGTTATTCTTTTTTACTTTCTCTACTCAAAATCCTTCAAAAACACCCAATCCAAACAAAGCAAAGTCATACTTCACAGGGTCTTTAGCATCTAGTAGGCGTAGGGCAGTATCGAGCTCAGCCAATGCTTTGCCATCATTTTGTTTTCGAGTAAGCAACCCCAATTTACGGGCTACGTTACCGGAATGTACATCGAGTGGACACGAAAGCGATGCCGGCGCTATGGATTTCCAAATCCCAAAGTCGACTCCAGCGGAATCCTCGCGGCACATCCACCGCAAGAACATATTGATTCTTTTAGCAGCTGAACCCTGTAAAGGGTCAGAAACGTGTTTGGTTGTTCGATGTTGGTGTGTTACTTCAAAAAATAGCTTTTTAAACTCCGCTATGCTGGGTTGCATCGTAAGTGGTTGCTGGTTTTTGGCGAAAGCCGCTTCCAATCCATCATGTTGGTTGTAAATATGCTGTAAGGCTTTGACAAACGTTACTAAATCGCTATTGTTAAAGGTGCGGTGCACAAAATGCTCTAAACTAACTAATTGGTTTTCCGTATGGCTCATTACAAAATCATAAGGAGAATTGCCCATCAATTCCATCATGCGCTTGCCGTTATTGATAATTATTTTACGGTTGCCCCATGAAATAGTAGCGGTCAGAAATCCAGCAATTTCAATGTCTTCTTTAATTGAAAACTGATGTGGAATTTGAATAGGATCGCTCTCAATGAATTTCGGGTTGTTGTAAAATAAGACCTTTTCGTCTAAAAATTCTTTGAGTTCCTTGTTATTCATTACCACTAACTTTTTGAGCATAAAATCCATCTTTTAAAGCGGTGCTTCGCTGTTGCGGAATGTAGAAAAAACCTTTATGAAAATAGTCTAATTGTAGGGTATTCAGGCATGGAAGCGGTCCATTTCCGGTTACCCAAAAAAAAGAAGCGTCTACAGGTGCATTGTAATGCATATTGCCTACACTACCACCTTTGTATTTTGGTGGCCATTTAGAGATGGGTTCGGGAACTAGGATGTTTTTCAAATGGAAAGTACTATTAGTCCCCAATAACTTATTTGAAGTCAATTGGCTGTACGATATCGGCACAAATAAAAAAACACTAACTAAAAATAAACTAATGCCTAACAATCGAAGAATCAGTTTATGATTGGTAAGCCAAAGTGAAATGAATAACAACAAAAAGAATAGTGTAAAATAAATGTAAAAGCGGTATTGCGGCGAACTAAAACACAATAGACCAATCAGCACTATGAAAGTAAAATAGAGGGTCCAAATGGGTTTAAGTTCTCGTTTTTTATACAAAATAATTGGTGTGGCAATTAGTGCAAGCACTGTCACTAATCCAATATAGCCGCACATGCCGTTAGTGAAAAAATAATGTTTTACCCTATTCAAAATCGATGTGCTTTCAAAAGCACTGTTGTCAATGTAAAAAGAATGTAGCATGCTGTTGCTGAAGAAAAAATTCATGATAATACGCGGAACAGCATAATCTAAGCTATCAATTCGGAAACAAAGCAACGGAAAAAGCGGATATCCGGTAAGAATCGTGTTTTTTAATACAAACAAGAGTAAAACCATACTTCCGAGAAGGACTACTTTTAGAAATGCTTTCTTTAAAAAAGCAAAATGCTTCACTAAAACTACTAATGGAATTAGCAGCAAAACAACAGCCGTAATCTTGATAAAAAAGGCAAACAATGCTAAAATACTTATACTAATAAAGCTGTCTTTTTTGTTGTCGTTTTGTAAATAAAATGAAAAAAGGAGGAATCCAAAAACATATACAGGCAAATCAGGTGAAGGTGAACTGATAAACTGAAATAAAAATACATAGGTCAAAGGTAGTAACCCAAATAGTAAATCGATAGCATTGCCCTTAGTGAAAAAAGCCTGGAGTTTTTGGAAAGCAAAGAAATTCACTAATAACAAAACAAAGCCATTTAAATCATTAAAACGATCGTATAAAAAAGAGTAGCTATAAACACTTTGCGTGATGTGCCAGCCACTGGTTTGTCCCAAAAATAAATGCAAATTGGCTAAGCCTTTAACTAATCCGTATTCAGTAAGCCATTTGATAGTTTGGATGTAATAACTTTCATTATCAATAATAAAAGGCAATGTGGCACTTTGCGCAATAATGAGAAAACTACTAAACGCAAATAGGATTTTAATAGGGATGGAGCTGAACTTTACTTGGGCAAGTGCATTTTGCAAAATACTAGTAAAAAGTCTTTTGTTCTTATACCAAAACAGCACCGAAAATAAGAACAACACGAAATGAAACGCTTGTGCAATCGGACCAAAAAAAATCCAAAAAGTGGCCAAACAAGTAACTGCGAACAATCCTAAAATTGGCGTAATCACAATGTCAACTTGTCGAATTTTAAGCACTTTCGAGAAAGCAATTCCAAACGCAGTTGCAGTAAAATAGAGGTAAAGCCAACTTAGTACAATTAGAATCATAAGTTCACACGATTTGTCCGTCTTTCATTACCAATTTTCTGTCCGCCATGTTGGCAAAAGCTTCGTTGTGGGTAACAATAACAAAGGTTTGACCAAACTCATCTCTTAATTTAAAAAACAACTGATGCAAGTTTTCAGCCGAGGCCGTATCTAAATTTCCAGAAGGCTCATCTGCAAAAATAACGGCAGGTTTGTTGATTAAAGCTCTAGCTACAGCTACTCGTTGTTGTTCTCCGCCAGAAAGTTCGTTGGGTTTGTGTTGAATTCGTTCGGATAAACCCAAGTAATCTAATAATTTTGTGGCTTCTTTTTCAGTTTCTTTTTTGTCTTTTCCAGCAATATAAGCGGGAATGCATACATTTTCTAAAGCTGTAAATTCGGGTAATAATTGATGAAACTGAAAAATAAAACCCAAGTGTATATTTCTAAACTTAGACAACACTTTGTCGTTCATTAGTAAAATATTTTCGCCATTGATTTCAAGTGAAGTTTCACTCTGTTTTTTGGGATTATCTAAGGTTCCTAAGATTTGAAGCAAGGTAGTTTTTCCGGCACCAGAGGCACCAACAATCGATACAATTTCTCCTGGTTTAATATGTAGGTCAACCCCTTTTAAAACATGTAAGTTGTCGTAAAATTTATGAATATTTTTGGCAATTATCATCTATGGTATTTTTGACAAAGTAACAAAGTATTTTCGTTTTTTTAATCAGCATAAGGAATTTTTATAATTGCATAAGATATTAATTTATCTAATTAAAATTTATTTGTTTAAGTTTTTTGTATATTTGTTGAACAAAAAATAATTAATTCTTATGAACAACACCATTGAAAAAGAATTATTTGAATTGATAGGCGACAATCATCAAATGACTTCAGCAGCAACTCCGTTAAGAGAAGACGCCTTTGTTAAATCAGATAACGATAAAATGACAGCTATCGAGAACCATTTTTTCCAAATTATGGAGGAAATTGGTTTAGACATGACTGACGATAGTTTGAAAGGAACACCACACAGAGTTGCAAAAATGTTTATTCAGGAAATTTTTTCTGGATTAAATCCAGCCAACAAACCCAAAATCTCTGTTTTTGATAATTCCTACAATTATGATAAAATGTTGGTGGAAGCTGATATTACTTTTAACTCAACTTGTGAACACCACTTTTTACCAATAACAGGAAAGGCTCACATTGGTTATGTGTCGAGTGGAAAAGTAATTGGGTTGTCTAAATTAAATCGAATCGTTGATTATTATTCAAGAAGACCTCAAGTCCAAGAGCGTTTGATTATGCAAATTTTCAATGAATTGAAAACGGTTTTAGAAACCGATAATGTAATTGTGGTGATGGAAGCGAAACACCTGTGTGTATCTAGCAGAGGAATTAACGACGAAAGTAGCTATACTTCAACCATACAATACGGAGGAATATTTAATGAAAAAGAAAATAGAAATGATTTCTTTAACTTAGTAAAGAAAGTCAATTAATGGTTTTTTAGGTTACTGTTTTTTGAAGAAGAAATCCCGAATTTATTTGGGATTTTTTTTTGCTCCAACTAAGAAGCCTAGGCCACAACAACTAAGCATTTTCTTTTCGAATGCCCAAAAGAAAGTAAACTGTCCGAAAACGAACCCAAAAAAAACCAATAACACTTGATAAACGGGGAAGATTAGGATGATGTATAAAGTATAATATTCCCATTGATTATCTTTACTAATACCCAAAGTGGCTAAAATAGGTTTTGAAAGGTAAGCTGCACTAGAACCCGTCACCGCAAATACAATCAAAATGACAAAGACTTGCCAATTTGATTTGATATTCCAACGTGATTTAAAACTCGCCATTTTCTAATTTTTTACAAATATAGTAGTTTAAGGCCTAGGCACAAATCCCGTTAATTGCTGATTGTGTGCAATTTGAAAATAAACCATGTAATTGTAAATTAAATAATTTACTTCATAGCCATAGTGAATGTTTGGTTCGTAATCTATTCGCATTTCATACAAGTCTCGATTGTAGCGTTGTGGTTGCATCACTCTGCTATTCCATTCCCTAACATACGTTTGATTGTGATTTTCTAAGAAAGTTTCAGAATAAAAGCCTCTAGGTTTGGCATTTCCGATTAACCAAGAATTAAATCCTGAATCAATAATTAGCACTTCATATTGTAAAGTGTCATTAGCAATCCGAACTACATCCGAAGGCTTTGAAGTTTGAGGCGTTTTTGCTTTGGCAACTATATTTTTATCGAAATGACACGAAGCCATAGCAATTACAAAAATGATACTAAGCACAATTTTTTTCATGGTATAAAGTTACTTAAAACTAGAGCTATGAATTCGAATTTTAACATAAAAAAACCACGATGTTAACGTGGTTTTGAACAAATTACTACTTTATTATTTTCCGAAAAGTTTTCCGAATAAGCTACCCAAACCTCCTGATTTTTTAGAAACAGCAGCAATTGCATCGCTGATACCAACTTGTCCATCACCATCTTGGTCTAGACCAAATTGCCCACCGTATTTCGAAATAGCCTCCATGATACCAGTACCACTTTCCGAATTTCCGCCTGTTATCGCACCGATTAGGTCTGCTACTTGAAAACTACTGTCGTTCGGATCTTTAGCTTTATTCACTAAAGAACTTAGTACATTTGGAATCAAACTTGATGCAACACCAGCCGCAGCGTCACTACTTAATCCAAATTTTTCACCCAAATTACCGGTTAACTTTTCAGTCAATTGCTGCACTACAGGATTGGAAGAATCCCCAGCGTTATCACCTTGAAATAAACCCGCTAAGTCAGCGGTATTTCCTTTGGCTACTAATTCTTTTAGTCCGTCAAGAATAGAAGCACTAGCTTCCTTCATCACGTCATTATTGTTTTCGTTGGGAACTGCAGCATTATTAACTACGGCATCGCCTCCAAATTGTTTTACTAAGTCGGTTAATTGGTCAAACATGGTATTAAGTTTTTAAATGAACACTAAATTTAGTAAAATATCAGAAACTAAAAAAGCAATTAAGCTTTTTCTGCCTTCAACAAGCTAATTACCTGTTCCGCTAACTCGGTTCCAATTCGGTCTTGCGCTTCTAAAGTTGCCGCACCAATATGTGGCGTTAATGAAATTTTAGGGTGCATCAATATCTGAATCTCTGGAGTAGGTTCATTTTCAAAAACATCTAAACCAGCAAATAATACTTTTTTAGCATCTAAAGCTTTGATCAACGCAACTTCATCAATTACACCACCACGGGAACAATTTACAATGCCAACATTGTCTTTCATCAACTGAAATTCCGCTTCCCCAATTACATAGCCCTTTTGAGCCGGAACGTGGAGTGTGATAAAATCAGCATGTTTCATGACCTCTTCCATAGGTTCTGTTTCAAATGTAACGTTGATGAATTGTCCGTTGTAAAAATCAACTTTTACTTCGGCTTTATCTACAAATTTATCGGCTGCAATGACTTTCATTCCAAGTCCAAGCGCCATTTTTGCAACCGCTTGCCCAATTCTACCAAATCCAATAATTCCTAATGTTTTCCCACGCAATTCAATTCCGTTTGCATAGGCTTTTTTCAAACCATCAAAGTTAGTATCTCCTTCTAAAGGCATGTTTCTATTAGAATCTTGCAAAAAACGAACGCCCGTAAACAAATGCGCAAACACCAATTCAGCCACACTTTCAGAGGAAGATGCTGGAGTATTGATAACATGCAACCCTTTGGCACGAGCATAATCAACATCAATATTATCCATTCCAACGCCACCGCGACCTATAATTTTTAAACTCGGACACGCATCAATAATATCCTGACGCACTTTGGTGGCACTGCGCACTAGAATGACTGCAACTTTATTTTCGTTGATAAAATTGGCAACCTGTTCTTGAGCAACTTTGGTTGTTATTACTTCAAAACCACCTTTTTCTAAAGCTTTGATGCCGCTTTCAGAAATTCCATCATTGGCTAATACTTTCATTTTATTTTTTTAAATTATAAATTTTGAATTATAAATTTTAGGAGCTGTTTCCGGCTTTCCACGCTACATGCTGCCTATCGGCAGACAGGGTAGCTCGCTCCAATCCGGGCTAGAACTAGCTGCTAAACAGTAACTTCGTTTTGTTTTACCACGTCTTCTAATTTCTTCATGACATCCACTAATACCTGAACACTTTCTAATGATAGTGCATTATACATTGAGGCACGGTAACCGCCAACAGAACGATGGCCAGGCAAACCAGAAATCCCAGCTTCTTTCCACATTTTATCAAAAGTCTCTTGTTTTTTTTCGTCAACCAATAAAAAAGTAGCATTCATAATACTTCTGTCGTTTTTAGCAGCTGCACCTATGAATAACGTATTTCTATCTATTTCGCTATAAAGCAATTCAGCTTTAGCTTCGTTTATTTTTTCGATGGCAGTAATTCCGCCTTGTTTTTTCAACCATTGCAATGTTAAGAGGCAAGTATATACTGCAAAAACCGCCGGTGTATTGTACATACTTTCGGATTTGATATGTTTCTCGTAGTCTAAAATACTTGGAATTGCTCGGTCTGATTTTCCTAAAATTGATTCCTTAACTACAACTAGAGTGGTTCCTGCTGCACCCATGTTTTTCTGAGCTCCAGCATAAATCAAATCAAATTTTGAGAAATCTAAACTTCTCGAGAAAATATCAGAACTCATGTCACAAATCACTGGAATGTTAGTTTGTGGAAACGATTTCATTTGGGTGCCAAAAATGGTATTGTTACTCGTACAGTGAAAGTAACTAGCGTCGGCTGGAATCGTATAATCAGTAGGTATATAATTGTAATTTTGTTCTTTAGAAGATCCAACTACCACTGTTTCACCAAAAAGTTTAGCTTCCTTAATGGCATTATTGGCCCAAGTTCCTGTGTCTAAATAGGCTGCTTTTCCACCAACTTTCATCAAATTATAAGGAACCATTAAAAACTCTAAGCTCGCACCACCTTGCAAAAACAACGCTTGATACCCTTTTCCTTCTAACCCTAAAAGTTCTAAAACTAAAGCTCGGGCTTCGTCCATAACAGCAACAAAATCTTTACTTCGGTGTGAAATTTCAAGAAGTGATAAATCAGAATTGTTAAAATTTAAAACGGCTTGTGCCGATTTTTCAAATACTTCTTGAGGCAATATACATGGTCCAGCGCTGTAATTATGTTTTTTCATGGTGCTTGATTTCTAATTAATTGAGGTGCAAATTTCGGAAACACTGCTTAAATAACCGATTTGAAATGAGTGCTAATTAACCTATGTTATTAACGAAAACGATATAGTTTATAACAATTATTAGGACTGTTATAAGGATGCTAAAAACGCCAACGTGTCAACATTATCAGCATAATCTGAAAGTTTTGGTTGTTGGGTTTGTCCAAACGGAATTGAATTTTCAATCAGCTTATTGGAAACAATGCATTGAATTTGTTCGGCTTCCTTAGTAAGTCGGGTTTGTAAATCGGCTAGCGTTTCATAATATTCATAAAATACAGAAGAAATAGGTGAGGCGAAGCTACTATCCTCTTTCATGGTCAGAAATTCATTATCCAATAATTTAAAATTACTCATCAGGAAAACTGCTTTATTGTAATCGTAATTGTTGGCATATTTTTCGTAAAAAATAACGTCTTTGTATTGATAAATCGCATTAAAGAAAGCTTCAAAATTATAATCTTTGGGCACAAATAGTTTGGAAACATTACGACATCCCAATCCGAAATATCGGAATATATCTTCCCCAAGATTGACAAGGTCTTCTTGCGATTCTTTTCCGTTTAAAACCGCAACCGAATTTCTGTTTTTTCGAATGATACTGGGTTTGTCTTTAAAATAAAATTCAAAATACCGAGCAGTATTGTTACTTCCAGTGGCGATGACCGCATCAAAGTTTTCTAGTTTTCCATCAGTAAATGCTATGTAATAAGAAAGTTTTGGTTCAACATGAATCAGATAATTGGCCAAGAATTGGATTAAATGTTGGTCATTTGAAGAAGTTTTTACCAAAGCTTTGTGTCCGGAAATCAAAACCGACAGAAAATCATGAAATCCAACTAATGGAATATTTCCCGCTAGAATCAAACCTACCGTTTTTGAATCTACTTTTGAGAAATCATAGGGCAATACCCATTGGTTTAAATTAACTTCTGATAAAGCTTCGGCCCATGAATTAACCGCAAAATAAACTTGCTCTGGGGTAAACCACCCGTTGTGAGATTGTGAAAGTGCAAGTAAATCTTTAAATTTTTCAAAATACAAATCATTATAAAGTACCTCTTCTCGTTTGGCCTCGCGTCCTAAAGTAAATTGGCTTAGAAATTTACCTAACTCAACAAAAGATAATTTTGTGTTAATAGAATTCATTTAGATTTGTTTATGAAGGGTTTTGATTGTAATTTTGGACAAAAATAAGTAATTGATTTAGGAAAAAGGTTTTTTGAATTGAGATTTCCAACTCTTAGCCTAAAAACTATAAATCAACACTCTAATATCTATAACAATAATGGCAATCATAATAACAGACGAATGTATAAACTGCGGTGCTTGCGAACCTGAGTGTCCCAACACGGCAATTTATGAAGGTGCGGATGACTGGAGATACAAAGACGGAACTAAATTAAAGGGGAAAGTAATATTACCTGACGGAACCGAAGTCGATTCAGATGCAGCACAAACTCCAATTTCAGATGATATTTATTATATCGTTCCGGGGAAATGTACTGAATGCAAAGGTTTTCACGAAGAACCACAATGTGCGGCTGTTTGTCCAGTAGATTGTTGTATTCCAGATGACAGCCATGTCGAAAGTGAAGAAACGTTACTAAACAGACAAGCATTTTTACATAATGAATAAAAAAAATCCTGAGTTCAAAACTCAGGATTTTTTCATTTATATAGCACTGTTATTTTTGTAAATCATATACCTCGACATTTATTTTATCTGTTTTTTCATCATACGTTTCTAAAATAAGATTTCCGTTAGCATCAAAATGACCAATTGAAAACGTATCATTATTTCGATAAATAAAATTGTTGTTGGATGTTCTTCTTAAATAATTTGGTTTATTGTTGTTTGAAGTAGTCATCGTGTAACCTACTTTATCCAGAGCAACTTGATATTTTTCACCATTATAAGAGTAATAGGCAGAATGATCAACATCAATATAGCGTTCTTGCCCGTCAACACTAATTTTAGTAGTAGCGGTAACTTGAGTAGCAGAAGGTTGAATATCGGTATTTAAAGTTCCTTGAGGAACATCTTTCAGTTGGATATCCTGAACTTCTTGAGTTTGTTCTTTTTTAACGAGTTTATGTTCTCCTTTATTGTCTTTAACTGTTGTAGTAGTTGTTATGGTTTCGGTTTTCTTGTTTTGATTTTGAGCCTGTATCCCTACTGAAAGTAAAAGAGCCAACATTCCAAATGCTATCGTTTTCATCTTTGTTTTGTTTTAATGATTAGTATGATACAAAACTAGTTCACTAGTAATCAAAACGATTACAAGATTATACGATTAAGTTATAAGGTTTACATATAAAAAAATCCTGAGGGTTAGCTCAGGATTTCTATTTATAATAATTTTAATTCAATTTAGAATTTGAAACTTAGTCTTGTATAGTAATAGGCACCATTGAATCCCATTTGAACAGCATCCCAATATCCACCTGCTTCAGTGTTTCCAGATTCGTCTTGTTTCGTAGGATAAATGTTGAATAAGTTATTGCTTCCAACAGTTAATTTTACTTGTTTTACTATTTGAAAACCAAATGTTAAATCGGTTACGATTTTGGCATCATAAACATTATCTGCTCCAGCATAATCTACAAGTACAACTTTACTGAATCGAGTGAAAGCTGCTCCGGCATCAAACCATTTTCTTTCATAGTTCAGGTTTAATCCAAATTTATTGTTTGGCGCAGATGCTTTTAAAAAGGCAATCTCACGTGCTCCAAAGAAAGTTTCTTGATCTAAAGCGCCGTTATTTACATGAGTGACTCTCAAACTGTTGATGTTTCCAATTAAAGTAGCTCCCAATTTAGAACTTCCAAAAGTATCTCTCCAAGACATCACAACATCAACACCTTGAGTTACGGTACTTACACCGTTCACAAAGAATTGAGCTGAATCAACGTTTAAGTTTAAAGCAGTAGCGTCAAAATAACCAGTAAGTACAATTCTGTCGCTTACATTTATTAAGTACCCATCAATAGTTGCTGTAAACTTTCCGAATCTACCTGTTAAACCTACTGAACCATTTCTTGATTTTTCTTCACGGAGTTTGTCAATTCCAAATCCTTGAGTAACCGCACTTCCATTGGCGGCTAATAAAACTTCGGACGCTCCACTAGCATTAAAATTAGTAAAACTAGTATTAAAGTATATTTGAGCTAATGATGGTGCTCTAAAGCCGGTACTAAAGGAACCACGCAGACTTACTTGTTCAGTCATTTTAAATTTATAAGCCATTTTAAGATTTAAAGTGTTTCCAAAATCACTATAATGCTCATAACGAAGTGCCGTTCCTAATAAAAACTCGTCGGAGACATCCAATTCAACATCTGCATAAGCAGCTACACTAGTTCTTTGTTCGCTAACTTCATTTTGTGGACTAAATCCAGGAAAACCTTGCGAACCACCGGGTCTTGGGTTGCCCGATAGAGGATCAATAGGAGCAAACTGTGTTAATGGATTTGTAATCGGATTTCCATTAGTGTCAAAAGTTGCATACGAACCTACTTCTCCAGCGGTAATGTTATATTTCTCTATTCGGTATTCACCACCAAAGGCAAAGTTAAGTCCGTTTAATACTGACTTAAAGTTTCTTGTAAAATCTAAGTTGCTTGTATTTTGAGATAAACTAAATCCGCCCGCATCAAATTCAGTTGGAGAAGCATTTTCTAAACTTGCGTTGAGCGTTCCTTTAATTCGGTAATCAAATTTATTTTGACCAAAAGCATTACTTAAGTCAATTTTCCATTCCCCAAATTTTGCTTTAAAGCCCACTGCTGCCGAATTGTCAATAATCTTAGAAGTAATTCTAGGCGTGTAACCGCCTGGATAAATACTCTCTACCACTCGTTCTCCATCATTTCTGGTAAAAGCGTAGGCATCTGTATTTCTGTCATTTCTTCCACCAAAAGCATAAAAGTCAATATTTTTTGATAATGGTATCTGTACGTTTGCCATCAAATTATAGCTCATGATCTCCGCATCACCAAACCCTTTTCTAAAATCAAAAGAAGGGCGAAGTGTTTTGTCTTTCGACAGATATTCACCTGTAAGATTAGCAAATCCACCATTTTTTCCAATTTTCAAACCATAATTGGCTCCAGCTTTTAACGAGAATCCATCATACTTGTGGTCTTTCCCATAAGTGTTTCCATTCCCGTTTTGATCTAATTCAAATCCAGGAGTATTTGGAGTTCCTGGTAGAAAATCGCCTTGAGCGTCATTTCGGAATATACCCGTAGTGATCATACCATTAAATTCATTGACATTATCGTTTAAAACAATATTAATTACTCCAGCAATAGCATCAGAGCCATATTGTGCTGCAGCACCATCGCGTAAAATTTCAATGCGCTTAATAGCAGTAGCTGGAATAGCGTTCAAATCAGTTCCGGTGTTCCCACGACCACGAGTTCCAAATAAATTTACTAACGACGATTGGTGTCTTCGTTTTCCGTTAATCAAAACTAACGTTTGATCTGGACCCATACCTCTAAGCGAAGCAGGATCTACGTGATCGGCACCGTCAGAACCTGATTGTTTGTTAGCATTGAATGATGGTGCTAAGTATTGAAGCAACTCGTTTATTTCAATTTTACCACTCTGAGTAGTGACTTCTTTAATATTAATTATGTCAATGGGAACAGCTGAATTAATAACAGTTCGCTTAGCATTTCTGGAACCTACAATTTGAACTTCTTGGAGTTCCTGAACTTTGGACGAGTCTTTTTGTGTTTCATTGGGTTTGGTTTGAGCAAAAACCGTTGCAAAGGGCACGAGTAGGAGTACTAGAGTAATTTTTTTCATAAAATGGTTTGGTTTAAAATTAGTTGGGCTAATTTAGTGTTTTTTTGTATGACATTTTAACAAAATAGCCTGAATACTGTTAACAAATTAACAAACCATTCAAAATCTTATTAGTATCACCTAGAAGTTTTTTTTACTAAATTTACCGAGACCAACTTTAAAATGAAAAAGAACTTAGTCGTACTTTTTTTAATTTTTAGCCTTGCTACTTTTTCACAAAACGTTGAAAAAATAATAATTCTAAAAGATGTAGATACCGAACAACCCATTGAGGATGCTACCGTTTTTGTTGCCAAATCCAAGCAAACCTTACTGAGTAATGCTGAAGGTACCGTAAACTTTGTTTTAAGTGGAATCTCCAACATTCAAATTACCCATTCTTCTTATGCAACCATTAAGATTAGGTCGAATACTTTAAAAGAAAAGCGTACTGTGGTATACCTAAAAAACAGCATTACCGGTCTTGAGGAAATTGTTGTGACCAAAGTACATCCCCAAAAAATTCTAAAAAGTATTGTTGAAAATTCGGCAAAAAAATTGACTATTCCAGCACGATTAAAGGTGTATTCTAGGGAATTTTTTAAAATAAACGGGACAAATTCTTATTACAATGATGGACTAATAAATTTTCAATTGTTTGGCAATGCCAAAAACTTTAAAACCGATATTTTAGTCGAACAAAACCGATCATTTGGATTGATATCAGAAGAATTTAGCTCCGATGTTTTAGGATACAATTTAAATGATATCATGCAGAATTATTATAATTTCAAATATTTAAATCCGATTTTAGATCCTAAAGCCAAGAAAGACTATGATTTTCTAATTAAGTCCTATTCCAAAAATGAGGATTATTATTTAATGACGGTAACCCCAGTTGATGATACCAAACAATTGCGTGATGATTTTACAATTATCTACGACAGAAAAAAGAAATTAATTGTAGAGGTTAGTTCGTTTATATCGCCAACAACCATTGCCAATGCTAAAGACAAAACGGCTGTGGGTTCTAAGAATATTTACAAATCAATATTCAAAACAATTTACCGACAAGATAATTCAAATTATTATTTAATAAGCTCAAAGGAAGAAATTGGTTTTGAGCGAATTGAAAAAAATAACAAAACAGATATAGAAGTTAAAAACTATTTTGTCACCACCAATTTTAGCAATCATAATTTTACTTATAAAAGCAGTGACGTGTTCAAAGAAAAGACGCTCTACAACAAAAAAAACACCATTTTAACCAATTATTGGGATGTTTCTGGCACAACAGCAACTGAGGAAGAACTGGAAATAATTCTGAAAATTGAAGGAAGAGAATAAGTTCACTAATCTCCATTTATAAGCTTTTGCTTCTTGATTTTATTACGCTATATTTGCAGACTTTTTTAAAACAAAATTCATAATGAAAGCAGGAATTGTAGGATTACCCAATGTTGGAAAATCAACTTTATTTAATTGTTTATCAAACGCAAAGGCACAATCAGCCAACTTTCCATTTTGCACCATTGAACCAAATGTTGGAGTGATTACCGTACCTGATGAGCGACTCATTAAACTAGAGGAACTGGTTAAGCCACAACGCATTGTGCCAACAACTGTTGAAATTGTTGATATTGCTGGTTTAGTAAAAGGTGCGAGCAAGGGCGAAGGTTTAGGAAATAAATTTTTAGCTAATATTCGTGAAACCGATGCAATTATCCATGTATTACGATGCTTTGAAGATGAAAACATTACTCATGTAGATGGATCCATAGATCCAGTTCGCGATAAAGAAGTGATAGACATAGAACTTCAGCTTAAAGACTTAGAAACCATTGAATCTCGTATTGTCAAAACCGAAAAAATGGCAAAAACGGGCAAAGATGCAGATGCTAAAAAACTTTATGAAGTATTACTTAGATACAAACAAACACTCGAACAAGGATTATCGGCAAGAACAGTTCCGTTAACTGAGACTGAAACTAAGCTAACGAAAGACTTATTTCTACTAACAAACAAACCCGTTATGTACGTTTGCAATGTAGACGAGGCATCAGTAAAAAACGGAAATAAATTTGTTGAAGCAGTTAAAGTTGCCATCGCAAACGAAAATGCTGAAATATTGATGATTGCAGCAAAAACAGAATCAGAAATTGCAGAATTAGATACTTACGAAGAACGCATGATGTTTTTAGAAGATCTAGGCTTGTCGGAATCGGGAGTGGCAAAACTAATTCAAACAGCTTATAAACTTTTAAAACTACAAACGTATTTTACTGCAGGCATAAAAGAAGTTCGAGCATGGACTTTTCCTCAAGGTTCGCTAGCTCCCCATGCAGCAGGCGTTATTCATACTGATTTTGAAAAAGGATTTATTAGAGCCGAAGTAATTAAATACCTTGATTATTTAAAATATGGCTCAGAACAAGCCTGCAAAGAAGCGGGGAAAATGAATGTTGAAGGAAAGGAATATGTTGTTCAAGATGGCGATCTAATGCACTTCCGTTTTAATGTATAACAACACAGAAATATATTTGAACAGAACTAACGACATCATAAATATTGTTAAATAACACAAAAAAACTATTAAGCCTATTGAGTATATAGTACTCTTATTTTAAATTTGTACCCACTACATAACATTGTGGGTGCGATTTAATATAAAAAAAAGATGAACAAAATTGACAATCAAGACATTACCTTGAAGCTAAAACGGAAAATCTTTATCTATTTGTTAATAGAGATTTTTTTGGTTATTGTTCTTTTAGGATTTGTGTTTTTTCTTATTTCCTTTGTTTTTAACTAAAAGCCGTTGTTAATAAAACACCAAAAATAAGTGGCTGGAGAAGAAGTATTGTTGCACTAAACGATTGGCTTAAAGCCAACTAGTAACATATCGTCAACTTGTTCATATTCAGTTCCCATCCAATCTTCCATTTTTTGATGTAAAATTGCTTTCTGATCATTGAAAGGCAATTTATGAATATTCAACAATAGATGTCTAAACCTTCGGTATTTGAATTTCTTTCCATCTGCTCCTCCAAATTGATCAGCATAACCATCTGAAAAAAGATAGATAACATCATTTTTACGTAATGAGATGATTTGCTTATCAAATGTATTCCCAAATCCTTTGTGCCCAATTGGAAAGCGATCACCTTCAAAGCTCTCTATTTCATTCTCCCGAATTAAGTACATCGAACTATATGCACCGGCAAATTCCATTACCCGCTTCTCTAAATCAATAACACATACCGACATATCCATTCCATCATTCACTTCCCCTTCGTCGTAATTTATACTTACTGATATTTTTTTATTGAAGGTATCAGACAATTGCAGATTAATCTTATTCAAAATGGAAGCAGGACATTCAACGCCCTGTATCTCAACAATATTTTTCAGCAAATCGTAACCTACAATTGACATAAAAGCACCAGGAACACCATGTCCAGTACAATCAACAGCAGCAATAATTAGTTTTTGGTCGTTTTTATGTATGTAATAAAAATCGCCACTAACAATATCTTTGGGGCGATAATAAATAAATGAATCAGGAACTATCCGTTTAACCATCTCTTCCGATGGAAGTATCGCTTCCTGAATTCGTTGAGCATAGTTAATACTGTCAGTTAAGTTTTTGTTTATTCGTGATAATATTTCTCTTTGTGCTTCAATTTTAGTTTTATCAAACGCTTTATCTTTAATTGACCGATAGGCTTTTCGATAGTGCCGAATTCTGTAATTCACTAGCGTTTGAATCAAAAATACGAATGCAATGAAATAAAATGCATAGGCATAATTCGACATGTACAATAATGGCCTAACTCGAATTTTAATAGTACCGGGTTCGTTGTTCCAGACTAAATCATTATTTGAACCAATAACTTTAAAAACGTAATCTCCAGCAGGTAAATTTGGGTATGTTATATGATTTATAGTCCCAACTTCAACCCAATCATCATCAATTCCTTCCATCATTACCTTATATCGGTTTTTCGATGGTTGAGTAAACTCCAACGATGAAAAATAAAATGTCAACGAACTACTTCTGTGATACTTGTAATCAATAATATCTTCGTTCCCAAGCCAATTCTTAAAATGCACCCCCTTTTCGATTAGTTCAATTTCAGAGATGGCGTTTTGAGGTTTTATCATGTTCATTGAAAAACTAGCAGGATCGATGTATCCTACGCCATCAAATCCTCCAAAATAAAGCAACCCTTGTTTTGTTTTAAAAACAGATCCAACGTTAAAAACATAGCCAGGCAATCCATCAAATAGAGTGAAATTTAAAACACTTCCACCTGGTGATATAACAGAAACACCTTTATTAGTTGATACCCAAACTCGATCAAATGCATCACACATAACACCATTAATCACATCATTATTTAAACCATCGTTAATAGTGTAAAATCTAGAGTTTAAATTTGATAATGTTAATTGAGTAAGTCCCGATCGAGTCCCGATCCACAAGTCTCCTTTATTGTCTATATCAATGCTTTGAATGTAATTATTTGACAGTATTTTTTTTTCAAGGGACTTATTTCGCAATGTTTTAAAGGTCTTTTTTACTGGATCAAAAAGTGATAATCCGTTTTTCGTTCCTATGTAAATAACCACATCTCGTCCTTCTTTAATAGAGGTAATTTCATCGTTACACAACGAATTATCAGACTCAACATCAACAAAATAGCTTAATATCCTATCTCCATCAATACAATACAATCCAAATTGTGATCCAATCCAAATCCGATTATGTGAATCAGACATCAAGGCACTAATTGGGTTTGATTTTAGTAGAGTCGCTATTTCGCTATTTCCTAAATAATTAAACTCTCTAATTGCTCCTGTATTTTTTTCAACCCAATAAAGTCCATGGTTGGTGCCTATCCAAATGTTTTTTTGATTATCAATGGTGAAACAATGAGCAATATCTTCACCCGAATTATATTTAAATAAATCAAGAACCACATGAGATACAACACCTGTATTTTGATTAACCTTATAAATGCCTTTGCCCATGGTTCCCAACCAAAGGTCATTGTTATCATCATAAAACAGTGAGGACGTATTGTAGGTTTCTAGCTTAGCATTGAAAGGTTTTTCTAACGAATAGGATTCAAACTTTAAAGGTTGGAAATAGATTTTCAATAATCCACTATGTTTTGTTCCAATCCAAAATATTCCTGATCGATCTTCAAGTATTGAAGTCACCTGATCATTCAAATTTAAATTACTTATCATTTCAAACGATTCAGTATGACTAACATCTGAATAATTCATAGAATAAACATCGATACCATTTTTGGTTCCGCACCACAATCGATTCTGAGAATCTTGATATAAAGTAAATATACTCCCAATATCAACGAATGATTTGGAAATAATACAAGATTTAATTGCTTTTGTGTTGACACATACTTGCCGGAGTCCTTTAAGTGTAGCAAGAACTAGGCACGAATCTGAGGTGAAAAGCATATCGGTTATAGGTTCTTGAAAGTAACCATTCCCATTATCCTCGCACATAATTCGCTCAAAAACCGTATCACCATGATGTAATACCTGCAACCCATCTTTTGAACCAAACCATACCTGATTTTGATGATCAACACATACAGGATATTTGGTTAAAAAGTCGTTTTTAAACACATTAGAATAGTGGCCAAACGAATTAAACTGGTTACTATTAATATCGTGACTTACAAGGTAGTTTCGAGTTTTTACAAATAGTTTGTTATTAACTACAGCTGACATACCTGCTATTTCATCCTCGGGGAGAGCACCAGCAGAGCCTTTATCGCTGTTAAAATGATATCGAGTAAATTTGTTTGTTTTATAACTCCACAAATTTAATCCTGAAGAACGAGTTGCAATAAATAAATCTCCTTGCGAAGTAGGTGTTATACTCAAAATTTCATTTCCTGAAATTGAGGTCGAATCCATTGGATCGTGCCTGAAGGTATGAAATCGATAACCATCGTACCTATTTAATCCGTCAACTGTACCAATCCACAAAAATCCATCTTTATCTTGATACAATGCGGTTATTTCGTTACTAGACACTCCATTAAAAACTGTGATTTTCTCGTTAAAAGTTATCTCCATACTATTCTGAGCATTTAATTTCAAAATGCCAAAAAAGCTAAACCCAGCTATTAAATAAGTAACGAAATATCGTATAATACTCATTCGATTTTTCAAATTTAAATACACACACTATATCACCATGAGGAAGTAAAAATAGCAACAATAATGATGTATGCAACATTTTTTAACACCCAAATTCAATCGAGTACAAATATTTCAAAATGTTCCTAAATTTTCAACCCTGCTTTTAATGCAAACCACTCTAATGTTTCAGAGGAGGGGCGCTCAATTGGCAAGCCATACATTCTATCCCAAATTAATTGAGTTAAAACCCCTAATGAGCGGGAAACACCAAACATCATGGTATAAACAGGGAATTCGGTAATGCCATAGCTAGATAATAATGATCCTGAAATGGCATCAACATTGGGCCAAGGATTTTTAATTTTCCCAGTATTAAGGAGCACATCGGGCACAACGTTATATATACGATTTGCAACTTTAATTAATGGGGCATTGGGGATGTACTTATTCGCAAAATCTAACTGAACAGTAAAACGCGGATCGGTTTTACGAAGCACTGCATGACCATATCCTGGAATTACCCTGCCTTGCTGCAAGGTATCGATGGTATATTTACGAATTTGCTGCTCAGATGGATCATTGGTTTTCAAATCACTTAACATATTCTCGATCCACACCATAACTTCTTGATTAGCCATTCCGTGTAACGGACCAGCTAAACCATTCATCCCCGCTGAGAAACTATAATATGGATTAGATAAAGCGGATCCAACCAAATGAGTGGCATGGGCTGACACATTCCCGCCTTCGTGATCGGCATGAATAACCATGTATAGTCGCAGCATACGTTTGACTTCTTCATCATCAAAACCCATCATATGCGAAAAATTACCTGCCCAATCTAAATTAGGATCAGCTGCAATGTATTTTTCCTGATGAAACACACGTCGATAAATATAGGCGGCAATAATTGGCAAACGACTAATTAAATCCATTACACCTTCATACATCGGATCCCAATAATCTTTCTTATCCATTCCGGATAAATAAGCTTTACGAAATTGAGATTCGGTTGACATGGCCAAAATAGCAGTATTAAACTGAATCATTGGATGAGCCTCAACCGGAAGCGCATTGATTACATCAAAAACATGGGTTGGAATACCTTGTGCTCGTGTTGCCCATTCTTTACGAATATATTCAACATCCTCTGCGGTAGGTATTTCTCCTAACAACATTAAATAAAACAATCCTTCAGGTAATGGTTCACCATCTGACTGTAGCTTAGGTAACTTTTCGCGCAATTCGGTGATACTATGTCCTCGAAATCTTATTCCTTCCTCCGAATCAAGTTTTGAAGTACAAGTCATTAGCGAAACAATTCCTTTCATTCCACCCAGAACTTGTTCCATTGTAATTTCTTGCAATACAGTCTTCCCATGCTCTTTAACGAGCTTTCGAACTATTTCAGCTTTAGCACGTCCTATGGTTAGCAATTTCTCTTTAATGTAATCCATATCATTATCTATTTCCTAAATTCTTTGTACGTAAATAATTAAAACAAATGTTACTCAAATAATCGAGTATTTAAGATGTCTCAACTATATAATAGCATAATAACATTAAAAATCCTACTTTGTTTTGTTTAGAATTGTAGTTCAGAGGAACCATATTTATTAGATTGTATAAATGCTTTTATACAATCTAAATGGAGAGAATTCACAAAAAAATAGTCGCAAATAATAGAATCGATGAAATCATTCAGTATCATTGGAGGGATAATAAAAAAGAGGATTTTAATAATTATTTAAAATAAATTAGGTTAAAGGAATTAAACACCCCAATAGCGCTATTGACTAATTAATGTCCATTTACCAAGAAATCATCGTCTAGGAAATTTGAGTATTATAGTTTGATGAAAGCATTAACTAATCGGTAAATTAATATGGAAATAGCAAAAAAAAGATAAAACCATTTTTAGCCAGTTTTATCTTTTAACAATTTATTTATTCATCGTCGTCGTCATATTCATCATCGTAATCCTCCTCCTCCTGATCATCATTGTCATACAATTGATCAACCAATTCCTCATCGTCTGCTTCATCGTAAATCGATGGCTTTCGTGAACGTTTTTCATTCATAGCTGCATTGCGTTTAACAGCAGCATCATCCTGAGAATAGAAATCTGAAACTGGTTTCTTCCCCGAGGGTTGTGATTTCATTTTATTGTTCCTCCTTTAAATTAAAATTGAATTGACTACAACTACTTTATATCTGACATTAAACTAATTGAACTATTTGTAAAATAAATCATTTTTGATTTTGATAAAAGCAATTTATCGCTCTTTCTTATATCGAAATTAGTAAATTCACTTTATTTTAAATGTTAATTTTTCAATAAAATTTTTCACTCAAATTTAACTTTCGCCTCAAAAAATTATTTTTAGCAGATACATTAAATCAATAGTCCGTTAGATTTTAAGCGGCAATTTTGCCGTATTCCAATAGTTCTTTGACAATTTTTTGATTTTTAGCAGTGTTTGGATTAATAGCAAACCTGCACATAAATCGTTCGAGCATCAATGTATTGTTGTACAATG
>JBBRET010000026.1:0-39514 GCA_038202695.1 Flavobacteriales bacterium
GGAAGACTGATTGAGCAAAGAACTGTAAGCGTATCTGATATGGAAGCTACAACACTAGGAGCACAATATCCAAGTGGCGTTTACAACGTAGTTGTATCGCAAGAGGATAGTGTACAATCTGTTAGAGTAGTTAAAAGATAAAGTACTCTTTAACTAATTAATAAAAAAGACCTTCGAGCAATCGAGGGTCTTTTTTTTATTAGTCTTCTTCAGTAAGGTCGGTGCCTAACTCAAATCCATCTATGTCTCTTCTGTCTTTCTTGGTAGGCCTTCCTACTCCGGTTTTTCTATAATGTTCTTTCGATAATTTAAGCAATTCTAAATGAGCAAAAGTTTCAGGCGGAGTTTCATCTTTTCGATAAATGTCTGCTAGTTTCGCACCAACTCGATTCTGCGGAATGTCTAAAACTACTATTTGATAAGTAATTTGGTCTTTTCGAAACGAAATTTTATCAAGCGGAAAAACTTCTTTTGAAGGCTTAGCTAATTGACCGTTAACAGTGATGTGATTTTTTTTGCAAGCCTCTGTCACCATGTTTCTAGTTTTATAATATCGAACACACCACAAATATTTATCTACTCTCATTTTTTTTCCAAAATCAACGTTAAATTGCATACAAAAATAAATCAATATTGTATCTTGCGGGCTTAAATTTCTAATAAAAATGAATAACTTTTTCAAAATGATTTTCCTTATTATCTTAGGTGTAATTGTTGACTCTTGCACTAAAAGTGATAGTAACACTGAGCCTTTGCGTGATTTTGATGTACAATACACTACAGACTTAGCTAACATCGAGACTTTTATGCATACCCATTACATGACAGTCGTTAATAATCCCGGAGGAAACGATGATCAAGATGTAACTTTTACTTTGATTCCAGCAGGAGGAACACAAACTTCAATTTGGGATCAAACAACGTATCCAATACAAAACCGTTTGGTAACCTTAAAGCAAAGTGATGATGTTGAAAGAACTTATAAAGTATACTATATCAAACTAAGAGAAGGTTCTGGTCCGACAAGTAAATCTCCTTGTAACGTTGATAGAGTGCTAACGGCTTACAAAGGAGAATATATTTTCGATAGTGTAGAAACTGTAGCTGGTAGCGAAGTCCATACCATTTTATCAAGCGAGTTTGAAACTTTGGTTAATCCACAAACCTATTTTAGTTTAACTACAGTAATTAGAGGATGGAGCGAAATATTTCCTCAGTTTAAAACTGGAAGTTATGTTGGCAATTCTGACGGAACAATATCGTATAGCGACTTTGGTGCTGGTATCATGTTTTTACCTTCTGGTTTAGCCTATTTTGGTGGTTCTCAAGGCGGAATACCATCGTATTCACCACTAATATTTAACATCAAATTATACGAAATTCAAAGAGCTGATAATGATGGTGATGGAGTTGATTCTTATTTAGAAGATTTAAACAATGATGGTTATGTGCTAACTTTAGCTGAAGGGGTTGATAATCCTGATGATACGGATGGTGATGGAATTCCAGATTTTCTAGATTTTGATGATGATGGTGATTTCTTTACCACTAGAAGCGAAATCAAATATATAAATCCATTAGATTTGACGCAAACAGTACGGTATTATCCTTATAACGGAGCAGCGATAGACGATCCTACAACACCTTTTGTGGATGAGACTAAAGGAATTCCGGATTGTACAAACGATTATACAAGTCCAACAAGATTGAGAAAATATCTAGATCCAACGTGTCATTAAAAACAAAAAAAATCCCGTTCATATTGAGCGGGATTTTTTTTATGAATTCAATTATAATTATTTTCTTTTAATAACTTTTTCTACAGCTTCTACAATTGCTTGATTATTCAACTTGTATTTTTCCATCAATTGTTCTGGAGTACCGCTTTCGCCGAAGCTATCGTTAACAGCTACAAATTCTTGTGGTTTTGGATTGTTTAATGCCAGTACTCTTGAAACGCTTTCTCCTAATCCGCCAAGGAAATTATGTTCTTCAGCCGTAACCAAACAACCTGTTTTTGATACCGATTTCAAAATAGCTTCGTCATCTAATGGTTTTATGGTGTGAACGTTAAGTACTTCTGCCGAAATTCCTTTGGCTTGTAATGCTTCGGCAGCAAGTAGGGCTTCCCAAACTAAATGTCCGGTTGCAATAATTGTTACATCCGTACCTTCGTTTAACAAAATTGCTTTTCCGATTACGAAAGGTTCATCAGCTGGAGTAAAATTAGGAACCACTGGTCGACCAAAACGCAAATAGGCTGGTCCATGATGATCTGCCAATGCCAATGTTGCTGCTTTAGTTTGGTTGTAATCGCAAGTGTTAATTACGGTCATTCCTGGTAGCATTTTCATTAATCCAATGTCTTCTAAAATTTGATGTGTTGCTCCGTCTTCTCCTAGAGTCAACCCGGCATGTGAAGCACAAATTTTTACATTCTTATCTGAATAGGCTACTGATTGTCGAATTTGGTCGTAAACTCTTCCTGTAGAAAAGTTAGCAAATGTACCGGTAAACGGAATCTTTCCGCCAATTGTTAATCCAGCAGCAATGCCGATCATGTTGGCTTCTGCAATTCCAATTTGGAAAAAGCGTTCTGGATGATTTTTCTTGAAATCGTCAAATTTTAACGAACCAATTAAATCCGCGCAAAGTGCCACGACATTTTCATTTTTTTGTCCTAGTTCGGTCATTCCAGCTCCAAATCCGGAACGGGTATCTTTACTTCCTGTATTTGTGTATTTTTTCATTTTAGTTAGTTGTTTTGTACTTTATAGATTCTTTTTTTACTAAAAAGTCGAGTTCGATGTTGCTTGTTTTTTCTAGTTTTTGTTCTGAGTAAATTATTTCCCCTTTTTTATATTTGGCAGCAACAGGCAAATTGTTAGTAGTTGTTTTTAATTCATCACAAAATTTAAAATGATGTTGTAAAACTTTTATTATGGGTTTTAAACATGTGAAATTTGTAGGTTTTACAGTCACTTCAATTTGAGAGTAAATACGCTTTTTCTTCTTTGTTGTATATTCATTACAAGTAATCATTGAATAGGTTCCAGCATTCTTTTTTTCTTCAATTGTATTTTTGGAACAGTCTATTTCGCAGTTGTTATGTTCGAAATTTGTTGAATCTAAATATGTAAATTGGTTACTGTCTTTACTGGTATCAGTGAAAAAATTATGAATAGAATTTGTAGTGTTGTCTACGAGATACGCAGTAATATCATTTCCCCAGCTTCGACTCACAAAATAATAGGACTCATTAGTACTGTTAAAAAATATAGTTACAGTTGTTTCACCAGTGTATGCTTTGCTTGTTTCTTTGTAAAGAACTTCACGATCAAAATGATATGCCTGACAAAAAACATTTTGACAAATAAAAAGAACTGTTATAGCTAAAAACTTTTTCAATATAAATTAATAATCTCCTAAAGTTTCAGCATTTTGTGCTAATCCAATGGCTAATTGTTCGTCGTTTGGTGCTTTTCCGTGCCATGCGTGAGTATGCATCATAAAATCAACTCCGTTCCCCATTACCGTGTGCAACAAAACACAAACAGGTTTCCCTTTTCCAGTTCTGCTCTTAGCTTCATTCATTCCGCTAATAATTGCTTCTATGTTATTGCCTTCTGTAATTTCTAAAACATCCCAATCAAAAGCTTCAAATTTAGCTCTCAAACTTCCCATATTTAAAACTTCATCTGTTGAACCGTCAATTTGTTGTCCGTTCAAATCAATAGTTGCAATCAAGTTGTCTACCTTTTTGGCAGAAGCATACATAATGGCTTCCCAGTTTTGACCTTCTTGTAATTCGCCATCGCCGTGAAGCGAATAAATTAAATGAGAATCGTTATTCAGTTTCTTAGCTTGTGCTGCACCAATGGCTACCGACATTCCTTGTCCCAATGAACCAGAGGCAATGCGCACGCCAGGCAGTCCTTCATGTGTTGTTGGATGACCTTGCAAACGGGTATTCAGTTTTCTAAATGTAGCCAATTCAGCCACAGGGAAATAGCCACTTCGAGCTAAAACGCTGTAAAAAACGGGTGAAATATGACCATTTGATAAGAAGAATAAATCTTCGCCAATTCCGTCCATATTAAATCCAGGTTTGCGCTGCATCAGTTGTTGGTAAAGCACTGTAAAAAATTCGGCACAACCTAATGAACCACCCGGATGACCGGAGTTTACGGCATGTACCATCCGAAGAATGTCTCTCCGAACTTGAGTTGAAAAATCTTGTAAATGTTGTGTGTTAGACATTTTTTGTAGTTAAAAATTAGATGAGTTCAAAAGTAATTCTATTTTTTCCGAAAGGCAAAAGTTTTACAAATTAGTTATTAAGGGGTTATTAATAATTATACAGAATTAAGTTAAAAATAATTTTAACTTCTCATTTTCAATAACTTATGGTATATTTGTGATTGATAAAATCGAAATTTTATAAGAAATTAGCAATATTTTGTAAATTTTGTGATAACAAACTCGATTAACTTGCCCACATCAAAAAAACCTACTATGAAAAAGAAAAAAACAGTCTATTATTTAGATGATGATCCCGAAGATTTAGGATTCTTCAAGGAAATCACAGAAGAGCTGGGACATACGGTAAAAGTATTCTCAGATGGTCGCAAAATGCTACTTGTTTTAGAAATTCAGGCGGAAAAACCTGACGTCGTTTTTTTAGATATTCACATGCCTGTTCTTAATGGTGAAGAAATCTTAGAAATCATAAAAAAAACAGATGTTATAAAGGACATTCCAATTGTAATGGTTTCTGGAGCTTACCCCAAAAAATTACTCCAATATTGTACGGAGTTAGGAGTTTCATGTTTAGTGAAAAGACACAATTTTAAAGAGTTCAAGGATAACATCGAAGCGGTTTTGAAACAAATTCAAGTTTAATAAAAAGCCCTTTTTAAAGGGCTTTTTTAATGAAACAGATTTATGTATGATCTAATTTTGGTATTCCAAATGCACTAACTAATCTAATAGCAATACCTTTTAGTGCTCTTTTTGTAGCTTCTTGTTCTAATTCCTTTGCTTTTATAACACCTCACTCGGAAAAGTCATAAAGTGGTAAGTGTAGCCTAATGGACCAATCCCGTTTCAGGTTTTGTGCTATTCTTCGGCTTTGTTTTTTAATTGCATTAACAAAGTATAAGCTCCTTTAGTAACTATAGTATTTTTTTTCAAACCCTCAGCATCCAAAATTTGAATAAAACCATTTTCAGAAGTCGCTGTTTTAATTTCAGTAATTCGGAATTGATTTTTATTGATTACTACAAATACATATTCTTTCCCTTCAAAATTCACAACAGCGTCTTGGGGTAAAGTCAAAGCTTCGTCACTTTTTAATTCGATTTCCGCATTCATATACATGCCTGGCAGTAAAGTTTTGTCATAATCTTCAAAATGACAATGTACCTCGGCCGAATGTTCATCAACCGATAAATCTTTGCTGATTAATAAAATTTCACAACTGTGTTTTTTCTCAGGTTCATTGTTTGTGTAAGCCACAAGTTTTTGACCAATTGTAAGTTTGGTAATGTCTTTTTCGAAAATTTTCAAGTTCAAATGGATATCAGTCGGGTTTATTAATTCAAATAAAACATCAGCCGGATTGACATATTTTCCAATATTGACATTTACTTTTGATACATATCCGTTAATTGGCGCATAAATATTGACACTTTTTGAAATGTTTTTTTCGGATAAAGCATTTGAATTGATGTTAATCAACTTTAGTTTTTCAGCTAAACCACTAAGTGTAATGCGAAGGGTTTTAAACTCAGCATCGGCTAATTGAAAAACTTTATCACTACTGGCTTGACTTTCATTCAACTCCTTTTGGCGTTCGTACTCTTTTTGAGCATAGGATAATTTTGATTTTGTAGTCAGATAGTCTTGTTGCAGCTGAATATATTGTTGGTCTTCCATGGTTGCAATAACTTCACCTTTTGCAATGTGTAAGCCGGGTAATAATTTGGTTGATTTCAAATATCCACCGAGTGGCATGCTAATCGAAACCATATTTTGTGGCGGCACATCAATTTTTCCTGTAACTTTTAATAGGGATGAAATGCTCTTTTTTTCCATAAAACCGGTTTTTATTTCGGCATTTTTTAGTTGGGCATCAGTTAGTGTTGCTACATTTTCTTTTAAGGCAGAATCGGTAGTTTTTTCTTCGGTATTTTTAGAATTGCAACTGACTAATAAAATAAGTAGGCAACTTTGTAGAATATTTTTCATGAGATTACTGTTTTGAGGTAAGATAATTTAATTGAATAATACATTCATTATGCGTTAAAATAGTATCAATATAATTGCTTTTAATTGCAATACTTTGATTAACCAACACCACCCAATCTAAATAATTAATTGCACCATTTAAGAATTGAAGATTGGCTGTTTTAATAATGATTTCAGAATTAGGAAGTGCTGTTTTTTCAAAGTAGTCTAACTTTTCAGTACTGCTTTGGTATCGATTAAGTGTAGCACGGAAATGGTTTTGAAGTACCAATTGTTCTTTTTCCAATTCGTTTTCAACAAGGGCTTCACTTATTTTTGACGCAGAAATTCTAGCTTTTTGTGAACCTCCAAACAACGGAATTCCAATTCCAAATTGAGCTGATTGAAATCGAGCTGCTTTATCATAAAGTACATTGTCTGCTCCGGTTCCGGTTATTGAAGCATTACTATAGCCAAACGTTAAACTTGGTAATAACTTTGATTTTTCTAGTTTTGTTGCCGCTGTATTGACCTTTTTTTGTTGTTCTAAAACTTTAATATTCGGATGTTGATTTACAGAAACACTATCAATAGTTTGATCTAAAATAATTTTGAATGTTGATGCTTTCGGCAGGTATTTTTCTTCTGAATTCAATAGTAATTGAAACTGACTTTGAACCAATTCTTGTTCTTCGCGTAGCTGAATCAATTGGATTTTTATAGTGCCACGTTGGTTATCTGCAGTTGTTTTTTCAAGAATGTTGCTTTCTCCTTTTTTGAAACGCAATTCAGATTTTCTTAAGAATTCTCCAAAAATGGTATCGCTTTTTAATAGTAATTTTTCCTTTTCACTAAGGTAAATCAAATTGTAAAACACTTTTGTTACTTCTTTTTTTAATTCAGCTTCTTTTGCAAAAACATGTAAAGAGGCAGTTTTCCATTCTTCAGTATACACTTTTTTCTGTCTGTTGTAAACTGTTGGGAAGTTGAACGTTTGTGAAATTCCGATTCGGTTATCGTTGTAAAAACTATTAATCTGACCATAATCACCAATGATATTTGTGGGCGCAATTGTAGTTGCGGTTTTGATTAATTTTTGTTGATAATCGGATTTCAATCGCTCACTCTTGATGCTGTTATTGTTTTGCAAACTTGTTTCTAATGCTTTTTGTAAAGTAATTTGAGTTTGACTATGAGCAGCATTAAATGAAAACATTCCTAAAACAACAAGTGTCAACCCTTTTTTCTTCAACGGATTTAAGTGAATACCTTTCTCAAAGGTCACATACAAAATCGGAAGTACAAATAACGTCAAAAAAGTAGCTATTAAAAGTCCACCAATTACAACAGTAGCTAACGGTCGTTGTACTTCGGCTCCGGCGCCATTGCTCAAAGCCATTGGCAAAAATCCTAATGATGCCACAAAAGCAGTCATTAATACTGGACGCAAACGCACTTTAGTTCCCATTAAAACTATTCGGTTTAAATCAGTCATTCCTTCAGATTTTAGTTGGTTAAATTCAGATATTAATACGATTCCGTTCAAGACGGCTACGCCAAAAAGCGCAATAAATCCAACGCCAGCACTGATGCTGAAAGGCATTCCTCGTAGTGCTAAAAACAGTATTCCACCAATGGCTGAGAGCGGAATAGCAGAATAAATTAGCAATCCTTGCTTTACGGAATTAAAAGCAAAAAAGAGTAATAAGAATATTAGCAACAATGAAACCGGAACGGCAATTAACAATCGGTCTTTGGCTTTGTTTAAGTTTTCAAATGCACCGCCATAAGTGGTGTAATATCCAGTTGGATACTTAATTTGCTTTTCTACTTTTTGTTGCAATTCGGTCACAATACTTTGTACATCTCTTCCTTTACGTTAAACCCAACCACAATTCTGCGTTTGGCATCTTCACGCTGAATTTGATTTGGACCGTTTTTAATTGATACATTGGCCAATTGTGACAGCGGAATTTGAGTTCCGTTTGGAGTCGGAATTAATAGGTTTTGGACATCTTCAAGATTTTTCCGCTGATTATTATTTAGTCGGACTACCATTTCAAATCGCTTCTCTCCTTCAAAAACCAATCCGGTACTTTGACCTGCAAAAGCGGTATTGATGACTTTATTGATCTCATTTATCGAAAGATGGTATTGTGCTACAATCGGGCGATTGTAGGATATAACCACTTGGGGCATGCCAGTTATGGGTTCAATAAATAAGTTTTGGGCACCCTCAACGGATGCAATAATTTTCCCAAGTTTATCAGCATAAACAGCAAGTGTATCTAAGTTTTCACCAAATATTTTGCAAACCACATCTTGACGTGCACCGGTCATTAATTCGTTAAAACGCATTTGAACCGGATATTGAAATCCTGCAGTGATACCAGGAACATCTTCTAATGCTTTACTCATTTTGCCCGACAATTCATTAAAAGTCTTCGCTGAAGTCCATTCCGATTTATCTTTGAGAATTACCATCATATCACTCGCTTCCATGGGCATTGGATCAGTTGGCACTTCACCGCTACCGATTTTGCAAACTACTTTTTCTACTTCTGGAAATTGTGTTTTAAGAATACGAGCTGCCTTTTGAGTACTTGCAATGGTTGTGTTCAAATTACTTCCAGTTAAAACCCTTGTATCTACGGCAAAATCGCCTTCTTCTAGTGCTGGGATAAATTCGCCTCCTAAAAAAGAAAGTACAATTAACGCCATAACAAATAAGGCAATTACGGAACCTATTACGGCTTTTGGAAAGTTTAGAATGTACTGTAAAGCATGTTGGTATTTTCGTTCAATCGAATTTATAATTCTATCCGAAAGATTTGCTTTGTGTTTGATTTTTTTACTCAAGAATAAAGCGCTCATCATCGGAATATAGGTCAATGACAAAATAAAAGCACCTAATAAAGCAAAGGCAACAGTTTGCGCCATAGGTTTAAACATTTTACCTTCGATACCTTCTAAAGTAAAAATTGGCAGGTATACAATGAGTATAATTATTTGTCCAAATACAGCACTATTCATCATTTTACTTGCAGCAGTTTGGACTTCGACGTTCATATTGTTTTGTGAAAGTTGCTGTACGTTTTTAAATTTTTTGCTATGGCTTAATTGATGCATCACAGCCTCAACGATAATCACGGCACCGTCTACAATAAGTCCAAAATCTAATGCGCCCAAGCTCATCAAGTTACCGCTCACCCCAAAAGTATTCATCAAAATAATAGCAAAAAGCATTGCGAGCGGAATTACAGAAGCCACTAATAATCCGGCTCTGAAATTCCCCAGAAAAACAACTAATACGAAAATCACGATTAGTGCACCTTCGAGTAAATTTTTTTCTACGGTCCCAATTGCATTATTCACCATTTTGGTTCTGTCTAAGAACGGCTCAATAACTACTCCTTCTGGTAATGTTTTTTGGATTTGAGCAACTCTTTCTTTTACATTTTTTATTACATCGCTACTGTTAGCACCTTTAAGCATCATTACCACAGCACCTGACACTTCTCCTTTGTCGTTGTAAGTCATTGCGCCATATCTTGTAGCAAATCCAATTTTCACATCAGCAACATCTCTAATAAATAGTGGATTTCCAGTAATTTTATTATGGATTGCGATATTTTGAATATCTTCTATGCTACCAATTAATCCTTCGCTTCTAATGAATAGTGACGTAGCACCTTTTTCGATATAAGCACCTCCAGTATTTTGATTGTTTTTTTCGACTGCATCGAAAATATCAGAGATGGTTAGTCCATAGGATTGTAATTTATTAGTGTTGACCGCAATTTCGTATTGTTTGAGTTTTCCACCAAAACTACTAACTTCAGCAACTCCTTGAACACCTAATAGTTGTCGGCGCACAATCCAATCTTGAATCGTCCGCAAATCGGTTTCGTTGTATTTTTTTTCATATCCTTCTTTTGGTCGAACAACATATTGGTAAATTTCACCCAAACCTGTTGAAACGGGTCCAAGCTCAGGGGTTCCAATTCCTTGCGGAATTTCGGTTTGTACTTTTTGAAGTCGCTCGGCTACTTGTTGTCGTGCCCAATAAATATCGGTTTCATCATCAAAAACAATGGTTACTAACGATAATCCGAAACGGGAAAAACTCCGAATTTCTTTCATCCCCGAAATATTGCTATTGGCTTGTTCAATCGGAAAAGTAACCAATCGTTCGATATCTGTTGCGCCAAACGAAGGTGCTATGGTAATTACTTGCACTTGATTATCGGTAATATCAGGCACAGCATCAATGGGTAATTTTGTGGTTTCGTAAATTCCATACGAAACTAAAGCAACCATAAATAAACCAATAATTAGTTTGTTATTTATAGAAAATGCGATGATTTTATTCAGCATATTGAGTTAATTTAAAAATTATAAATACAGATATAAATCCAATACAGCCGGTATTGAAAGTAATCTATGAAACAAAAATAACTAATTAACTAAATTGTGGAGGTTGCCAAATGGCTTCTAAATAAGCAGTGATTTTGAAAGAACGATAGTCTTTGTTCAATTTTTTAGAAACTTCAAAACGCATCGGAATGGGTAAAGAAGACTTTACTTCAGGTAATAATGACACAAAAAAAGAACTATTGCCATCGGTTTGAGTTTTAAAAGGGAGCTTCATGTCTTTGTCATGGTCGGCATCTATTGCGTTACTATGTTTGTAATGCATGCAAAGAAATTTCCAAAGAGATATTTGATCATCTTTTTTTTGATGTTCAGCAAAATGTTCAATCAATCTTGGCAACTTCAAAATCTCGTGGGATTCTGTAGTTGAAAATAAATAGACCAACAACAATGTTCCTGCTAAAAATCGTCTCATTTGGTTATAATAAAAAGGTAAACTTTTATTAGTTGGTCAACAAAAATATAAATTATTTCCTTTTGATTGAGCTACTTGTATTGTTTTTGTCTATTTGAATTCGATTCTTACCAATACTTTTAAATTTAAAGCGTTACCAGTAGTGTTAAATAAAATCACAATTCACAATTCACAATTCACAATTCTTTTATCTTTGCCGACTGATTAAAAGAAAAAATGAAATTTGACTTATTAGCAAAAGACCCCAATTCAAAAGCACGTGCCGGAAGCATCACCACCGATCATGGTGTGATTGAAACCCCAATATTCATGCCTGTTGGAACCGTTGCATCGGTTAAAGGCGTGCACCAACGCGAACTGAAAGAGGAAATTAATCCAGATATTATTCTGGGAAATACCTATCATTTATACTTGAGGCCACAAACTGCTATTTTAGAAAAAGCCGGAGGTTTGCACAAGTTCATGAACTGGGATAGAAATATTTTGACCGATAGTGGTGGTTACCAAGTATATTCACTTTCTGCCAACCGTAAAATTAAAGAAGAAGGAGTAAAGTTTAAATCACATATTGATGGTTCCCTTCATTTTTTTACACCCGAAAATGTGATGGAAATTCAGCGCACTATTGGCGCCGATATTATCATGGCCTTTGACGAGTGCACACCGTATCCTTGTGATTATCGGTATGCTCAAAAATCAATGAAAATGACGCATCGTTGGTTAGACAGATGCATCAATCATTTAGAAAAAGTGCCAACAAAGTATGGTTTTGATCAAACATTTTTTCCAATTGTACAAGGAAGCACTTATAAAGATTTGCGTCAGCAATCGGCCGAATATATTGCAAATTCAGGACAACAAGGAAATGCTATTGGGGGATTATCAGTAGGGGAACCAGCCGAGGAAATGTATGCTATGACGGAAGTAGTTTGCGAAATTCTTCCAGAAGACAAACCTAGATATTTGATGGGCGTTGGAACTCCAATAAATATTCTAGAAAATATAGCTTTAGGGATTGATATGTTTGATTGTGTAATGCCAACACGTAACGCTCGAAACGGAATGTTATTTACCGCAAACGGAACCATAAATATTAAAAACAAAAAGTGGGAAGACGATTTTTCTCCTGTAGATGAAATGGGTCACACTTTTGTAGATACAGAATACACCAAGGCTTATTTACGCCATTTATTTGCAGCGAATGAATATCTAGGAAAACAAATTGCCACGATTCACAACTTAGGGTTTTATATGTGGTTGGTTCGTGAAGCAAGAAAACATATCTTAGCGGGAGATTTTAGAACTTGGAAAGATAAGATGGTGAAACAAATGGGCCAACGACTTTAAAAGATTATATAAAATATAAGGTTTGTACAACCATCATAAACTTTATAAATATCATGACCCTCTAAATAGATGCTAAAAATAATTGACAAATATATTCTCAAACGGTACTTAGGAACATTCACTGTGATGTTGCTAATGTTTATTCCAATTGGAATAGTCATAGACGTATCTGAGAAAGTCAATAAAATGATTGAGAATAAAGTGCCTTTCTCTGCAATTGCAAGGTATTATTTAGATTTTACTATCTATTTTGCTAACTTGTTGTTCCCCATATTTTTGTTTTTATCGGTCATTTGGTTTACCTCAAAACTAGCGAACAACACCGAGATTATTGCTATTTTAAGTTCTGGAATTTCATTCAACCGATTTTTACGCCCCTATATTATTGGAGCTACTATAGTATCACTTTTTGCCTTAGTAATGACAATATTTTTAGTTCCTAAAGCCAGTAACGGTTTTATGAGTTTTAGGTACATGTATCTCAATAATTCTGGTATTGAAGGGATGCGAAATAACTCCGATGTTTTTCGCCAAATCAGTAAGGACGAATATATCTTTGTGAGTAATTATCAGGATGTTTCTAAGACGGCATTCAATTTTTCTATGGAAAAATTTGAAGGGGATAAGTTGAAGTATAAATTAGTAGCCAATAGAATTAAATGGAATCTTAAAGACAGCACCTACACCTTATTCAATTACACCAAAAGAAAAGTAGGAAAGTTAGGCGACATCATCGAATCGGGCGAAAAGAAAGACACCATTTTTAAATTTGATTTAGAAGATTTGACACCGGTTGTATACATAGCAGAAACACTGCCTTTGGGTGAATTGAATAAATTTATTGATAAAGAAAAAGAACGTGGTTCGTCTAACATCAACATCTATTTAGTAGTACTTTACAAAAAGTACAGCATACCCGTTTCGGCATTTATATTGACCATCATTGCGGTAGCAGTTTCGTCTATGAAGCGTCGGGGTGGAATGGGAGTCAACCTAGCTATTGGAATCATTTTGGCATTTGCCTTTGTGTTTCTTGATAAGATTTTTGGAGTTTTGGCTGAAAAAGCAACGGCTCCTCCTTTAATCGCTGTTTGGTTTCCAAATATTGTTTTCGGAATTCTAGCTGTTTATCTTCTCAGAAATGCTAAGCGATAACCTTAAAAGTTATTTACACCTTCATTTGATTGTTTTCATTTGGGGATTTACCGCCGTTTTAGGAGCGCTAATTTCGCTTGATGCATTGCCTTTAGTTTGGTTCCGAATGCTCTTTGCTGTCGGGTTTATCGCCATCTATATTTATTTCAAAAAATTACCCCTTCGGATAACAACTAAAACGTTTTTCCAGTTCATTTTTGCCGGACTCATTATAGCGCTGCATTGGTTTACCTTTTTTAAAGCCATTAAAATTTCTAATGTTTCCATTACCTTAGCGTGTCTGTCTACGGGTGCTTTTTTTGCTTCCTTTCTCGAGCCCATTTTGTATGGTAAAAAGATTGTGCTTTATGAAGTTTTCTTCGGAATGTTGGTTTTTATTGGACTTTACATCATCTTCAATGTGGAAGGAAACTATTTTTGGGGCATCCTAACGGCATTGACTTCAGCTTTTCTATCGGCTTTGTTTGCCGTAATTAATAGTAAGTTTGTCAAAGAACATGACGCTACTGTTATTTCATTTTATGAGCTCTGTGGCGGCGTGATTTTCTTTACTTTTTTATTATTGGGAACCCAAAGTTTTACGAGTGATTTCTTTATGCTTTCGCCAAATGATTTTATGTATTTGATGATATTAAGCTCTGTTTGTACCGCTTATGCTTTTATTGCTTCCACTTCGGTTATGAAATTTTTAAGTCCATATACGGTTATGCTTACCATTAATTTAGAACCCATATACGGAATCATTTTAGCCGTTTTAATCTTTGAAGAAAAAGAAAGAATGAGCTTTGAATTTTACATAGGTGCCTTCATTATTTTACTAACGGTAATTCTAAATGGAATACTAAAATCTCGTAAAAAATTGACCTAAAGTTGTTTACAACTAATCCGTAAAAAGTGCTTTTTTTCACGATATAAAATTTTATATTTGCTATTCGATTAAATCAAAACGAACAAACCCTATGGAATATTTAGATTTTGAACTTCCTATTAAAGAACTAGAAGAACAACTCGATAAATGCGAAATTATTGGTGCCGAATCTAATGTAGATGTAACAGCAACTTGCAAACAAATTGAAAAGAAATTAGAAGAAACCAAAAGAAAAATATATAAAAATCTAACGGCTTGGCAGCGTGTACAACTTTCAAGACACCCAAACAGACCTTATACTTTAGAACATATTACCAACTTAACTAAAGGTACTTTTTTAGAACTTTTTGGAGACAGAAATTTTAAAGACGATAAAGCAATGGTAGGTGGTTTAGGTCAAATTGACGGTCAATCGTTCATGCTAATCGGACAACAAAAAGGAATCAATACCAAAATGCGTCAGTTGCGTAATTTTGGTATGGCAAGTCCAGAAGGCTATCGTAAAGCTTTACGATTAATGAAAATGGCAGAGAAATTTAATCTTCCTGTAGTAACTTTAATTGACACTCCAGGTGCTTTTCCCGGATTAGAAGCAGAGGAACGTGGACAAGGAGAAGCAATTGCTCGCAATATTTTTGAAATGATTCGTTTAAAAGTACCCGTCATTTGTGTAATCATCGGCGAAGGTGCTTCCGGTGGCGCATTGGGCATTGGAGTAGGTGACCGTGTTTTAATGATGGAAAATACTTGGTATTCCGTGATTTCTCCAGAATCGTGTTCCTCTATTTTATGGAAAAGCTGGGAATATAAGGAACAAGCAGCTGAAGCCTTAAAATTGACTTCAACCGATATGAAAAAGATGAAATTAGTGGACGATATTATTCCAGAACCACTCGGTGGAGCTCATTATGATAAACCTACTGCTTTTAAAACTGTAGAGCAATATATTATGAAAGCCTTTAACGAATTAAAAGATTTATCAACAGAAGAATTACTGTCCCAAAGGATGGACAAATACAGCAAGATGGGCGAATATAAAGAGTAAATTCTGATAAAAATACTTTAAATCCGAAGCCCTATGGTTTCGGATTTTTTTTTGGTTATTAACAAAAAATAGAAACTTATTAACACGGTCAAGTGATAACTCAATACTAAAAAAACTATCAAAATAGTTACTTTCGCTACATGGAAAATCTCAGAAATATGAACCCCATAAGAGTAGATAAAACTACTATTATAAATTTAGAAAAAGGCAAGCTGCCGCCACAAGCTCTCGATTTAGAGGAAGCTGTTCTTGGCGCAATGATGATCGATAAAAAAGGGGTAGATGAGGTAATCGATATTTTACAACCAGACGCATTTTATAAGGAAGCACACAAGCATATTTTTGAGGCTATCTTTCAGTTATTCACAGATTCACAACCTATTGACTTATTAACAGTTTCAGCACAGTTAAAAAAGAGTGCAAAATTAGACTTGGCCGGTGGCGATTTTTATTTAATTCAGCTTACGCAAAAGATATCGTCTTCGGCGCACATCGAGTTTCATTCAAGAATCATTTTACAAAAATACATCCAAAGAAGTCTTATTAAAATCTCATCAGAAATCATAGAAGAATCCTATGATGAAACAACAGATGTTTTTGATTTGCTAGACAAAGCTGAATCCAAACTATATGAAGTAACCCAAGGCAATATCAAACGCAGCTCGGAAACTGCCCAGAGTTTGGTTATCCAAGCCAAAAAGAGAATCGAAGATATTGCAAACAAAGAAGGTCTCAGCGGAATTGCAACAGGTTTCGAAAAATTAGACAAAGTGACTTCCGGCTGGCAACCTTCTGATTTAATTATCATTGCGGCTCGACCAGGTATGGGTAAAACCGCTTTTGTGCTTTCGATGGCGCGAAATATTGCAATTGATTTTGGACATCCAGTTGCACTGTTCTCGTTAGAGATGTCATCAGTGCAGTTAATTACACGTTTGATTTCTTCAGAAACAGGTTTGTCATCAGAAAAACTAAGAACCGGAAAGCTAGAAAAACACGAATGGGAACAGCTGTCAACCAAAGTAAAAGATTTAGAAAAAGCACCACTTTATATTGATGATACACCATCACTTTCTATTTTCGATTTAAGAGCTAAAGCACGACGTCTGTCTTCACAACATGGCATCAAAATGATTATAGTTGATTACCTTCAGTTAATGACTGCTGGTGGAAGCAACGGTAAAGGTGGCGGAAACCGGGAACAGGAAATCTCTACTATTTCTAGAAACTTGAAAGCACTTGCCAAAGAATTAGAAGTTCCGGTAATTGCCCTTTCGCAGTTATCACGTGCAGTTGAAACGCGTGGATCAAGTAAAAGACCTTTGCTTTCTGACTTGCGTGAATCGGGAGCGATTGAGCAGGATGCTGATATTGTATCGTTCATCTATCGCCCGGAGTATTATAAAATTGACGAATGGGATGACGAAGAGCAAACTCCAACTGCTGGTCAAGCCGAATTTATTATTGCCAAACATCGAAATGGTTCCTTGGAAAGCATCCGTTTGAAATTTATAGGAAACCTAGGTAAGTTTGATAATTTAGAAGAATACGGCAGTGGTTTTGACGATTTACCCTCTAAAATGAATCATGATGACAATCCGTTTATGACTAAAAATTTACCAACTCCCAATGATGCATTTGGAAGCAATATCAATTCGAATGAGGACGATAGTGAAGTTCCTTTCTAATATAGTTGCTAATTCTGCCTAGTTGAAGTGAGCCGATTTTTATGTTTTTCTTCACAGTAAATCTAGTATCTTTGAGATTAAATTATTTTTAAAATGCTTTTTAAAAAGACACTATATATTTTCATTTTCCTTGTTTCATTTTCCGTTAAGGCCAACTTTATTTTGTTGCCAATGGATGAATCTACGCAAAAAAATCATCTTAAAGCCTACGGAATTACTTATTGGGCTTTAGACAAACAATACAAAGCCAGCTGGTTGCTCAACTATCGCGGTGGTTCATTTTTATTGCCCGATGTTTCCGAAATCAGAAAAGAATGCCAAATTAGAGGGGTGAGTTTTGAAATTTTATCAGATGCTGAGATGCAATCAATTCTGGCCGATATTTCAAGTCCTTCAAATAATATGGAAACCGTTGTGTTGGAAAAAGCTCCAAAAGTTGCGGTCTACTCGCCACCCGGGAAACAACCTTGGGATGATGCCGTAACCATGGTTTTGACTTATGCTGAAATTCCGTTTAAAGTGGTTTATGATGAAGAAGTTTTGGGTGACCAACTATTGCTTTACGATTGGTTGCATTTGCATCATGAAGATTTTACAGGTCAGTATGGTAAATTTTATGGTGCCTACCGAAATGCACCTTGGTACATTGAACAAAAACGAGATGCTGAAGCATTGGCGGTCAAATTAGGTTTTGCCAAAGTCTCTCAAGATAAATTGGCTGTAGCCAAAAAGATTCGTGATTTTGTAATTGGTGGCGGATTTATGTTTGCTATGTGTTCGGCAACCGATAGTTTTGATATTGCTTTAGCAGCTGAAGGTATTGATATTTGTGAACCAATGTTTGATGGCGATGACAGCGAAGCCAACTACCAATCGAAAATTGATTACAGTAAAACGTTTGCTTTCAAGAATTTTATCTTGGATAGAAAACCAGATCATTATGAATTTTCGGATATAGACATGACTGAAAAGCGTAGAATTCCTTTTGAGAAAGATTACTTCACGTTAATGGAATTTTCAGCAAAATGGGACGTGATTCCAACAATGTTGTGCCAAAATCACACCCAATTAGTAAAAGGATTTATGGGGCAAACTACCGCTTTTGATAGTGAACTCATAAAGTCAAATGTGTTGATTTTAGGTAAAAATGAATTGAATGACGAAGCGCGTTACATTCATGGGCAAAAAGGAAAAGGCTTCTTTACTTTTTATGGCGGTCACGATCCAGAAGATTACCAGCACCGAGTAGGCGATGAGCCAACAGTATTAGACCTGCATCCAAACTCTCCTGGATTCCGTTTAATACTTAACAACGTGTTATTTCCGGCCGCTAGAAAGAAACCTCAGAAAACTTAACTGTTTTCAATATCTTCAATAATCTTAAGATGGTGTTTGGTGTGCAATTCTAAAAAATCTACCGTTGTTTTTAGGTTTAAATTCCCCATAAAAGGATGTACAAAGTAGTTTTTGGCTTCAAGAGAAGCTAAATCTGTTAAATTTTTTCGTGTAATTTCTAATTGTCTTTTCAAATGTTCTGAAGTGATTTCTTCAAAGGGTTGAACTGATTTAGGTGCTCTAACTTTTCCTCTTGGAATTTTTCTAAGCAGCGTTTGAACTAGAAAACGATTTTTGTTAAACTTCCATTTATAATCTGCTGAATTGGATTTTTTAATCTGTTCTACAACTGTATTTATTACCAAAAAAGCATGGTCAATTTGCCAACCAATTGATGCTGTTGAAACTAACGGATTTGTCTTTTCATAATCTGCAATGTATGATTCTAATTGGATGATAAGCGCGTTAAGTTTTGTAGTCATTACTTTAAAAATTAAATCCCAAACATTTGACGTTTGGGATTTTAGTTTCTTATTTATTCTTCACTTTCTTTGTCCAAATACTCTTGGACAATATTAATGGCATTGGTTACCACATCGCTTAAAGCGGTAATAAAACTTCCGTCTTCAGCTGTATCAATAGCATGTTTGATGGCTTCCACTTCTTTAGAAATGATTTCGTGGGTAACATCTCTGCCACTTTCAGCAATTCCTTCCAGAATTAAACCGATGATTTCTTCTTCAGTTCTACCACGTAAATATTTCTCTTGTCGGATTATAATATGGTCAAACATGCGAGCTGCAATCGTCGCGCATTCTTTAATGTCTTCGTCACGACGGTCTCCAACTCCAGCAATAATTCCGATTTTCTTGGTGGCATCAACCGAGCTCAAATATTCTTCAACACCTCTGTATCCTGAAGGATTGTGTGCAAAGTCAATCAAAACTTTAAATTTTTTAAACTCAAAGATATTCATTCTTCCTGGGGTTTGAGCGGCACTCGGAATGAAGGTTTGTAAAGACAAACTAATATCATCTGTTTTAAAACCTTGAAGATAACTAGCTAAAGTAGCAGCTAGAACATTGGCAATCATAAATTTGGCTTTTCCGCCCATTGTCAACGGAACGTGAGTGGCTCTTTCTACTCTGATTTTCCATTCTCCTTTTTTGATGGTGATAAAGCCGTTTTCATAGACCGCGACAATTTTACCTTCTTTAGAAAATTGCTTCACTTTCGGATTATTTTCATCCAAACTAAAGTAAGCCACATTGCAACTTAATTCGTTTGCAATTTTTAAACAATATTCATCTTCAGCATTTAAAATTGCCCAGCCATCTTTTTTAATACTTTTAACAACAGTACTTTTTACTCGAGCCAAATCATCTAAAGTATGAATATCGCTTAAGCCCAAATGGTCTTCCTGAATGTTGGTAATAATTCCGATATCACAACGACTGAATCCTAGTCCGGAACGCAGTATTCCACCTCGCGCAGTTTCTAAAACTGCAAATTCAACAGTTGGATCTTTCAAAATATATTCTGCTGAAACAGGTCCAGTGGTATCGCCTTTTTCCATCATGTGGTTTTGCACATAAATTCCGTCGGATGTGGTAAATCCAACTTTAAAACCATTATTTTTTACAATGTGAGCTAAAAGTCGGGTAGTGGTAGTTTTTCCATTAGTACCGGTAACGGCAATTATTGGAATACGACTTGGTTTTCCCGGAGGATAAAGCATATCAATAACAGGAGCTGCTACATTTCTTGGCAACCCTTCTGATGGCGCCAAGTGCATCCTGAAACCTGGTGCAGCATTTACTTCTAGAATGCAACCGCCGTTTTCTTTTAGCGGTTGTGTTAAGTTTTGGGCCATAATATCAACACCGCAAACATCCAATCCGATGACACGAGAAATTCGTTCACAAAGAAAAATATTTTCTGGGTGCATCATGTCCGTTACATCTATTGAAGTTCCGCCTGTACTCAAATTCGCAGTTGATTTTAGATAAACCACTTCGTCCTTTTTGGGTATGGTTTCTAAGGTGTAATTTAATTTTTCTAAAAGATCGGTTGTATCCCTATCGACATCGATTTGGGTTAATACATTTTCGTGTCCGTAACCCCGTCTTGGGTCGGTATTGGTTTCATCAATTAATTGCTGTATGGTTTGTTTTCCGTCTCCTTTTACATGTGCTGGCTCTCGTTTTGCTGCGGCTACTAATTTGTTGTCGATAACCAAAACTCTGAAATCATAACCTGTAATGAATTTTTCAACAATAATTCGATGGCTGTATTTTTTGGCATAAGCTAATCCTTCAACAGCTTCTTCTCTAGTTTTTACGTTTATTGAAGCTCCTTTTCCGTGATTACCATCAAGAGGTTTTAAAACAATTGGATACCCAATTTTTCTAATTACTTCATCTAAATCTTCTTCATCAACACAAATTCCGCCATTGGCGACGGGTATAGAAGCCGCGTCGAGCATTTTTTTAGTTTGTTCTTTATTACAAGCAATATCAACAGCTATACTGCTCGTTTTACAGGTAATTGTTGCTTGAAAACGCATTTGATTGATTCCGTAACCTAATTGTACTAGCGAATTCGTTCCTAATCGAATCCACGGAATATCTCGGGCAACGGCTTCTTCAACTATACTTCCGGTTGAGGGTCCAAGACGCACGCGTTCTCTAATTTCACGCATTTTCTGTATGTCGCCTTCCAAATCATAATTTTTTCCTTCAATCAATGCCTGCGCAATGGCTACAGCACTTTCGGCAGCAAACATTCCGACATTTTCTTCGGTGTAACTGAAGACTACATTGTATATTCCAGGAGTTTTGGTTTCACGGGTTCTCCCGAAACCGGTTTCCATTCCGGCTAAGGTTTGAATTTCTAAAGCGATGTGCTCTATAACGTGTCCCATCCAAGTTCCTCGTTCAATTCGGGAGAAGAATCCACCACGAACTCCTTCAGAACAACGGTGTTCAATCATTGTTGGAAACATTGCCTCAATCCTTTCACGAAAACCTTCAATTTTATTGGTTGGGAATTGTTCCATTTCTTCCAAATCAAGTCGCATTTGGATTAATTTCTTACGTTGAACACTCCAAATATTAGGGCCACGAAGTGCTTGAATCTTATCTATTTTCATGATTAGGAATAATTAGTAAAAGTAATTAGTAATGATTTTGTTAAAAATAGGAAATTTTTGTTGTTGAAATGTAATTTTTTTAGAGAAAAGACAAAAAGATAGAATGTTAACAATCTCTCGTTGTTTGGAGTATTGATTATCAGATTTTTAGATTGCTGAAAGACAATACCCATACTGTTAGCCCTGATTGCAACGGAAATCATCTTTGTTAAAGTTGCAAACTTTGACAAAGATAGTGTAGTGAAAAGCAGGAAAAGGGAAACCAAGGAAGCGAAAAGTTTACGCTCACTTAATAAAATCGGCTATTTTTTGGTATAATTCGGCGTCATGCAAGCTGTGACCTAAACCGGTGGTCTCAATGTAGATGGCGTTTTTCCAGGTATTGGCATATTTGCGACCTTCTGCGATGAGCACTACTTTGTCTTCAACATCATGGGCAATAATTGCTTTTTGCATAAAGTGTTTTGCGAATTTATGTCCAGCAAAATCGTCCAATTGGATATCGAATTTTTCGAAATAATACGCCTCTAATTTCATTTTGATTCGGTTATTCAAACTCAAAAGATTGACAAAATTGTTGGAGATGATTTTAAAATCGGAAGGTGCTCCGAGCAAAACAATCTTTTCAATAGCTTGATTTTTGTATTTGTTGAGATAAAATGCAATAGCGGCGCCACCTATAGAATGGCCAATGATCGTTTTGGGTTGGTATTTTTGAATTAATACGTTGAGGTATTCGGCATATTTTGGAGCATTGAATTCGGTTCCTTCGCTCAAGCCATGTGCTGGACCATCGATTGCGATAATGGTTTTTCCCAAAGGTTTTAAATGGTGCAATATTTTTTTCCACCGCGATGCATTACTTTCCCAGCCGTGAACCAACAGAATGATTTCGTCATTGCCCGGCCAAATGTAGGTTTGAAACTTTTCATTATTATATTGAAATGTTTCTTGGGTGGCACTTTGCAATGTTTTAGGTAAATGCTCTTTTTTTAATCTTCCTTTTCTGGGTTGGCTAAAAAGTTGGTATGCTTTATTTTTAGCTTTTTCCAAATGGATGTAGCTAAGCAAATTGAGGTAAATGCCTATTGTCTTTGTGATGATGAAGTATTGAATTTTTCGCATAAAAAAATCCCGATGTTGGTCGGGATTGATATATTATAGGTGAGCAAATAATTGTTGCATTTTCTCTCTTTCTTCTTCTGCTAACGCCGCATCTACAAGGATTCTTCCTGAATGCTCATCGGTGATGATTTTCTTTCTGGCTGCAATTTCAACTTGAGTTTGAGGTGGAATCGTAAAGAAGGAACCTGCAGAGGCACCACGTTCTATAGATACAACCGCTAAACCGTTACGAACGCTAGAGCGAATTCTTTTGTAAGCCGCTAATAAACGTTCTTCGATTAAAGCTTCATACTCCGCTGATTTTTCTAATAAGAAGCTTTCTTCTTTTTGAGTTTCAGCCATGATGTCGCTTAGTTCTGCTTTTTTATGTTTTAAGTGAGTTGTTTTTTGGTCTAACTTTTCCTTTGAGTTTGAAATTACTTCTTTTTTGTGATCGATAGAAGCTTTCAGTTCTTTAATTTGCTTTTCAGCCAATTGGATTTCTAATTCTTGAAACTCAACTTCCTTAGTTAAGGAGTTAAATTCTCTGTTATTGCGAACATCTTTTTGTTGAGTAGTATATTTTTTGATTGCAGTTTGATGCTCATCAATAGCACTTTTCTTAGCTTTGATTTGCTCTTCGATGCTTACTAAATCAGATTTTAATTTATCTAAACGAGTACTTAAACCGGTAACTTCATCCTCTAAATCTTCCACTTCTAAAGGCAATTCGCCTCTTACATTTCTGATTTCATCAATTCTTGTATCTATGATTTGAAGGTCATAAATAGCTCTTAATTTGTCTTCAACATTTAGTTCTTTTGTAGTCGTCATATATTATAAGTACTTAACTGGATTTGTATTTTCTTCCGAAAAAATGATTGCAAAATTAGGCATTTTTTTCTTAAGAAATTCAACAATATAATTTTTTGTAAATCTTTCACTTTCGAAGTGCCCGATATCGGCTAAAACCAATTGATTTTCAGATTCATAGTAGTTGTGGTATTTCAAATCAGCAGTCAAGAATACATCGGCTTGAGCCTGAATAGCATTTTTTATCGCAAAACTTCCCGAACCGCCAAGAACGGCAACTTTATGAATCGGTTTACCCAATAATGCGCTGTGTCGAATGCCACCGCATTGCATTTTTGTTTTGACGAAGTTTAAAAACTCGGTTTCGTTCATTGGCTTTTTGAGTTCACCAATCATTCCGAGTCCAATATTTTGATGTGAGTTTTGCAAATCATAAATTTCATAAGCTACTTCTTCATATACATGTGTGGTAAACAAGGCTTTTAAGATTTTGGCTTGCAAATGCTTTTCGAAAGTGACTTCTATTTTGATTTCTTCGTTTTCTACGAATTCAAATCGGTTTCCTATTTCTGGATTACTGTCTTCGTTGCCCATATAAGTACCAATGCCTTTAGAATTAAAACTACACTCTTCGTAGTTGCCAATTTTTCCAGCGCCAGCATTAAACAGTGCATTGCGAAGTGCTTCAACGTTTTCTGGAATAGTATAAGTAACTAGTTTTTGAATGAAGTTTTGTTTTGGAATTAAAATTTTTGTGTTTTGTAACCCCAAAGCATCTGAGAATATTTTGTTTACTCCATTTTTATGATTGTCTAATGCCGTATGCACTGCATAAATAGCAATGTCATTTTTAATGGCTTTTAAAACAGAACGCTCTACATAATTCTTGCCCGTAATTTTTTTCAAACCTGAGAAGATAATAGGGTGGAAGCAAACGATAAGGTTGCATTTTTTAGCAATAGCTTCGTCAACTACACTTTCGAGAGCGTCATGGCAAACCAGAATTCCATGGGCTTCATTTTCCTGATCTCCAACAAGTAAACCAACGTTGTCAAAATCTTCAGCATAAGCCAAAGGAGCCATTTCTTCTAGGACGGAGAGTATTTCTTTTATTTTACTCATGCATTAGTATTGTTTTGGAATTCGTGAGTCTTTAATTTCATGAATTGTTGTAGATTTTACTCTTTTTTTAGTAACCAATTGCTTTTTATTAGGTAGCCCATTCGTTCAAAGTTTCTATAAGAGTCCAAACCCCATTTACTTTTTCGAGCAGCCAAAAACTACCACTATTGTGTTCGATGTTTCTGTAAAATGCAATTTTTACTAAAACATAAGTAGCATTTGAAAAGTAAATAGGCCTACTGACGATCATCAACCGTTGGTTGTTTTCGCCATAGCGATCCGAAACTTTTTTGTACTCATCAAACGACAAGCAAGCATTTACTTTACTTTTCAGGTATTGGTTTTGATTGTCAAATAATATATTGTAAGCAGCGGACCAATCTTCCTCGGGGTTAACAAGCATTTGTTTTTTGATTTCATCAGCATTCTTTTTTAACAAGTCGCTTTTAGAGATCACCTCTAAAACTTCGGGATTGTTGGGTGCTTTGATACAATAAAAGCTTAGCAGTTGCAATCTTCCTTTGGCAATCGTTTTTTCGTTTTTATAGTATTTGTTAAAAATAACTTTCAGCAAAGCAGCATTTTCTGTTTCTTGACTAAAAGCAACCGGAGTAACCAGCAGCGCTATAAAAAATACTGTTAAATAAAGATGTTTCATTTTGCTATAACTAGATAAATTTTATTCAAAGATAAAAAATCGTTACTTTCGTACTATGATTTTGTTGCGAAAAGTACTCTTTCCTTTTGCCATATTATATGGTTTTATCACTTCGTTAAGAAATTATCTTTATGATAAAGGTATACTAAAATCATATTCCTACGATATTCCAGTTATTGCAGTTGGAAATTTGAGTGTTGGCGGGACTGGAAAAACACCTCAGATTGAGTATTTAATTCGGTTGCTTTCACCACATTATAAAGTGGCAATTGTAAGCCGTGGTTACAAACGAAAATCAGAAGGCTTTATTTTGGCTGATGCCAATGCCAATGCAGCACTATTAGGTGATGAACCGTTTCAATATTATTGCAAGTTTCCAAACATTCAAGTTGCCGTAGATGTTGATAGGAAAAATGCAATTGAGTACTTATTGAATCAAAGCGAAAAGCCAGAAATTATCTTACTAGACGATGCATTTCAGCACCGTAAAGTCAAAGCTGGATTTTATATTTTGTTAACTGCTTATGGTGACTTATTTTGTGATGATTATATATTGCCAACTGGAAATCTCCGCGAAAGCAGGAGTGGAGCCAAAAGAGCCAATGTAATTGTGGTTACTAAATGTCCGCTCAACATCACAAAGGAAGCGCAGGAAAGTATAAAACAAAAATTGATGCAATACTGTCCTAATCAAGATGAGAAAGGCATTCCTGTTTTTTTTAGTGGTATTGCGTATGATGAAAAGATTTATAGTGATTCTGAAACTCGAGTCGTTAATGAAGTCAAATCGACATCAAAAATACTACTTGCCGGAATTGCCAAACCAAAACTCTTTTTTGATTATCTGAAGACAGATTTAGATGAAATAATGGAGTTTTCTGACCATCATCATTTCAGCGAAAGTGAAATTACAGCCATTAAAAACAAAGCCAAAGACAAAATCATCATCACAACTGAAAAAGATTTTGTACGTTTGAAGGCTAAAATTTTTAAAGAACAATTATTTTATTTACCAATAAAAAGCCAGTTGATTGCCAATCAAGTTGCTTTTGACCAAACAATAGTAGATTATGTGGGAACTAGTACAAGAAACCGTTAGTTATATTAAAAACAAAACCAACTTCACGCCAGAATATGGAGTTATATTAGGTTCTGGATTAGGGAATTTTACAGATGATATCGCTATCGAATTTACTTTGCCGTATCATGAAATTCCAAATTTTCCAGTTTCTACGGTTGCTGGACACAAAGGTGCTTTGGTTTTCGGAACCATTGGAACCAAAAAGGTTATGGCCATGCAAGGACGTTTTCATTTTTATGAAGGATATGACATGAAGCAGGTTACGTTTCCGGTGCGAGTGATGAAGTTTCTTGGGGTTACTAAATTGGTGGTATCAAATGCTTCTGGTGGTGTAAATTCTGATTATGAAGTAGGTTCTGTTGTAGTTATCAAAGATCACATCAATATGTTTCCGGAGCATCCTTTGCGAGGCAAAAATGAAGAGCGTTTTGGTCCACGCTTTCTAAATATGAACGAAGCTTATAATAAAGCGATGATTGCCAAAGCAAAAACAATTGCAGCCGAGAATAATATTAAAGTTCACGAAGGCATCTATCTTGGTTTGCAAGGGCCAACTTTTGAAACTTTTGGCGAATACAAAATGGTTAAAATTCTGGGTGCAGATTGTGTCGGAATGTCAACTGTTCCCGAAGTGATTGTTGCGCGCCACATGGGAGTTGAATGTTTTGGATTGTCGGTAATTACCGATATGGGCGATGTTGAATCGAGTATGGAAGAAGTCAGCCACGAAGAAGTGTTGAAAGCTGCCGCCAAAGCAGAACCACATGTTAGAAAATTAATCAAGGAATTAATTCTACAGTTCTAACTCAAATTAGCCGCAATTACGCGATAGAAATTTTCAGGATCAAAAGGTTTGGTGATAACATCGGTCATGCCAAATGACAATAGCATTTCTCTATTTTCATTCAGTGAAATAGCAGTCAAGGCAATAATTGGGATTTTAGTATCAAATTCACGAACTTTTTGAGTAGCAATGGTTCCGTTAATTCCGGGTAAATGAACGTCCATCAAAACTAAATCGAAATTGTTTTCTTTGCTTAAAATTTCCACTGCTTCCTCACCATTGTCAACAATAAAACATTTGACATCTTTTTTCTCAAGCATTTTTTTGGTTACCATTTGATTGATTTTATTGTCTTCAACCACCAAAATATTTTTGTCTTTTAAGTCTTCGTCAGAATATAAACTTCCTTTTTCAATGATAATTTCTCTCGTTCCGTTGAATAGGTTTAATTCAAAATCAAAAGTAGTACCAACTCCAACTTCACTTTTCAGATTGATTTCTCCGCCCAATAAATCGATGATTTTTTTAACAATAGTTAATCCCAAACCAGTTCCGCCATATTTGCGGTTGATTTCTATTGAGCCTTGCGAGAAACTTTCAAAAATGATTTCCTGTTTGTCTTCCGGAATCCCAATTCCAGTATCACTTATCGCAAAATTGATTCTGCTGTAATCAGCACCAGTTTCAATAACTTTAGCAATAACTGCCACCGTTCCATTTTTAGTAAATTTCAATGCGTTATTAATCAAATTGATGAAAACTTGAGATAGTTTGGTAGGATCGCCAAGTAGTATTTCGGGAACATCTTCCGCTATTTCTAATGTAAATTTGTTGTTGTTGTTGGCTGCAATTTCAGTCATCGAATTTTTTATATCCAAAAGCAATTGCTTGATGTCAAAATTGATGTATTCAATTTCGATAGTACTCGACTCAATTCGGTTGATTTCTAAAATCTCGTTAATAAAGGTCAAAAGATAATTTCCAGAGAATTTTAAAGAATTCAAATAGTGCTTTTGGGTCTCTTTCGGATTGTCCTCTATCAAAATATGAGTAATTCCGTTGATGGCATTTAACGGTGTTCGAAGTTCGTGACTTACAGTTGATAAAAATTCGGATCTAGCTTTTGATGCTTTTTCAGCATTGTCTTTGGCAATTTGCAACTCAAAATTCTTTTCTTTTAACGTATTATTGGACTGTGTTCTAATGATATTATTCTTGTATAAGGACAAACTCAATAGCGATAGAATCGTGATTAAAGCAATTGCCAAAATACTAATAAGTTTAGCAAATTTTGTGGTTTTTAGCTGCGCTTCATTTTCTTTAGTCATTTGATCGATGGTCTTCAAACGCTCACTTTCTTTGAAATCTACATAATCTTCAACATCTAATTTATTATTGTTTAGATGCGAAATACTGTCTTTCAAATCTAAATGCTGTTTGAGATATAAATGTGATTTTTTTACATCTAACAGTCGGTCATAGGTTTTACTTAAATCCAATAAAATTTTCACCCCCTGATCTAAATTCTCGTCTTTTGTACTTAATTCTAACGCCCTTTTTAAATAATTTGCAGCTAAGTTGTTGTGATTTAATTCTTCTTCGATGACACCTAATTGATATAAGGCTTCAGCTTTTGTTTTGAAAATATCTTTCGAATCGTCTTTGGATATGATTTCGTTAAATAACTTGTAAGCCATCTCCTTATTCCCGTTTTTCTTATATAAAATCCCCTTTTGTAGATTCAAAAATTGGGAGGTGTCAATTTTGAGAACCGTATAAATGTTTTGCGATTTGTCAAAATAGGTTTCTGCTTTTGTGAACTCTTCCAAACTCATATAGCACAGTCCAATATAATAATAGCATAAAGCAAAATCTGTGGATGGCGGTAATTGACTGAAGGAATTGGCACTTTTCAGGAACGTTTCAACAGCATCGTTCATTTTATTTAAATCAAAATAAGTAGTTCCCAATAAAAATAACGCATCACCTTTTCCCTTGATATTATTTTTCACTTTGGCATAATTGTATGCTTTTTGCGAAAAAACTAATGATAATTTATAATTGTCTGTTTTTTTATAAAATTTGGCTAATTGAATGAAATAGTCCGTGCTATCAATCTTTTGAGTTGATTTTTTTTGCCCAAATAAGACAAAAGGAAGTAACATGAAAATCCAAATCCATTTCATTATAGAATGCGGAATAAAAAATTAGGAACGTTAAAAATAGCTAAATTATCTTCTTAACAAAACAATTAAGTCGATTATTCGTGACGAATAGCCAATTTCATTGTCATACCAACCCACAACTTTGACCATTTTTCCGATGACAGAGGTTAATTGAGCATCAAATAGGCAGGAGTTTTTATTTCCGATGATATCTACCGATACTATTGGGTCTTCTGTATAGTCTAAAATTCCTTTGAGATTTGTTTGAGCGGCACGTTTAAAAGCTGCGTTGATTTCTGTTATCGTAACTTCTTTTTTCACATAGCAAGTAATATCAGTCAAGGAACCATCTGGAACTGGAACTCGAATGCCACTGCCACCAATTTTCCCTTCCATTTCTGGAAAAATTTTAGTTAAGGCCTTAGCTGCTCCTGTTGTTGTGGGTACAATTGATTGGCTTGCGCCTCGGGCACGACGCAAATCTTTGTGTGGTTGATCGTGTAAACTTTGATCTGTTGTATAAGAGTGAACAGTGGTAATATAAGCTTGTTCTATGCCGCAAAGTTCGTTGATGATTTTGATCATCGGTGCTGCATTATTGGTAGTACAACTGGCGTTGGAAACAATTTTTTCGGTTCCGTCTAGAATATTTTCGTTAACACCCAAAACAACGGTTTTGATTTCAGGGACTTCGGATGGCGCAGAAAGAATTACTTTTTTGGCTCCGGCCACAATATGCTTGTTGATGTCATTAAAAGTGTTGAATTTTCCAGTGCTTTCTACTACAAAATCAATGGTATCCCAATTGAGATTGCTGATTTCCTTTTCATGAAAAAACAAATAGGGTTTTCCATCAACAATTATCGACTGGTCATCAAAGGATACATCAATCGGTAAAACACCATGAATACTATCGTATTTAACCAAATGTGCCATCGTTTTGTTGTCGGCGATGTCATTTATTGCCACCACTTCAATTGTTGGATGATTGAGCAATAATCGGAAAAGAGTTCTTCCAATACGTCCAAAGCCGTTGATGGCTACTCGTGTTTTCATTTAAAGATTATAAAGTTTATAAACAGCATAACCATTTTTAAAGTAAATGTTTTTCAGCATGATAGGAAGAACGGACTAATGGACCACTTTCTACGTGACGGAATCCCATTTCTTTGCCTAATTTTTCGTATTTGTCGAATTGTTCAGGTGTAATAAATTCTTTAACAGGCAAATGTTTTTTGCTGGGTTGCAAATATTGGCCTATCGTAACAATATCAACATTATTAGCACGCAAATCTTGCATGGTTTGTATCACTTCTTCTTCGGTTTCCCCAAGACCAAGCATGATTCCCGATTTGGTTCTCTTGATGCCTTCTTGCTTTAAATAACGCAACACTTCTAAGCTTTTATCGTATTTTGCTTGAATTCGCACTTCTCTTGTCAAACGCCGCACAGTCTCTACATTGTGAGATACAACTTCTGGATTGGCGGCAACGATTCTGTCAATATTATTTGTGTTGCCTTGAAAATCTGGAATTAGAGTTTCTAAAGTCGTTTCTGGATTCATTCTGCGAATAGCTTGAACGGTTTCAAACCAAATGATAGAACCCATATCTTTCAAATCATCCCTATCAACACTTGTGATTACAGCATGTTTGATTTTCATGATTTTAATAGAACGCGCTACTTTTTCGGGTTCATCCCAATCAACTGTTTCTGGACGGCCTGTTTTTACGCCACAAAAGCCACAAGAACGTGTACAAATGTTTCCCAAAATCATAAACGTAGCCGTTCCTTCACCCCAACATTCTCCCATATTTGGGCAACTTCCCGAAGCACAAATGGTGTTGAGTTGGTATTTATCTACAAGTCCGCGAAGTTCTGTATATTTCTGCCCAATAGGTAATTTTACTTTCAGCCATTTCGGCTTGCCTATAGGTAAATTAGAATCTAGAATGGTTTCCATATTTGTAATTTGCTCACGCCTGATGTTGGCGTTCGTTTTCAAGTCGCAAAGATATAGAATGTTGATTGAAGATTGTGGATTTTAGAATTCAGATTTTCTTATTATGGTATAGAGATTTGGAATACTGTTTAGGATTGAACCAATAAGTGGTATTTATATTATTTATTGTTTTCTCTTTTTACTTGTTCAGATAAGATTTGGGCTAAAAAAGGGTTTACTTCTTTTGTTATTGTGGCTTCCGATAAATCTAGTGCTTTTGAATTTATAACTACTTGATACCAAGGCTTAGGAGAATCAAAATCGTAAGCGCCAAAAACAAGCACAGGTGTTCCTTTAATTTTAACCGTTTCATTATCGGCTAAAACCCATTGGTCTGCCCAATCGTAAAGGAATTTGGCATCTCGTTCCTGAAGTCGCAAACAAGAATGTGAAGCAGGATACCCTGGCAATGCATATTGGTGAAATCCTACGCCTAATTTATTGGATATATTAAAGTTCCATTTTAAATCCCATTCGTCGTTAAAAGTACTGATAGTTTTTTCCCCTTTCCAGTTAGTAAAAAATAAGCCAGTTGGCGTTTTATCTGACTTTCTTCCCATATTGGTTGGCCCAGTCCGAATTAATGTTCCATATTCATAACTTGCAAAAGTTTGTGTTGCATAGGAAAATAAAATGATTTTGCTAATGTCATTCAATGCTGAAACTTCTATCGGAAACGGAAGATAATAAGCAATATCACCACTAGAATCTTTTGGTACGACAATAGAATCCATTTTGATAATATTCGCACTGTCCGTTCTGTTGGCGGCAAGAACGATGTATATCTTGGAACTGTCCATTGCTTTTGCAGTTTCTAGCCAACTTTTGGTTTTTTCAAATTGGTATCCATAAACCTTCGGTTTGACTCGTGCTGGTGTTGCACTTTTTTTGTGGGTAACAGTATTGATATTTTGTTTGCAGGAAGCGGCTACTATAAATAAACTTAGGATAAGGAGGTATTTTTTCATAGTGGTAAAATTCCTTATTCTTGGTGTGAGCTCTGTTACATAATTTTAGAAAATCGTTATGACTTTAGGCGGAGCTAGTAAAATATCATTCCACATAATCCAAATCTTTATGATGGGTTTCACTGATGGTTAGTATCGCATAAATTCCGAGTCCAAATGCTACGAGACCAACAAAAGCGGCTGAAATAATCACACTGTTGCTGTGTTTTAAAGAATCAAAACCAACCAGCATAATCGGAACGGAACCTCGAACCATATTGGGAACACTTGTTGTTGCTGTACTGCGCAAATTGGTGCCAAATTGTTCAGCAGCAACCGTGACAAATAAAGCCCAAAAACCACAACCCAATCCAATCCAGCCACAATAAAAGTAATACATGTTTTCGGATTTGTTTCCGCTGAAAAGCAATAAGGCGACTCCAACTAATGTAAAGAGAAGCATTGCTAAAATGGTTTTTTTTCGAGAGCGAATCGCATTTGAAATAAAACCACATGAAAAATCTCCAACAGAAGTGCATATGTAAGTCCACATAATCGCTTTCCCTGGATTAATTGATGCAATCCCCATTTCGGGAGCAAACTGATTGGCCATAAAAACCAAAATTCCGATGCAGTACCAAATTGGAACTCCAATAAAGATGCACTTCATGTATTTTACAAAAAGTGTTTTGGTAGTAAAAAAAGCGAAGAAATTGCCTCGTTTTATTGTGGTATTTTCTTTTAAAGTTTTGAACATACCACTTTCGGCAACACTTATTCGAAGCACCAGCAATGCCAGGCCTAAAGCTCCACCAATGAGGTAAGCTGTTGTCCAACTTCCGGCTAGTTCGACCGTAAATTGGGCCACAACTGCACCTAAAACTCCAAATCCGGCTACAATAGATGTTCCGATAGCACGTAATTCTTTTGGTAAAGTTTCGGAAACCAATGTAATTCCGGCACCTAATTCTCCGGCCAAACCTACACCAGCAATGAAACGTAAAATGGCATAGATCGTTCCTTTGTCAGCAAAATTCATTTGAGGTAAAAATCCACAGGCAATATTGGCAAGAGAATAGACTATAATGGAACCAAATAGTACAGAAAGGCGCCCTTTTTTATCGCCATAAACTCCCCAAAGAATTCCACCGAGAACCATTCCAATCATCTGGCAATTGATAATCATTGTGCCTACTTTATCTGCATCTAAACCCAAATCGTTTAAACTTTGAATGCGTACAATTCCAAAAAGCAGTAAATCATAAATGTCAACAAAATAGCCAAGAGAAGCAATGATAACAGGGAAACTGAATAAAATTTGAAATTTTTGTTTGTTCGTAAACTGTTTCATTTCTGCGGATTTATTTGTTAAATATAGAAATAAAAACAAAAAACCCGCTAGAATTTGCATCTGGCAGGTTTATAAATTAAAAAGTAGTGGATTAAACTTTGAGCGCAGTTTTTGTTTTTTTGGTCAAACCGTCTTTGTTAAGCATTACTGAAATGGCTTTTAACCGAACATAAGGAACACTGATGTAAACAAAACCGTCTTTGCCTGATTGCGTTCCCCAAGAGTTTTTTACTTTATAGTAGTGGTTTCCTTTCTGATCGGCAACCTTACCTACAATGTGCATCAGATGATCATCTACGGTATCAAAATTTTCAAATTCCGCCTGACGGTATTCTGGAGTAATTATTTTTTCTGGTTTTATTTCACTCAGAATTGCAACAGAATCACTTTCGTTTTCCGGAATAACAGCAATACCCACATCTCCAGAAAAGGTATTTTCACTGATGTCCGTATCCAATGTTAAGGTAAAACCTTTGTCTAGTGCGTTATCAATATTTTGTATAAATTCATCCAAAGGCAAATTGTATAAACTTCCGTTCGCAAAATTATCCGGAATATTTAAAATAAATTTAGAGTAGAAAGGCTCATTGGTAAACGATGTTAGGGTGACATATTCATCTAAATTCAATTGGGTTGTGGCCAAAAATTGTTTTGGTGTAAGCGCTTTTTGCTCAGCGGCACCTTTGCCATCAAGAGTTGGTTTCGGTAAAATTATTGTTCCGTCTTCACTAAATTTACCCATGTAAGCATCTAAAACACCAGCGTAATCTGTTTTCCAATTTGGATAATTTTTAGGCGTATCTGCAACAGCTTTTTTAACAATGGCTTCTAATTCGGCTTCTAATTTTTCGTGATTGTATTTTAGTTCTGGATTTGTTTTTCCGCTGTAATTTTTTTCTGGAACTACTCCATATTTTCTAGCACTATTAATCACATCATGACTTAATCCGCCTTCGCCAAATTGTGCTTTACCTTGCCGCATAACATAGTTTTCGGCCTTGTCAAGGTAGGTGTTGCGTACTGAGTACATTTCAGAAAGGTCTATTTTTTTTCCCGTTACCCTTATAATTTCAGCTTCTAAAAAGGAGGTAGTAGAAAAACTCCAACAAGTACCGGTTTTACCTTGCGAAATTACTGGAGTTGCCTCAATATCTTTAAGAGAGTGGAATTCGTAAGCTTGTGAAAATCCAGCTAAGCTGAAGAATAAGCAGGCAACATATATTATTGATTTATTCATAAGAAATTGCTATTTGATTTTGCAGTTTAGACTAAAAAATGCTTTATTTTTACGCTAAAATACAGGAATTTATTTTTTCAAATTTTATTTTAACAAATTTTAGCATTTACATGAATTCAATTAATTGGGAAACTGTTAAAGATTTTGAAGACATCACTTATAAAAAATGCAATGGCGTAGCGCGAATAGCCTTTAATCGCCCAGATGTTCGCAATGCGTTTCGTCCAAAAACTACTGCTGAATTGTTACAAGCATTTCACGATGCTCAAGAAGACACTTCAATTGGAGTGGTATTGCTATCGGCTGAAGGACCGAGTAGTAAAGACGGTATTTGGTCTTTTTGTTCGGGAGGTGATCAAAAAGCACGTGGACAGCAAGGCTATGTTGGGGATGACGGATACCATCGGTTGAATATTTTAGACGTTCAGCGATTAATTCGGTTTATGCCTAAGGCTGTTATATGTGTAGTTCCGGGCTGGGCTGTTGGTGGCGGACATAGTTTGCATGTGGTTTGCGATTTGACCTTAGCGAGTAAAGAACATGCGATTTTTAAGCAAACCGACGCAGATGTCACGAGTTTTGATGGAGGATATGGATCCGCTTATTTGGCTAAAATGGTTGGGCAAAAGAGAGCTCGTGAAATCTTCTTTCTGGGACGAAATTATTCAGCTCAAGAAGCATTTGATATGGGAATGGTCAATGCAGTTATTCCGCATGAAGAATTAGAAACTACAGCGTATGAATGGGCTCAAGAAATTTTGGCAAAGTCGCCTACCTCAATCAAAATGCTAAAATTTGCCATGAACTTAACGGATGATGGTATGGTGGGTCAACAGGTTTTTGCAGGCGAAGCAACCCGATTAGCCTACATGACTGACGAAGCCAAGGAAGGAAGGGATGCTTTTCTGGAAAAAAGAAAACCCAATTTTGAAAAGAAATGGTTGCCGTAAAGAAGTGTTCAGTAAGCAGTTTATAACCTTACAAATCTATGAAGTCTAAATAATCTAAAACTAAGAAGTCTAAATATGAAACACTGGATTGAAGCCGCACGAGTTCGAACGTTACCACTGTCGGTATCCGGAATTATAGTGGGCAGTTTTTACGCCATGTCGCAAGCAATGTTCAATTGGAATATTGTGCTATTTGCTTTATTGACGACGTTAGGATTGCAAATACTTTCTAATTTTGCTAATGATTACGGAGACGGAATTAAAGGTACGGATAACGAAGACCGAGTTGGGCCAAAACGCACTATTCAGAAAGGGACGATTACGCCTTTTCAAATGAAGAACGCGATGATTTTGATGTCGATTATCACCCTTTGCTTTGCAATATTACTAATTTATTATGCCTTTAAGGAAAGCTACCTGCTGTATTCTTTCATCTTCTTATTTTTAGGAATTTTAGCTATTGCATCAGCTATTCGTTATACCGTTGGAAAAGGTGCCTATGGCTATCGTGGTTTTGGTGATGTGTTTGTTTTTATTTTCTTCGGGTTGGTAAGTACTTTTGGTGTTTATTTTATGTTTTCAAAACAAATAGATTGGTTATTGTTATTACCGGCAACTGCTATTGGTTTCTTGAGTGTTGGGGTTTTAAATCTCAATAATATGCGAGACGAAGAAAGCGATAGAAAAGCTGCAAAAAATACCATTGTAGTTCAAAAAGGTGGAGCTTGGGCTAAGCAATACCATTATTTTCTGGTGCTATCAGCTATGGTTTTAATGATTTTGTTTGCGATTTTAAATAACTTTCATTTCGACCAATACCTGTTTTTAGCAGCTTATTTTCCGTTAACTTCACATTTAATTACAGTAAGTAAGAACAAAAATCCAAAGTTATTGGATCCTGAATTAAAGAAATTAGCATTAAGTACCTTCTTCTTGTCTATTTTATTGGCTTTGAGCTTAATTTATTTTATTTCAGACATTTTAGTTAATTATATTTAATTCAAATATTTATTATGAAAATTACTTTTTACGGACACGCTTGCATCGGTCTAGAAGTAAGCGGTAAACACATTTTAGTGGATCCATTTATTTCTCCAAATGAAAAGGCTTCACATATCGATATCAATACTTTAAAAGCGGATTACATCTTAATTACCCATGCTCATTTTGACCATATATCGGATGTTGAGGTTATTGCAAAAAATAACAATTCGGTTATTGTATCCAATTGGGAAATTGCCATGCATTATGGGAAAAAGGGATTTCAGCATCATCCAATGAACCACGGTGGAAGTTGGCAGTTTGATTTTGGGAAAGTAAAATATGTGGCCGCAATTCACTCCAGTTCTTTTCCAGACGGAACTTATGGCGGAAATCCGGGTGGTTTCGTAATCGAAGGAGAACACAAAAATATTTATATTTCTGGCGATACTGCACTGACGATGGATATGAAACTTATTCCAATGCGAACAAAATTAGATTTAGCGATTTTGCCTATTGGAAACTGTTTTACCATGGATGTAGCAGATGCGATTGTAGCAGCTGATTTTATAGATTGCGATAAGATTTTAGGATGTCATTTTGATACGTTCGGTTTTATTGTTGTGGATCACGATGAAGCTAAAAAGAAATTTTTTGATGCCGGAAAAGACTTAATGCTTTTGGATATAGGGCAAAGCATTTCGCTCTAAAATGACAGCTTCTTACTTAAAATACATACTGCATTTTAAACAACCCTCAGGAACTTCAAGAGGCATTTTAACTGATAAAGAAACTTGGTTTATTCTATTAGAAAAAGATGGCAAAAAGGGTATCGGTGAGTGTGGAATTCTGCGTGGACTTTCAGCAGATGACCGACCCGATTATGAAGAAAAATTGAAATGGGTTTGTGATCATATTCATCTTGGAGTTGAAATACTTTGGACAGAATTACTCGAATTTCCGTCTATTCAATTTGGAATTGAGATGGCTTTTTTGTCTTTAAAAAGTGAAAATCAATTCGTTTTATTTCCGTCAGATTTTACAAATAACACTAAAAGTATTTCTATTAATGGTTTGGTTTGGATGGGTGATAAGGCATTTATGAAAGCCCAAATAGAGGACAAAATCGAACAAGGTTTTAGCTGCATAAAATTGAAAATCGGAGCGATTGATTTTGATAAAGAATTAGATTTATTGCGCTTTATTCGGGCCAATTTTGATGAGGATACTATTGAAATCAGAGTCGATGCTAATGGTGCATTTTCTGAAAATGAAGCTTTAAGTAAAATTAAGCAAATAACTGGTTTTAAATTACATAGTATAGAACAACCAATTAAAAAAAACCATACTGACACGATGTCAGTACTGTGTAAAAACACCCCAATTCCTATTGCGTTAGACGAAGAACTTATTGGAGTGTTTGCAAAAGAGGAAAAGGAACTCTTGCTTCAAAAAATTAGGCCACAATACATTGTTTTAAAACCAAGTTTTGTTGGTGGTTTTCGCGGTACATTGGAATGGATTTCGATTGCTGAAAAATTAAATATTAGTTGGTGGATTACTTCCGCTTTAGAAAGTAATGTCGGTTTGAATGCAATTGCACAATTTACTTTTTTACAAAATAATTTAATGCCTCAAGGTTTAGGAACCGGAAGTTTGTATACTAATAATTTTGACTGTCCGTTAACGGTTTCCGATGGGCAACTTTGGTACGATAAAAACAAAAATTGGAATTTCAATTTATAAAAAAACCTGTTCTTTTTGAACAGGTTTTTTGCTTTAAGTTTTTACATCCAACTCATTGATTTCGATTTTATATTCTGATGGAAGGAGCACGTTTTTTATAGGTTTGTCTATCCTTATAATTTTGCAGAATTTATATACTGGAAGCGCCAATCTAATCCATGAGAAATTGCTAAAATGCAGCAGCTTTTTTACAGGTGCAGGAACTAGTAATTTTTGACTTTCAATTAAAATAGCATACCGTAGCATTCCAAGATGTTTTTTGTATTGCTTATAAAGATCTACTGTAAAGTCACTTTTTTGTAAATGCGCTATTAAATGCATTTCTCTTACGGGCAACCATTCAATATAAGTTTCCGGAAGTTCTTTTAAACCCATTCTTTTTCCAACACGATAAAAAACATTAAATACGGCTTCTTTTTCGGCCTCACTTAATTTTCGCTCCAAAAGTTCATAGGACACAATTGAATACTGTATTAGCATAAACAACACATCGCGATAAGCCCAATCCGGAATCACAGCGCCGCGGTTTTCTTCTACAGCACCATGTATTCTTCTCATGGCATCAATCGAAGCATGCGCTTCATCAGTAGAGGCAAACACAATTTGTTTAGCATATTTTACGGTAGAAAACAATCTTCCTAAAGGGTCTTTGGGCAACTTTCCAGTATAGTATAACCAGTCTACTGCTTTGTTTAATGCAAATTCAGCAGCAGCTCCAGCAAAGATGAAAAGCACGGTATCACTTTTTCCCCATATTTTTCGAACTACAGAATCTTTTTCTACAAATAATGACATAATTTGGGTTTATGAATTGCAAATTTACTTACTCCAATCGATTTTTCTTGAGAAATACATCACGGCACCTAAAATTAAAAACAAGCCAATACTGCCAACTAGTAATGCATAA
>JBBRET010000027.1:0-39472 GCA_038202695.1 Flavobacteriales bacterium
GGCAAGCTGGGTAGCTAGCTCCCATTGGGGCTAAAATCACGCAGTGCTTTCTATCATAAAATAAAAAAGTCCTGACATAATCAGGACTTTTTTGTTTTATTTATGTTTTATCGTTTCAGCGTAAAGTGTGCTTTAAACTGGGTTTGTGCTCCAGTGTTTGGCTCAACATACTCTACCGTAAACCAGTAATCATCTGCTGGTAATAAATGTCCGTTGTAGGTTCCGTCCCAGCCCGGTCCAGCGGCACTAATTTGTTTCAGCAGTTTACCATATCGATCAAAAATATAGATTCTAGTTCCAGCTTGATTCTGCAATCCACGGATATTCCAATTATCATGTATCCCATCTCCATTTGGTGTAAAGTAATGCGGATAATCTATCGGATTGGCAAACTGTATAGTAAACTCATCACAACTGTTGGCAACTCCGTCTGTCATATCCCAAACATGAATGATGTGCGGATCAAAAGACACATTGACAAAAACATTGCTGGTCTGTCTTGGACCATCATCCAAACTGTACTCATAAATACCAAAACCTACTACGTTTACCGTTATGCTTTGCGAATCACTAAAGGCATTACTAATCACATAACCTGGTGCTGCGCCTGCGCCTACCACTGCTGGTCCGGATTGTATTACTTGGAATCCAGTAGAGGTGTAATCACAGCCTGAGGTGTTTGCAAAGTTATTGGTCACATGCACCACATAAGTTCGTGGTGCGCCTCCTGCTGAAGCAGTGCCTACCGTATAGGTTGAATCTGTTCCTAAAATTGTAGTCATATCACCTATTTCATACCACTCAAAAGTATAATTTGCTGGGTTGGTAATACCGCTATTTAAGGTCAGTGTTCTGATGATTTGACCAGTTACATAATCTACACAAATCGTAGTTACTGCGTTAGCTGTTGTGATAACCGGATTAGGTCTGCGTTCTATTATTATGTCTATCGCTACAACTGCACTACAGAATGGTATGATGCTGTTACTGCTGTTCTCTACTTTTACCCAAACCCTATCCGTATCTGGACCTGCTTGAAAATCTAATACCTCAGCTGGGGTTAAAGCCATAGCTGTTGGATTGAGTATTGGATCAACATCGTAATAGCTTACCAAAAATACCGCTGGGTCTTGCGTTCCCAATACTGTTGTAGTAAACTGATTCAAATCGATTCCGACAATGCCATCAAATGCATTAGGGTCTTCGTCACACAGTTGGTAGGTTGGTGGAGCCGTAGCCGTAGCATAATCCTCTACTACTAAATCTAATACTCCAGTAGCATTAACACAACCTGTAGTGTTGTTAGTCACTCGGATGTAAATAGTTTGTGCATCTGCTGTGGTATTAGTATAACTTAAAGCTAATGGTGTCTCTCCTGTATTGGTTACCGGATTGGCTCCTGCTGCTGTTAAGTAGTAGCTAATGGTATACGCTGTGGGTGCTTGTAAAAGGCCCAAGATTTGCGGTGCCAATAATGGGTCTGACAAATTAAATATCGTAAATCCATCTGCATTATCATCACACGCTCTGAACGGAGCTATAACTGGTTCTACTGTTGGCAATGGATTCACCCTTAAAGCTTGTGTTACTAATACATAACAGTTATTTCCTAAATAATCTACTCGGTTATTCTCTACTCGTATTATCACATCTGCGCCTACCAAAGCTGTAGCTGGTGTGATAATTTCATTCTGTTGCAAAGTAGCATCGGTTGTATTTGCATAGTAATGGAAGCTCAGATTTGGATCGCCATTAGCGATATACGCTTCATTAAGCGTCAAATTAAAGGTCTCTAACAAATCTCCCGGACTATTCACATCACACTGCGCTGGCAATGCTGGTGGATTGGTACGCGGTGTTGGGATTGGAAGGACTCTAATATCTAAAGTTGTAACACTTGTACATCCGGCTGCTGTAGTTACCACAGCTCCCAAAGTCTGAACTGCTGGAAATATGTTGGTATATCCCGTTGGAACTGCTATCGCTGTGCCGGCAACTCCAGCTAGTGCTAGTGCATAGCTTGGATAGTAGGTTACTTGTTCTCCTGCTGGAGCAATCTCTAAGTTTTTAATCGTTAAATCAAACGTAAAATATTGATTGTTCGGATTGGCATCTGCATCACAAACACTTAATGGTGCTGGTGTGGTGAGTACTAATGGCGCATTGATTTTCAATTGGAAACTTCCAACATTAAAACATTGTGTATTGACATTCTCTACTCTAACCCAAATGGTGTCTCCGTCTCTTCCTAAATGACTGCTAAATGGTATAAGCTGCCCTGTTGTTCCTTGTTGTGCTAGGAACTGAGTGGCATAATAGCTCACAACATAGTTAATTGCCGCTAAAGGCTGTTGTGCCAAAACATCGGCAGTACGTTGGGTTAAATCAACTAAAGTTTGTCCGTCTTGGGTATTGCTATCATAATCACAAATCACAATATCATCCAGCAATACAGGAGCTATTGGGCTTGGGTCAACATTAAGCTCAATGCTCGTTACACTCACACAACCTGTAATATTGTCTACCGCTCTTACATACAGTAATTGCACAAAAGGCAAGATGTTGCAATACGGTTGTGTAGCATCAATTGCTGTAATGACACTTCCAATTTGCGCATCTGTTGGAGTTTCATAAAAGCTAAGGGTGTAATTGCCGCCTTGAAGAAGACTAGGCACCAAACTCAATAAATCAAAACCGCAACTCACGCCATCTTGATTGTCATCGCAAATGGTATATGGAACTGTTTGTGGAATTAACGTTGGTAATGGCTCAACTCTTATATCCATCGTAGAAACTACATAGCATCCCGTAATGCTATTGGTAATACGAATTCCGATAGTTTGTACATATTGATCTTCGTTTTCATACAATAAACTAATTTGACGGGTGCCGTTTTGAGCATCGCCTAAACTGTAATAGAACGTCACATCCATACCTGTTTGGTTCAATAAAATAGTACTGACTTGACTGCCCAAATCAAACACTTCATAACCAATACGTGTTGGATCCGTATCACAAAGAGAGTATTGTGGATAATTCGGCTGTAAGGAATTTGGTAACGGATTCACAACCAAATTCAATTCTACTATATCAAAACAACCTGTAGCGATAGTTTGAACTACTACATATAATGTTTGTAAGAACGCGGTACTATTGGTATAACCTCCCACACTAACAATAGCGTTGGAAGTAGTATTACTTTGGGCATCTGATAAGTTCTCATAAAAATAAACAACTGTTAATGCAGGATCAATCGTAGATCCCAATACCTGTGGAATTACTGTCGTTAAATTAAACGTCTCAAAACCAACTAGTCCGCTAGTATCACACAACTCATAATCCGGCGGAACTGTTGCCTCTGGGGTTGGGTTGACAATTAACTGAAGGGTCACAATTTGTGAACAAAATGATGTTGTAGAGGCTACCCTGATATAAATAGTTTGCAACCAAGGAATAATATTGTCATAGTTTAAAGGACTTGGAATAAAAGTTCCATTCACCAATGCATCGTCATAAGTTTCATGAAAGCTCACGGTATAATTTAGATTTCCACCAGTAACACTATTTATAACTTGAGTTAAATCAAAAGGTACCAGACCATCGTTACTAGGATCACATTCCTGCAATGGCTGAGGATTATTTACAGTAAAATTAGCAATAATACTAACAACAACAGGTTCAATATCGAAACAAGTTCCTACCGTACTTTTTATATAATAAGTTCCGCTAACGCTCAAAATAGTTGGATTGGTTAAGGGATTTGTGGCTGCGGCATCATTCCAATAACTCAATACTCCACCACCCGAACTTCCTACTGTAACAGCCGCCTGAGTAATATCAACTGTATTTGGGGAACAAACTGCAATTGGATTGGTAATAACTAAAATCGGGTTGCTAATTACAACAGTAACGGGCTCTATATCAAAACAAGCACCTAAACTGCTCCTGATGTAATAAGTACCACTTACTGAAACGGCATTTGGATTTAGAAGTGCAGCTGTAGCTGTTGCATTTGTCCAATAAGTTAATACTCCGCCACCTGTACTTCCTGCTGTAATTGCCGGTAGTGTAATATCTACTGTACTTGTAGCACAAGCTACAATTGGATTAGTGATTACCAACGAAGGTGATGGGTTTATGATTACCGACATCGAGCCAATGATAAAACAAGTACCGACCGTGTTTTTAATATAATAAGTTCCACTCGTAGCAATAGCAGAAGGATTAGCTAGTGGTATTGTCGCTCCGGCATTTGTCCAATAAGTTAATGTTCCGCCACCAGTACTCCCAGTAGTTAAAGATGGCTGAGTAATATCTACTGTATTTGGAGCACAAACTGCTGCTGGATTAGTAATTGTTAAAGAAGGTGTGGGTGCAATCGTTACGACCACAGGTTCAATGTCAAAACAAGAGCCTAAAGTACTCTTGATATAATAGGTTCCACTCGATGCAATTGTATTTGGATTTACTAAAGAAATTGTTGCAGCTGCATTTGTCCAATAGGTTAAAGTTCCGCCACCAGTACTTCCTGCAGTGACTGCTGCTAAAGTAATATCCACTGTATTTGGAGAACAAACAGCTGCTGGATTAGTAATCGTTAAAGAAGGTGTCGGATTTATTATTACTGTTACAGGCTTAATATCAAAACAAGTTCCAACCGTACTTCTGATATAATAGGTACCGCTAGTTGCAACAGCTGAAGGGTTAGCTAGTGAAATTGTAGCTCCGGCATTAGTCCAATACGTTAACGTTCCGCCACCAGTACTTCCAGCAGTAACTGCTGCCAGAGTGATATTTACCGTATTTGGAGCACATACTGCTATCGGATTTGTTATACTTAGAACTGGAGTAGTGCCTATAGTAACTGTTACTAGTTCAATATCAGAACACAAACCTAATACACTTCTAATGTAATACGTTCCGCTAGATGCAATTGCATTTGGATTTGCTAAAGCTGAAGTCGCACCAGCATTTGTCCAATAGCTCAATGTTCCGCCACCAGTGCTTCCTGCAGTTACTGCTGCTAAAGTAATATTCACTGTGTTTGGAGTACAAACAGTTGTTGGATTGGTTATGATTAAAGATGGGGACGGATTTATAGTTACGGTAACAGGTTCGATATCGGTACAAGTTCCGACTGTACTTTTAATGTAATAGGTACCGCTAACTCCTACTGCATTTGGGTTAATCAGAGCTGTTGTTGCAGTTGCATTTGTCCAATAGGATAAAGTTCCACCACCCGTACTTCCTAATGTAATTGCTGGCAAAGTTAAGTTAACTGTGCTCGGAGAACAAACCGCGGATGGATTGGTAATAATTAATGATGGCGAAGGGTTTATAGTAACCACTACTGGATTTATATCCACACAGCCACCAAGTGCACTCCTTATATAATAAGTACCACTTGTTGCAATAGTATTGGGGTTTGCTAATGGAATTGTTGCTGAAGCATTAGTCCAATAAGTCAACGTTCCGCCACCGGTACTTCCTGCAGTAACTGCTGGTAAGGTAATATCAACAGTATTTGGCGCACAAACTGCTGCCGGATTGGTGATGTTTAATACCGGAGTCGTAACACATGACGCAAAACAAGTTATGGTTTGACTTGGTGTACAGATACCGTTCCATGTAACCGTGAAGGTAACTGCTTGTCCAGGTGCTGTAACTGGAACATTAAAGTTAGAAACTCCAGTATGGGTTCCGGTTACCAGTGGACCACCAGCAACGCTATAACTATAACCCCAACTTGTTTGTTGTTGTACTGTTGGTGTATCTTGCCATCTCACATTATTAAAGTCAAATGCTACTGATGTAGTTGTCGTATTTGCACCATCACAGAATAAAAATGGCACATAAGTTGGAAGAGGTACACGTCCGATATAAACTAAAAGTACTGCTCTAGTACTTTCGCATCCTCCTACTGTTTGGCTAACATAATAAGAAATTACAGAACCTGCTGCTCCTGAAGTAGCGGGAATTGGTGCCGTAGCTGAAGCTGTTCCTCCAGTAGCATTGGTGCCGTACCAATTTAGAGTTCCGCCAGGACTAGTTGTAGCCGTTAAAGGAACTGCAGTTGCATTCGGACAATAAGTTAATGGCAAAACACTTGGGGGAGCCACAGTGCCCGAAATAGAATTTACCGTTAATGAAATTGGTGCTGAAGTACAGCCTGATATTAAATCTCTAACAGTAACATTATAAGTGTTGGGTACTAAACCTGAAAATGTTGGGCTAGCTTGATACGTTGGACTTACAACACTATACTGATAATTTGGAGCTAGATATGCATAATTACCAAAATTAGTATATACTTCAGGATCTTCAGTCGTCCAATCTGTTGGATTCCAAATCATTGAAGGATGTGGTACTAAAACCTTTCTTGTGTATGTATATCCAGTAGAATTAACTGGAGTAAAATCAACACCGTCTGTTCTTCCCCATAAATCAAATTCAACATTAGCTATTGTTGCCAACCTTATATTATCATTAGTATTTACACCTGGACAACCTGCAAATGTCAAATCAGGAACGACTCCTCCAAGATTTGTTGCACTTCCGACGGCAACAACCACAACATCGTTATTTAAAAGATTTCCAGACAAAGGAAAATCGCAATTAAGTGAAGGACCAGGATTTCCATTGTTATAAATTCGAATTTTATAATTAGCTAAATTGACAGTCGCGCCTGTTCCATTAAAAACTTCAACATACGTTAATGAACCTGCATCTGCATCACTAACTTTTGATATAAATAAATTTGTTGGAATGGGAAGCGGACTATTAATTGGGCTTGTAAAAACTATAGTTCCAGTTGGAGCCGCACACGTGGGTTGTTGGGTTACACTAACTAACGGAACCGGACAAGGTAATACTGTTGTGGCAATACATGTGGCATTTGCAACTGCAAAACACCCTGTTCCTGTTGGTGTTACAAATAATTGAACAGAATCATTGGCAGTCAATCCAGTAACTGTGAAAGTGGTCGGCACAATACTTCCAGCATTGACGGTTGGGCCGTTATTAACAGAATAAGAAATGGTGTAGGCAGTAGCTCCAGTTAAAGCAGCCCAATTGAACGATACCGTGTTTAACGTAGCAGTTCCACATGAGATTACTGGTGCTAGTGATGGATCTACTGTTATTGTAATTGACTTAGATACCGTACATATTGAATTAGTTGTAAACGCAATATCATCTAGTGCAAAATCATTCCCGTTGGCTACCGTTATGTTATCAAACAATCGAATTTGCGCAGTAGTACTTACTCCTGAATTCCATGTGTATGTAAACTGTGTCCAACCACAAAGCGTGATTGGTGCATTTGCTAGCCCAAGTAAATTTCCATTGATTGTTGCTCTAATTATTGAAGTTGGACCAGCTGATATGGTTTGCAACCAATAAGTAAAAGTGTAGTTTTGTCCTGGAACAACCGCAACGTTTTGACCCCAGACAATATCATTTCCAGCATTGGTTACTGAGCCATCAACAACCATCATTAAACCTGAACCTGAAGTGTGATCTACACACGCAGGAGAAAAACCCGGAAACCAAGAATTTGCATTGGCAACTATACCATATGATTTTTGTGTACCTGCAGGAATTGTAACGGATAAAAATTGATAATCGGTGCTAAAGCCTACATTCCCACTTGAAAAGTTACCATTAGAAACCAAATTAACTATAGTTGGAATAGTTGGTGTGACAGTATAAACGGTAGTTTGAGTTGGACTTACTGTTGGATTGGCACTTGGAGAAACTAAAGTAGGATCAGCTGGTAAAGCAGTCCAATTATAAGGACCTACCCCACCACTGACCGTCATTGTGGTTGAAGCACCTAAACAAATCGCAGTATTACTACTGGTTACTATATCCGAAGGCTCTGTGATTACAATGTTTGGTTGAGCAACTGTAGTTCCGGCACTATCGGTAACTGAAACCGAGTAAGTTCCTGGTGGTAACCCTGAAAAAAATCCAGTTGCATTAGATTGAGGAGCTATTGGTCCAGTCAAATTATAACTTACATAAGGTAAAACTCCATTGCTACCTGCTGCCGTAATTGAGCCATTAGACGCATTCGGACAAGAAGAATTAGTTGCAGTATAGACTAAAGACAAGGGCACCAATGGTGCTGTAACTGACATATCATCTATAGCAAAATCATTTCCATCAGCAGTAGTATTATTGTTGTATAATTTAATATTTACACAATTTCCAAGTGGTCTGAATGTGTAAACAACTTGTTGCCAACCACTTGCCGTTGGAGGAGCAACCGTAGCTCCCGAAACCAATGTAATCGAATTAGCATTTAATATTTGAACCCGGATATCTGCCGGAGTTGGGGTACCTGCAACAGCACCATAAACAGATTTTATCCAATAACTAAAGGTATAAGTAGCCCCGATTGTCAATCCACAAACACCACTACCACCCGTGCCAGCTTCCCAAAAATTTTGCTGTCCTCCAGTCATATTCCCATCAAATACAAGCATAAGTCCAGTTCCAGTCGTATGATCACCACCTGCTACAAATGAGGCCGTGTTCATAAGTTGTGGATTGTTAGTGAATGCCCAATTACCGGTAGTTGTCGTACCTGAAAAAGGAGGCAATAACCTCACGTAACCCGCTCCGTTTGAGAAGAAACCAATTATAGTACCCGTTTCAAAATTACCATTGTTCAGAAGGTTTTGAGAAAACCCTTGAAAAGAAAGTAGCATCAATAACAAGGGCACTAGTTTTTTATGTAAATGTTTGATCATATTCATTTTGAAATAACTTTTTAAGTAGGTCTTTAATTTATTTTTGGGATTTATTTAAAAAACAAAAGTCAAATATATTGATTTTAGCATGATTAGGATAATTTTTTCTTGAAATTGACCTATAAATAAACTCAACAAAGCAGGTTATTGTCATTTATTTTTTACTTTTTCTTCTTTCTTTTTCAGCTTTCAACAAGTTTAATTCCCTACTAGTTTGACCGGCAACAGAGGTGTTTTCTTCTGCTCTTCTGATTAAATAAGGCATGACATCTCTAACCGGACCAAAAGGCAAATATTTAGCTACATTATAACCATGTTCGGCCAAGTTGTAACTGATATTATCGCTCATGCCATACAATTGTCCAAACCAAATCCTGTTATCGTCTTTAGCAATTCCTTTAGTTTGCATCATTTCAATTACCTTGTAGGAACTCAACTCGTTGTGGGTTCCGACAAAAATAGACATCGAATCTAAGTGATTCATCATGTATTCCATAGTCACATCATAATTGTCATCAGTAGCATCTTTATTCATGCAAATCGGAGTAGGATAGCCATTTTCTTCTGCACGTTTATGTTCCTTTTCCATATAAGCACCACGAACCAATTTCATTCCAATGAAAAAGGATTCAGTCTTGGACCGATTGTGTAATTGCTTCAAATAATCTAATCGATCCCAACGATACAATTGAAGGGTGTTGAAAACAATTGCCTTTTCTTTATTGTATTTGCGCATCATCTCGGCAACCAAATCATCCGCAGCGTCTTGCATCCAACTTTCTTCCCCATCAATTAAGAGTGCTACATCTTTTTCATGTGCTGTCTTACAAATTAAATCAAATCGAGCTACAACCCTATTCCATTCCTTTTGCTCATCTAACGTTAACGGCTGTTTTGCTCCAATCTTTTCATAAAGATGAAATCTGCCTAAACCAGTAGGTTTAAATACGGCAAATGGGATAGCTTGACGCTCTTTGGCAAATTCAAGCGTTTTTAAAGTCATTTCTAAAGCAGCATCAAACTGCTCTTCTTCTTCTTTTCCTTCTACGGAATAATCCAAAACCGATGAAACGCCTTTCGTAAACATTTTATCTACTACCGAAAGACAATCTTCTTCAGTTGTTCCGCCACAAAAATGATCAAAAACAGTGGCTCTAATCAATCCTTCAACGGGGAGATGCGCTTTGAGAGCAAAATTTGTTACCGCAGTACCAATGCGCACTAAAGGCTCATTATCTATCATTTTAAATAAAAAATATGCGCGGTCTAATTCGGTATCCGTTTTAAGTGCAAACGCCACCTGAGTATTGTTGAAAATCTTTTCCATTTTTTTTGTAATAACTTGACAAATATAAATAGTCTTTGGTGATAATTTGTCAAATTTTAGACTATTTTTGAGGCACAATTTTAGCAAAAATGCAATCAATACAAGCCAACGGGTATCCCATTTATTTTGGTGAAGCAGAATACCAGTCTCTCAATAAATTTATTGAAGAAAATAACTATTCTACGATTTTTATTTTGACCGATTCGAATTCAAACGAGTTTTGCCTACCCAAATTTCTTGCTTTTTTGGCGACAGAAAAAACTATTGAAATTATTGAAATTGAGCCCGGCGAAAGTGAAAAGAACATTAATACTTGTGTGGAGCTTTGGAATATTCTTACCGAGTTAGGTGGAGATCGGAAAAGTGTTTTGATTAATATTGGAGGTGGTGTCATTACGGATATCGGCGGATTTGTAGCTTCTACTTTTAAAAGAGGAATCGACTTTATTCATGTTCCAACAACGCTTTTAGCCATGGTAGATGCATCCGTTGGTGGTAAAAACGGCGTGGATTTAGGTACTTTAAAAAATCAAATTGGCGTTATTAATGTGCCTAAAATGGTTTTGATTGACACCGAATATTTAGCAACACTACCACAAAATGAAATGCGTTCTGGCTTGTCCGAAATGCTAAAACACGGATTAATTTTTGACGCTAAGTATTGGATGCTATTTACGACCTTGAGCGAAATTGATTTTGCTAATTTTGATTCTTTAATCCACCGCTCTATTGAAATTAAAAACCAAATTGTAATGCAAGATCCAACTGAAAACGGAATCAGAAAAGCATTGAATTTTGGCCACACCTTAGGTCACGCCATTGAAAGTTATTTTCTTGAAAATGAAAACAAGAAAACCTTGCTGCATGGCGAAGCTATTGCTGTGGGAATGATCTTGGAGAGTTATATCTCATGGCAGAAAAAGTTGCTTACTGCAAGTGAATATTTAGAAATTAAAAATACCATCAATGCTGTTTTCGAAATTATCGTTTTTGAAGAAAATGACTTAAATCCGATACTTGAATTATTGATTCACGATAAAAAAAATGAGTACGGAAAAATTCAATTTGCATTACTAGACGGTATCGGGAACATAAAAATAAACCAACAAGTTGAAAATGAGCTGATTATAAAATCTTTTGCTGATTATAAAAGTTAACGTTTTTTTCACGCTAATACTTGCATTTCGAAACTATTATTTTTTAAATTTGCCTAGATGAAAAAAAGTGACACTACTTCTAGTTACAATAAGTACAGACAAGAAATTAACACTAATTTCTTAGCAACTTCCAATCCGATATACAGCAGTAAAAGTGATTTTATGTCACTGTGTTCGCAAATCACCATAGTGTTTCAAGAAAAACTAGCGATTATTTACGCAAATATTAGAGTTTGAATTTTAGATTATTTTGTTTCATCAAATAAATTAATCTCTAATTACAACTCTTAAATGAATACTAAATATTTCGATTTAATAAATCAAACCTATTATTTTCCACAAGAAGAATTTACGCTAAACAAGGAAAGCCAGCTACAATTTCACAATATAGATTTAATGAAATTGGTAGAACAATACGGAACTCCCTTAAAGTTCACGTATTTACCACAAATTTCCAATAACATTAAAAGAGCCAAAAACTGGTTCAGAAATGCTATGGAAAAAAACAAATATGAAGGTAAGTACTATTATTGTTACTGTACTAAAAGCTCTCATTTTCAATACATCATGAATGAAGCTTTCAAAAACAATATTCATATCGAAACCTCTTCAGCTTTTGATATCAACATTGTGGAAAATTTATTGGAAAATGGAAAAATAAACAAAAGCACCTATATTATTTGTAATGGGTTTAAACGCGACCAATACATCGAAAACATTGCCCGCTTAATTAATAATGGCCATAAAAACGCCATTCCGATTATTGATAATTATGAAGAATTAGATTTATTACAAGAAAAAATTAAAGGAAAGTTTAAAATCGGAATCCGTATTGCGGCCGAGGAAGAACCAAAGTTTGAGTTCTATACATCTCGACTAGGAATTGGGTACAAAAACATCGTTAACTTCTACAAAAAACAGATACAAGAAAATGATAATTTAGAGCTAAAAATGCTTCACTTTTTCATTAATACTGGAATTAATGATACGGCTTACTATTGGAACGAGTTGGTAAAATGTATCAAAGTATACATCGCATTAAAAAAAGAATGTCCATCGCTTGACGGATTAAATATTGGTGGCGGTTTCCCTATAAAAAATTCTTTAGCGTTTGAATATGATTACCAATACATGATTGATGAAATCATAAATCAAATTAAAATTGCTTGCGAAGAAGCTGAAGTTGATGTACCGAATATTTTTACCGAATTTGGTTCCTTTACTGTTGGAGAATCTGGTGGTGCTATTTACCAAGTTTTATACCAGAAGCAACAAAATGATAGAGAAGCGTGGAATATGATTGACAGTTCTTTCATAACCACTTTACCAGATACTTGGGCAATCAACAAACGTTTTATCTTACTGGCAATAAACCGGTGGAATGATACCTACGAAAGAGTTTTACTGGGCGGAATGACATGCGATAGCGATGATTATTACAACTCTGAGCAGAATATGAACGCCATTTATTTGCCAAAATACAATAAAGAAAAACCTTTATATATAGGTTTTTTCAATACTGGTGCTTACCAGGAAACCATAGGCGGTTACGGCGGATTACACCACTGTTTGATTCCACAACCAAAACACATCTTAATTGACCGAGACGAAAACGGAATTTTAGCAACCGAGGTTTTCTCAGAACAGCAAACTTCAGATGATGTATTGAAAATATTAGGTTACGAGAAAAAATAAAGCCAAAAAATTGATAAAAAATAGTTTGATGTTTTAGAAAAAAAGTTTTTCTTTGGAGCATCAACAAAAAAAAACCATAACCCTAAAATGAGCAAAGGACCGATAAGTCAGTTTATAGAAAAACATTACCTTCATTTCAATGCGGCTGCACTTGTAGACGCAGCCAAAGGATATGAAACTCACTTGCTTGACAATGGTAAAATGTTGATTTCACTTGCTGGTGCTATGAGTACAGCAGAGTTGGGAAAATCACTTGCCGAAATGATACGTCAAGACAAAGTGCACATTATTTCTTGTACTGGAGCCAATCTTGAAGAAGATATTATGAATTTGGTAGCTCACAATTCTTATAAACGAGTTCCTAATTACCGAGATTTATCACCACAAGAAGAGTGGGATTTATTAGAAAATCATTACAACCGAGTTACGGATACTTGCATTCCAGAAGAAGAGGCTTTTAGAAGATTACAGTCGCACTTGTATGACATTTGGAACAATGCAGATTCAAAAGTAGAACGTTATTTTCCGCATGAATTCATGTACCAGATGATTAATTCAGGTGTTTTAGAACAATATTACGAAATTGACCCAAAAGATTCTTGGATGGTTGCTGCAGCCGAAAAGAATTTGCCTATAGTAGTTCCGGGTTGGGAAGACAGTACGATGGGAAACATTTTTGCTTCCTACTGTATCAAAGGGGAATTCAAACCTACTACTATGAAAAGTGGTATCGAATACATGATGTGGTTAGCCGATTGGTATCCTAAAAATTCAACTGGAAAAGGATTAGGTTTCTTTCAGGTTGGTGGTGGAATTGCAGGCGATTTTCCTATTTGTGTAGTACCGATGTTGTACCAGGACATGGAAATGCATGATGTTCCGTTTTGGAGTTATTTTTGCCAGATTTCAGATTCAACTACAAGTTATGGTTCCTATTCAGGAGCAGTTCCCAATGAAAAAATCACTTGGGGAAAACTTGACATCCATACACCCAAATTTATTGTAGAATCGGATGCAACAATTGTTGTACCTTTAATATTTGCTTACATACTAGATTTATAAAAGTTTTTTTATGAGAAGAATAATCGTAGACTATGCTAAATTAACCGGAGACATCTTAAACTTATTGGTAGAAAAGTTTCCAGAAGGGTATGACGACTCTGATATCATTCGTTTTAGAAATGCTCAAAACGAATTGATAGAAGCTGTTGAAGTTAAAACAGTTGACACTATTTACTTGGTAAAAGTGAGCACAAAACTAGCCAGTCGTATGGAAAAATATGATGAAGAAGAAGATATCGATTCAGTAGTTGAACCTATTGAACCGATCAAAGGGTTAGACGATGACGAAGATGCGCCATCCGATAGTGATGATGACGAAGAAGAAGACTTATTAAAAGACAAAGGCGGCTCTGATGATGGTGATGACGATGACGATGACGATTTTGAAGTATCAGATAACTTTGATGAAGAAGACGAAGACGAAGAATAAAAATAATTACGAAATAAAAAACCCCAAATTCTAAAAAGTATTTGGGGTTTTTGTTTGTTTACAAATAGCGATCTTCAAAAACACGCTGGTGGTGGTTTTGGTGACCAATAATGACAAAACCCAAAGCTCTGACCGACATCTGATTATCGGAAGCGGTCCCAATTCTGAGTATTTCTACTTCTGAAAATGATTTGTATAATGAAAGGGTTGCCTGTCTGACCACAGCTAATTCGGTTAGTAAATCTTGAATACTTCTTTTGTTGGCTTTGGCTTCGTCTGCATAATTATTTTCGTCAAAACTTGCCAAAGCAGTTTGATCATTACGAGCAAAACGCAACGCACGATAAGCAAATATTCTTTCGGAATCAATCAAATGTTGCAAGATGTCTTTAATTGTCCATTTTCCTTCCGCATAGCGATAGTCAAACTTGTCAAGCGGAATGTTTTGAACAAACTTTATCAAGCGATGTACTGAAATTTCAAGTTCTTCTACTAAATTATATTCACTAGAAACTTGAGAAATGTAGGTTCCGTAATACGCTGCATATTCGTTTGGTCGTAAGTCAGATAGTTTCATATTATGTTTTTTTTATGCCGAATTTCGGCTAGCATTCATATTTCCAAAAAGGGAGCGCGTCACCAATTTTTCGTAAACACTAACTAGCTTTTCATCACTAGTTTTAGTTCTTTTCATATCGTTAATTTGTGATAGAGCATACTGCTGAATCGCCAATAATGGCAATACTATCTGCTCTCGAACAGCGATGGAAGCTTTACCGTCAGGATAGTTTTCCATGAGTTCTTGGTGTCCGGCAATTTTAAGCAATAAGCGTTTGGTTTCTAAGAATTCATCATAAATGATTTGCCAAAACGCACCAAATTCTGGGTCATCTTTCATGTATGCAGTAAGCGGAAAAAAGCTTTTGGCCAAAGACATGGCGCTATTTTCTAATAAGGTTCTGAAGAATAACGAATTATCATAAAGTTTTTGCACTTTATCCCATTGATTGGTTTCTTCAAAATACAATAGTGAAGTACCCAATCCAAAAAATCCAGGGACATTTTGCTTTAATTGGCTCCAAGCACTTACAAACGGAATCGCACGTAAGTCGGCAAAATTCAATTTTTCATCAGAATTTCTTTTAGACGGACGACTTCCAATATTGGCCTTGGCATAGTATTTCAAGGTGCTAATTTGTTCCAAATATGGAATAAACTTAGGATGAGCTTTAAAATCTAAATATTTTTTGTAGCCCAGATTTGCTAAGTCATCTATAATGAATTTATCGTCGACCGAAAGATTGTTCTCCTCTTTATTAAATACTTGATTTGCCACACCAGCACTCAAAAGATTTTCTAAATTATACCGGCACGAATCGAGTGTGCCAAAATTTGAACTAATTGTTTGTCCTTGTACTGTAATTTGAATTTCCTGATTTTCTATCGTTGAGCCTAAAGAAGCGTAAAACTTATGTGTTTTTCCACCACCACGCGCTGGAGGTCCACCTCTACCATCAAAGAAAATCACTTTGATTCCGTAGTTCCGCGAGACTTCTGTTATCATTTCTTTAGCTTTGAAAATGCTCCAATTCGCCATCAAATAACCGCCATCTTTGGTCCCGTCTGAAAACCCAAGCATCACCGTTTGCTTATTTTTACGTTCCGCGATGTGAGTTCTATAGGCATCGTTTTGGTACAATTGCTCCATGATTTCATGAGCATGTTGCAAATCGCCAACAGATTCAAACAGTGGAACAATATCAACCGTCGGGTTTTCCCAATTCATCAATCGGAACAAAGCAAAGGTTTCCATGACATTTAAAGCACTTTCGTTATTGCTAATGATATATCGGTTACATCCTTTTTCCCCATTTTTTGTTTGAATTTCTTGCATCAACTTTATCGTTTCAAGCGTTGAGCGTGTAATTTCATTTCCGAAATGATGATTGCTTAAATCAAAATGAATTTTAGAAAGCACATCCATTTTTTGAATTTCAGAAAAAGTATCAAAATCTTCAGGAAAAAAAGCGGAAGTTTCTTTTTTCAAAAACGACACTATATCATCAAAAACTTGATTGTGAATGCGGCTATTTTGTCGGATATCTAAAGATGCGAAGTGAAAACCAAACTGATTTATTTTTTGCAAAAGCAAATTTACCTCATCTAAATAGAGTGAATTATGCTTGTTAATAATTAGTTGTTTTACAATATTCAATTCATTAGACAATTCTTGAAGCGTAATAAAAACATCGCCTTGTGAATAAAAAACAGAACGGTACAAACGAGATTCCAAACTAATGATGATGGCATCCACTTCGTTAAAAGTCAATTTGCGCCGCAATGCTCTGATATCAAAATAGTAACATTTTAGTATTGAGGTTCGCAATCTTCCGGCAACTTGTTCAGTAATTTGTGGGGTAACAAATGGATTCCCGTCTCGGTCGCCACCGGGCCAAAAACCTAAATTAATAATTGGATTTTCAATGATATTGCCTTCAAAGATATTTTTCTGAAGGTACTGCATCATGTCACCAATAGTTTCATAAAATACATTTTCGAGATACCAAACCAAACTCACCGCTTCGTCATAAGGAGTTGGTTTTTCTTTTTTGATAAAAGGTGTCTTCCCAAGTTGTGCTAATAATTGTTTGATTTGCAACAAATTGTTATCTCGAATGGCGTCTGTTAAATCCGTGATGATTCCCAAAACCGAACCGGGGTAAAACTGTGTGGGATGCGCTGTGAGAACCGTTCTTACATTAAACGTTTCTAGGAACTGGATTAATTCAACGTGTTTGTCTTTGGCTTCAGATTTTTCAATAACATCACGTAACGAACCTCTACCTTCTAAGTTATTGACTGTCGAAAAAGCAGCGTCTTCAATCGCATCAAAAAGAACAATTTGTCGTTCGACGTACTGAATAAATCGGAACATCAAATCAATTTTATGTGCTTCTGATGCATGGTCTAAATATTTCTCGGCAAAGAAATCGACAATTTTTTTTGGTGACCAGTTATTTTTGAACCCCATGTCACAAACTTCAGAGAATAAGGGCAACAAAACACCAGTATTGTCAATTGCATCAAAGGGCAACGTGATGAACACACTGTTATAAATGTTGTATTTTGACAATACATTTTGGTTGAAAACCTCAATTTTTGGTAAGGTGTACATGATTTATTTATTTTTGGTAACTGCTATTATAACTCCGAAATCTCCATCGGTTTGCACCCAATCCTGATTTGGACAATAGGCTCTAGAAACAAATCCATCCAAATATAAAGCATTTTTGCAACCTTTCTCTTTGAAAAAAGTCGCAAATTCATAAAAATTAACTTCTTTTTTAGACATTGCAAAAACCAATTGTCCATTGGGTAAAACCCCAACGCCGTTACGAATATTAAAATTATTGGAATCTTTATTAAAAGTCGGGTGGATTTTACCCGCTATTACCAACATCGGTCCCGATTGTGTGGCGTAATCAACACTTCCGTCTTTGAACTGAAAATCTTCTGTTTTACATATAGTTGGAACACCTTTGGCATTCAAATAGAAAATGCCGTTTGGTTTTAAGTAAAAATTACCCGTGCCATCAGCATGATCGCCATTGGTAATGGTCTTCCCTTTCTCAATATAGAGTCCTACAGGAGATTTATCATTTTTATACATGCCGCCATTCATGGCAAAAAGCAATTCTTTATTATTTTTATTCAACCAAATTTTTAAATTCTCAATACTTCCAAAACGAATTCCATTTGCATCTTTGAAATACATCGCAACAGCTCCCTGTTTTGAATGGGTTTCATAAATTACAAATTTATCCTCGTTGCTGCTTTGGAACTGAAAAAACAACAGAGATACTATGACCAAAAATAATAAGATTAGCATTCTTTTCATCTTCATGCTACGACCTAAAAAAGTTGGCAGTAAATTAATAAAAAAACCTCAAGCTTTCACTTGAGGTTTCAAATATATTTTTAGCAGGAACTAGTCTAATTCTTGGAAAATAGTATGCATTAATCTTTTTTTATCGTTAATGCTTTCCTCTAAGGAAATCATCGTCTCTGTTCTGTAAACGCCTTCGATATCGTCAATCATGAAGATTACGTCTTTAGCATGTTTGGTGTCTTTAGCTCTAATTTTACAGAAAATATTAAATTTTCCAGTGGTCACGTGCGCTACAGTTACATAAGGGATTTCGTTGATTCTTTCTAATACAAACTTAGTTTGCGAAGTGTTATTCAAAAACACACCCACATAAGCGATGAATGAATAGCCTAATTTTTCGTAGTCTAAGGATAAAGAAGACCCCATAATAATTCCTTGATCCTCCATTTTCTTCACTCTAACATGGACCGTTCCGGCAGAAATCAGCAATTTTTTCGCGATGTCTGTAAATGGAATTCTAGTATTATCAATTAACATGTCTAAGATTTGGTGGTCTACTTCGTCTAATTTAAACTTGCTCATGGGATTCGTTTTGTTATAATCTGATTAATTATTTAGGTTCAAAAAAAAATTAACTAAACACTATTGCCGTTAATTATTCTAGTCGTTCCTAAATTAAAAGTAGCTTTTGCATCGATTTTAGGAAGGTTATTTTCGCCATCATAGTAAGTTTCGCCTTTAGCATCAATCGTTACATGACCAAAATAATCTTCTAATTTATCTACTTGAGCAATTGCTGCTTCAAAAGTAATTTTATCATTATTTAGAACTTCTTTGAACTGAGCTGCAAAGTTGCTATTTTTTTCGATACCGTCATAATTTATTTTAACATTTTTATATACAAAATCATAAAAAACGACTTTATTTTGCGGAATTTTCACGTAATCGTCAATTTTATTGTGAACTATATCGTTATCGTTGTAATATTGCAGTCCCGAAAGTAATGCTATAAAAATATACTTGCGTGTGATTTCTCGCTCATAATCACCCTGAAAATGTCCTGCTTCAAATAATAACGTAGGCACGTTTAGGAACTGAAACATATCTCCAACACAGTTCAGGTTAAACGAATCGTCAAACCTACCTACTTGATTTGGAATGAACTGTTGTAAGATTTCATTCATAGCCACAATTACATTCATCGCTTTTATTCGAACTTCATTAACCTCGCGAGCTTCGTTAAAGGCTGGAGCCAGAAAAGAAACTGTAGCCGGATTACCGGTTGTTCCAGCTCCAAAAATAGTTCTTTGATCGTGAAGGTTATAACAATAATCAGGTCTGAATGCTTCAAATGTTTTTCTAAGAATGACACTTTCGGGTTGTGACAAATTTTGAGCATCTCGATTTAAATCAATTCCGTTAGCGTTTTCTCGGGTGTATGCTTTGGCTCCATCCGGATTCAGCATCGGAAGCATACAAAAAGTAAATTTACTGCGTAATTTTTTTCCCAAATCCGAATCAGAATGCAATAAATTAATGAAATCAAATACTGCTTTTGTTGTTGTGCTTTCGTTTCCGTGCATTTGCGACCACAAAAGGATTCTAGTTTTTCCGGTTCCGATTTGTAGTTTGTAGATTGATTTTCCTAAAACAGATTTGCCGATAACTTCCGATGCAAATTTGACTACTACCGGTTCAATATGCTCTAGCGTGATATACCGTCCAGAAATGGTGGTTTCTTTATATTTTGCATGTAACTCAATATAATTCATAGTTTTAGTTTTAAACTTTACTCGAGTTAATTTCAAACGAAGTGGCGTTAAATCCTCTCTCTGGATTTTTACCTTTAACATCTTTAAAAAACGGCAAAATGATTTTCATATCTTCTTCAAAATTGCCTGTAACTGTGAACGGATTTCCAACTTTAACCTCTTTTTTACCATAATCAAAAGCAACTGGAACTATTGGAACATTGGCTTTTAGGGCTATGTAATAAAACCCGGTGCGGAGTTCGGTCACCTTTTTGCGTGTGCCTTCGGGCGATAAAGCTAATCGAAAAGTATCGTGTTTACTAAATACTTCAGCCGAGGCATCTACATTGTTCTTACCACCGCTTCGGTCTAATGGAGCACCGCCAACGCTCCTAAAATAATATCCAAACGGGAACGCAAATAATTCCTTTTTACCCACAAAATTGATTTCTACATTCATAATGCCGCGAACCAATAGCGCTATAAAAAAATCTACATTGGCCGTATGTGGCACTACCATAACCACACATTTTTTAACAGAAGTATCTATAGTTCCGATTAAATTCCATCCGAGCAATCGAAAGTAAATAAATTTGTAGAGTCGTTGTTTCATATTTTGGTAGCCTTTGTATCCTAATGTCCGAAAGGTAGCGCTTCTTTTAAAAATATTGCACAAGCATACTTTTAGTTTTTGGCGATTTCATTCGGTGTATTTTGCGCAAATTTAGTATTTCTGTCTTACTTTTGAGAAAAATATTTACTGATGGTTCGAAAACTGTGCAGCTATTTTATTCCGATAAACATTTACAAGAAAAACTCTGTGCTGAGTAAATCGCTTGAAGTTACTTGGAACAATGGCGCATTGGTTTTAGACAGTAAGAGCACAAATTACTCCTATGGCAGTTTGCAACGCATTCTGAGAAAAGGTTTGAAATATATAGGCTTTGAGCGTATACAAAAATTTGATAGTATTTTGGTTCTTGGAGTTGCAGGCGGAAGCGTAATCAAAACTTTAGTTGACGAAATAAAATTTAAAGGAGAAATTATTGGAGTAGAAATTGACAAGGACATTATCCAAATTGCCAATAGTTATTTTGGTTTGGATGCGATTCCCAATTTAAAAATTGTGATTGACGATGCCTTTGACTATGTATTAAAAACTAAAAACACTTATGATTTAATTATCATCGATATTTTTCAGGACACTAACATGCCAAATTTTTTATTTGAAGATTTTTTTATCCAACGAATCAATTCGCTTTTGAATATTAATGGTTTTATTTTATTCAATACAATGGTAATCAATACAAAACAAGAAGAACGAAACTTAGCCTATAAATCAAAATTTAGTGGTAATTATTCACTTCGAATGTATCCCAAAGTAGAAACGCACAATGAATTATTTACGATCAAAAAACTAATGTGATGAAATATTTCTTTAAAAAACTTTTATTGGGTAAAATCTCCAACAAAGACCGCAATCGATTTAATATTACCCCTATTCAAAAAAGAATTTTAACCATTCGAGCTATATGGAATAATGACCATCAAGATGATAATGGTATTGAAAAAATTGTTCGTTTGTTTCTTTCTATTTCTCAGTTATTTTTTCCTGGAGTTTACATTAAACAAATTTCGCACAAAGTTGGATTTGAGTATCAAGATTTGGTTATGGATGTTTATGTTTTGTCAAAAGTAGCGTTTCCCGTTATAATTTTAAGGAACCATTGGGAAAGTATTTTTTTTGTAGAAGGTTTGATGATTTTCCTTTTACTCGAAACTGTTTTATACATTCCGACGCTAATTTTTGCCTCGGATATGCTATCGCGACCTCGATCGTATAAACGGTCTATGTTGATGCTTTTTTTTAATTATTTAGAAATTGTTTTTTCTTTTGGAGTACTGTATTCTTGTGGCGACAATATGAACAAGCCTTTCGCTAATTGGTTTGACCCAATATATTTTAGTATGGTAACTTCCTCTTCTATTGGTTTCGGCGATTTTGTTCCGGTAACTACTTATGCTAAAGTTTTGGTTTCCATTCAAGCCTTATTCTTCTTGTCATTTGTGGTATTGTTTCTGAATTTCTTTTCAAACAAAGTCAAAAACAAAGGCTATTTTGACACCGAAAGTGAAGAATTCTAAAATAATTTTCTGGCCATTTCCAAATCTTCTGGAGTATCAATTCCGATGCTTCCTTGATTGGTTTCGACCATTTTAATTCTTTTGCCAAATTCTAAGTACCGAAGCTGTTCTAATTTCTCAGAAGCTTCTAACGATTGCATAGGCAAACGATAGAAGTCTAATAATGCATTTTTACGGAAAGCATAAATCCCAATATGTTTCATATAGCGAACACCTGCATCTTTATCTCGTGGATACGGAATTACCGAACGCGAAAAGTACAATGCAAATCCGTTTTGGTCGGTTACAACCTTAACGTTATTTGGGTTTTCTATTTCAGTTTCATCCGTTATTGGGAACATCAAGGAAGCCAAATCGATTTTTTGGTCACTGTCATTTCGGAAAACAGCCAAGACTTTTTCTAATGGTTCTTTATTGATAAAAGGCTCATCACCTTGCACATTTACTACAATATCTACGGCTAATTTTTCAACTGCTTCGGCAATACGGTCGCTTCCACTTTCGTGTTCTTTGATACTTATTATGGCTTTGCCTCCGTTATTGACGATTTCATCATAAATCAAACTGCTATCAGTAACCACAAAAACATCGTCAAATAAATGTGTATTTACGGCAGCTTCATAAGTGCGTTGAATAACAGTTTTTCCTCCTAAATCTTGCATTAATTTCGCAGGAAAACGAGTAGAGGCATAACGAGCTGGAATAACGGCGATAATTTTCATTTTATTGATGGCTGAGTTTTGAGGTAGCTAAGTTACAAAGTTGATTTGTATTTTATTTCAAAGTTAGAATTAAAAGTCCCACAATAATAAAACCTCCACCGGTGGCAGTTTTCCATGAAAAATGTTCATTCAAAACGATAAACGATAATAACAGCGTGATAATGATACTTCCTTTATCTATCAAAGCCACTTGAGAAACATTACCAATCTTAATGGCTTTGTAATAAAAAATCCAAGATAGCGCAGTCGTTAAGCCAGATATTGCTAAAAATACAACATCCATTTTAGTTAAATTTCTAAAGTCTTTTACGGATTGGAATATAAAAACATTGAGCCAAACAATTATAAAAACCATAATCGTTCGAACCGCTAAACCAGTATCCGAACTTACATTTCGCAAACCCATTTTGGCAATCACCGACGTTAATCCAGCAAAGAACATGGAGATCAGGGAATAGAGAATCCAGTTTTTCATTTTGAGTTGGTTACGCTGTAAATGGCTAATTTACAAAGTCTTTTTAAATAAAAAATCAAAAGCAAAACTTGTCGTATATTAAACCGTACTTTTATAGTATAATTTATCAAGAATTTATGTTTAGTCATAAAGGCAAAACCCGAACGATCAAACACAATTTAAGAATTGCTTCTTTATTGTCCTTTGTAGCAGGCATTGTAAATGTAGCAGGTTTTTTGGCCGTACAACGTTTGACAACCAATGTTACCGGTCATTTTGCTTACTTGATAGACGAAGTTTTTAAACTCGAATTGTGGAAAGGCTTTATCTACTTTCTTTATATATTTTTCTTTTTTCTAGGTTCCTTTTTTTCGAATTTTCTGGTGGAACTTCTTTCCAAAAACAATAGCAAACTGAGTTATACGATACCTATTTTTATTGAAAGTGTAATCCTTTTTTTTACTGCCTTTTTGGGAAATTACTTAATTGCAGAAAACCCCAATTTACTAGCTTTTAGTCTGCTATTTGCGATGGGTTTGCAAAACTCATTGGTCACCTCAATTTCAAATTCAACAGTAAGAACCACGCACTTAACTGGACTTTTTACTGATTTAGGGATTGAATTATCTCAATTGTTTTTTTACAAACAAAGGGAAAAATTACTTTCTATTATCCGATTGCGACTGACGATCATTAGTTTCTTTTTCTTAGGCGGAATAATTGGCGGTATTTTTTATTCAAAAATCAATCTTCAAGTATTGGCAATTGCTGCTATAACATTAGTTGCCGCCATAGTTTACGATAATTTAAAATTGCGATTGCTACTACACAAAAGAAACCGTATGCGTTAGTATGGGTTTAGAAAATTACGCCTCAAAATTATCATCTTTAAAACCTATCAAATACAATTTATCTTTGGCACGAGTCACTGCGGTATAAAGCCAGCGGATATAATCTAAATCAACTCCGTTGGGCAAATAGGGTTGTTCAATAAATACCGTATTCCACTGTCCGCCTTGCGATTTGTGACACGTAATGGCGTACGAAAATTTCACCTGAAGCGCATTAAAATAGTCGTTCTCTTTTACTTTTGAAAATTTACGGTATTGCGGTTCGCCTTCGTAATCCTTCAGTACTTCTTGATACAAATGGTTGCTTTGTTCAAATGTTAATGAAGGTGATTCACTGGTAATGGTATCCAACAATAGCATGGTTTCAAAAGGCTTCTGATTGGGATAATCAACCATTCTGATTTTAACTTTTGCAAATTTAAAATCGTATAATTCCTTGAAACCAAAAATTTCTAAAACCTCTATAATATCGCCATTGGCTATAAATCCGGCTTCGTCTGTTTCTTTAAGCCAAAAGTAATTGTTCTTTACCACCATCAAATAATCACCTACAGACAAATCACTTTCTTTATCCAAAATCCTAGATCGAATTTGTTGGTTGTACTGATTGGCTCTTTTATTGGAACGCACGATAAAACAAGTATCTTCAATACTATAATTACTGTAAGCACTTTGAATTGCATCCTGAATATCGAAACCATCTGTTAATCTGACAATATCTTTATAGCCTTTTAATCTGAAGGTAAAATTATCCAAAAAACTACTTTTCATCAATTCCCTTAATTCAGTTGCATTAAACAAAATTCCGGAATGCTCTTCCTGGCGCATTACTTCATCCAATTCTATCGAGAAAATTTCTTTGTTATAATGCAGTGCTAATTTTTCTGTATCCAATGCCGGACTTACATCTAATTGCACTGGTGGAAGTTGGGCAGTATCGCCAAGCAAAATCATTTTGCAATTTTCGGCATTATAGACATAGGAAATCAAATCATCGAGTAACGAACCCGTTTCATACAGTTTGGATTCGGTATTCACATCCGAAATCATAGATGATTCATCAACAATAAAAATCGTGTTTTTATGTTTGTTTTGTTGTTTGGTAAACGATACACCGCCTGATTTTCCTTTCTTCGGAAAATAGATTTTCTTGTGAATCGTATAGGCAGGTTTGTTAGCGTAATTAGCAATGACTTTGGCAGCTCTACCAGTTGGTGCTAGTAAAACATACTTTTTGTTGATGGCAACAAGATTATTTACAATAGTAGAAATGACCGTAGTTTTTCCGGTTCCAGCATATCCTTTCAAGACAAATATTTCGTTGTCATTGGAATTGGTTAAAAACTCGGCGATTTTTTGAAAAAAAATATCCTGCTTTACAGTCGGCTGAAACGGAAACTGCTTTTGTAATAGACTGTAAAACTGGGTGGAAGTCATTTAGATTTATGCTGAAAAATGGAATTCAAATATAAATCATTTCGAATAAAGATTGGTGATTAACGATTTTTGATTTTAGAATAAATATTGAATTTCATTTTCGTAAGTTTGCCGTTCCGATATATAAAGGACAAACTATGTGGCAAAACACGAGTGTTATTGATAAAATGTACCAAAAACTAGCAATTCAAGTTTCTTTGAATGGTTTGTCTTTTGCCACTTTTGACACGCTGACCAATAAGGCTACACAATTGCAAAAAATTGATCTAGGCAAATTTAACGTCACTACTAAAATAGAAGATTTATTTGCCGAAGCTTTTCAAAATTATCCCGAACTGAAAGCAGGTTATGATGAAATCATTATCATTCACAGTAACAACCTTTCGACTTTAGTGCCAACGGCTTTATTTGATGAAGAATATTTAGGAAGCTATCTGCAATTCAACACCAAGGTATTTGAAACTGATTTTTTTGCATTTGATGAATTGGCGAATTACGAAATGAATAACGTATACATTCCGTATGTGAACCTGAATAATTATTTCATTGATCAATTTGGCACTTTTGATTACAAACACGCCAATACCATATTAGTCAACAAACTTTTAGATTTTTCGAAAAACAACGAAGAACGCCAGATGTTTGTGCACGTAGGCGACACTCATTTTGAAATTGTCGTCATCCAAAATCAGAAACTGCAACTATACAATACGTTTGAATACAAAACACCCGAAGATTTTATCTATTACATATTATTCACTGCGGAACAATTACATCTGAATCCAGAAAATTTTAAATTGGAGCTTTTGGGCAAGATTTCTGAAGACGATGCTCTTTTCAAGAATGCCTTTAACTATGTACGGAATACCAATTTGTTTGATGTACGCTTTATGTTTGGTCCGTTAACCGAATCCGAAAAACGCGAACACTTTATCCTTTTACACTCATGAGAATTATCTCTGGAAAATACAAAGGCAGACGCATTCAGCCTCCAAAGAATCTTCCGGTGCGTCCCACAACTGACATGAGCAAAGAAGCGTTATTTAATGTTTTGAACAATTATTTTAATTTTTCGGGATTAAAAGTTTTGGAACTTTTTGCCGGAACTGGCAGCATTAGTTATGAATTTGGTTCGCGTGGATGCACTCCAATAGTATGTGTAGATGGTGATGTGGGCTGCATAAACTTCATCAAGAAAACGGCAAAGGAGTTTGAGTTTGACATCACTGCAATTAAAAGCGATGTATTTAAATTTCTGGAAAAACATACTGGCAACTATGATATCATTTTTGCCGATCCGCCGTATGGAATGGATCAAAAAGAATTTGAAAAAATCGTGCAAAGCATCTTTGAACGTGAATTATTAAACGAGGAGGGAATGCTAGTTGTAGAACATTCTAAATACACCAAATTAGAAGCGATGCCGCATTACTCTTTTCAAAAGAACTACGGAGGATCTGTTTTTACTTTTTTTGAATTTGAGACGAATGCTGAAAACGAAGAGCAAGACGAAGAAGGTGAAGAAGAATAAACCTTACGTATTATAAATATCCTGATAGCCATTAGCCTCAAAACAACTTTCAAGCAAACTATAATTAAGTTGAGTTTTATTAAAAAAAAGCAGACCTGTAAGCCGGATTCTGTTCTTTCTGAACTTGTTTCAGAATCTAAAACAAATTAGAAATACCTTATCATTTATCTAGCCCCAACATTACTGCCGGGATCGAGCTTCCTACCCTTCGACAACGGACGAGTCGCCCTTAACTATCGATATACTTGGAATTTCACCGCATAGAGTTTACCTGGTTTCACTACAGCCGAACTGTACATACTTTCTGTTGCACTGGTCCTCGTCTCACGACGGACGGGCGTTACCCGCTATGCTACTCTTTGGTGTCCGGACTTTCCTTCCCGACAAGTCGGGACGATAAGGCGGTCTGCGGTGCAAAAGTAGTAATTTCGATTTAGTAATTACTAATTACAAATAGGGATGTATAATTATTTAGAAAACTTTCGACTTTTGACTTTTACTTTTGACTTAAAAATCTATATTTGTAATCCAATAAAAATCTATGGAACAATTTGTAGTATCAGCCCGTAAGTATCGTCCGCAAACGTTTAAAGACGTGGTGGGACAACAGGCTATTACCAATACCTTACTTAATGCCATAGAAAATAATCACTTGGCCTCTGCCCTGTTATTTACAGGACCAAGAGGTGTGGGAAAAACAACTTGCGCTAGGATATTGGCTCGAAAAATCAATCAACCAGGTTATGATGATCCGTTTGAAGATTTTGCTTTCAATGTTTTTGAACTCGATGCTGCTTCGAACAATTCGGTCGACGATATTCGTAATTTAATTGACCAAGTTAGAATACCACCACAAACCGGTCAATATAAAGTGTATATCATTGATGAGGTGCACATGTTATCGGCCAGTGCTTTCAATGCGTTTTTGAAAACCTTGGAAGAACCGCCTAAGCACGCCATATTTATTTTGGCTACGACCGAAAAACATAAAATCATTCCAACCATATTATCCCGTTGCCAGATTTTTGACTTTAAAAGAATTACGGTTAAAGATGCTAAAGAACATTTGGCTGAAGTAGCTAAAAGTCAAGGTGTAGCATTTGAAGATGATGCATTGCATATTATTGCTCAAAAAGCAGATGGAGCCATGCGTGATGCTTTGTCTATTTTTGACCGTGTGGTTTCGTATTGCGGAAACAACTTAACACGTCAGGCAGTAACTGAAAACTTAAATGTTCTAGATTATGAGACGTATATTAATGTAACCGATTTGATTTTGGAAAATAAAATTCCGGAAGTATTATTGGCTTATAATGATATTTTGTCAAAAGGGTTTGATGGACATCATTTTATTACCGGATTGGCATCACACTTCAGAGATTTATTGGTTTCTAAAAACCCAGCTACCCTTTCATTGTTAGAAATGGGTGAAGCTGCACAACAGTTATATGGTCAGCAATCAAAACGTGCTGCACAAGAATTCTTATTACAAGGAATTGAAATAGCCAACGATTGTGATTTGAAATATAAAGTTTCTCAAAACCAACGACTTTTGGTTGAACTCGCTTTAATGCAATTGGCCTCTATCACTTTTGATGGAGAAAAAAAAAAGTCTGATTTCATAATTCCACCAACGTATTACCGGAGAAATGATTTTTCGATTTCAGAAGTAAAACCAATTGTCAAAGAACAATTAGCCGTACCTAATCATCAGGAAACTGTTGTCGCGGAACAACTATCAAAAACTAGTGCACAGCAGGCTGAAATTTTAAATATAAAAAGCAACACACAACAAACAGAAGTTGAAATTCCTGAAATAAAATCAGAAATCTCTAATCAGAAATTAGAAATTGGTGCTCCTAAAGTTTCTGCTATGTCTTTGGCTAGTGTTCGTGCTAAGAAAGAAATGGCAGAGAGCATTAAGGCGACTGAGAAAGTTGTGGTGCATTTACCAAGTGAGGCTTTCACCGAAACGCAAATGTTAGAGCAATGGGTTAAATATGCGCAGCGAATGGAAGACAAAGGGTTTCGCATTATTGCAGCATTATTGACTATCAACGATCCGACACTTGTTGGAACATCTATTGTTCACGAACTGCCTAACGAAAGTTCTAAAATAGATTTTGAAAAAGAAAGACCAGAACTCTTGGGGTATCTGAGAGGGAAACTGCACAATCATGATATCACAATATCCGTACAAGTGAACGAGACTTTAGTCACTAAAAAGGCATTTACCAGTCAAGATAAATACAACCGATTGGTTGAACTGAATCCGAACTTAGAACTAATGCGAAATATGTTTGGATTGGAAGTAAACGAGTAACTACTTCTTATCGTTTTCTATCCTTAATAATACCCAAAACAAAACTTAGTCCAACCAAAACCATAGCTAAAATTCCGAGGTAATGTGTTTTATTGATTCTAAATCGTAAATCCTGATAATCTAAACTATAGCAGTGATATCCCAAAATAAGGACACAAGCTACGAGAGCAAAAATTCGAAATGTTTTCATATTTATAATTTTCCTTGGTACATGGCTTTAACGATTCCGTCCGCCAAACCAATTTTAGGTACATAAAGTTGTCGGGCACCACTCCATTTCATAGCATTCAGATACACTTTTGTAGCCGGTATAATTACGTCAGCACGGTCCGTATTCATAGCCAACTCGGCGATGCGTTGCTCGTAAGTTAAGGAACTGAGATATTGGTATTGTGAATTCAAGTACAAATAAGATAAGGGTTTGTCCTGTAATTTGCCCGAAAGTTTGAAGAGTTTATTGATGTTTCCGCCCGAACCAATAAGAATTACTTCCTCATATTCCTGAGTATTGTTTTTTATCCATTTTTCTATTTCTTCCCATACAATATCGCTCACCATATTATTTAGCATGCGAACTGTTCCGATTTTAAAAGATTTAGACACTAGCATTTTTCCGTCAGAAAAAAGAGAAAACTCGGTACTTCCGCCACCAACATCAACATATAAATAGGTCTTATCCGTTTTAAGGAAATCGTGTAAATCAGAGGAAGCAATAATCGTAGCTTCTATTTTTCCGTCGATGATGTCTACTTCAATGTCAGTTTTTTCAAGAATAATATCTGCTACTTCTTTACCATTGTAGGCTTCGCGCATGGCAGATGTGGCACAAGCTTTGTATTTTTCAACTTTGTACACTTTCATCAACAGTTGGAATGCTTTCATGGCATCAACCATTCTATCAATATTTTCCTCCGAGATTTCTCCAACTGTAAAAGCATCTTGCCCCAAGCGAATAGGTACTCGTATCAAGGCACTTTTATTGAATTGTGCTTCTTTACCTTCTTGTTCCACAATGTTGGTAATGAGCAATCTCATGGCATTAGAACCAATATCGATTGCTGCATATTTTTTAATTGAAATCATGTACTAGTGCTGCTTTTTTATTTTATCGATTAGCTATTGCTCTGAATTTTTTGGTTCCTGTTGACTTTCATCTAACCTATTTTTATAATAATTATAGGTTTCTTGTTGCGCTCTAAAAATGGTTTCTCCCGGAAGGCAGATACGGTATTTATTTTCAAATTTTTCTGAATGATAACGAGCTTTGACATTCCCTTTCCATCCGATATCAAAAGTATCGATAATTTGTTTTTTGATATCATCATCATAGATCGGACAGGTAACTTCTACTCGGCCATCTAAGTTTCGAGTCATAATATCAGCAGAGGAAATATAGACTTCTGGAAGGTCATTATTGCAGAAAATATAGGAGCGCGTATGCTCTAAAAAATAATCTACAATACTAACAGCTTCAATATTTTCGCTCATTCCTTTAACTCCTGGAATCAATGAACAAATGCCACGTACTTGTAATTTAATTTTGACTCCGGCATTGCTTGCTTCATATAATTTGTCAATCATTGGATAATCCGAAAGACTGTTCATTTTAAAGTTGATGTAAGCCGGACGTCCCATTATGGCGTTGTGAATTTCTCTATCAATGAGTTTATAAAACTTAGATCTTGTGTAGTGCGGAGAGACAATCAAATGTTTGTAACGGTGTACACGATAATTGACATCAAAAAAATCAAATATTTTGGAAACGTCTTTTAAGATTTGTTGGTGGCAAGTAAACAGGGTCAAATCGGTATAAATTTTTGCAGTAGTTTCGTTGAAATTCCCAGTAGAAATAAAACCATATCGTTTTAATTTACCCTCTTCAATTCGGTCTACTACGCATATTTTACTGTGTACTTTTAGTCCTTTAATTCCAAAAATAAGTTCTATTCCTTCTTGCTGCATTTGTTCGGCATAGGAAATATTACTGGCTTCATCAAACCGAGCTTGAAGTTCAATTTGAACCGTTACTTTTTTTCCGTTTTTCGCAGCATTAATAAGCGAGCTCACAATTTGGGAATTCTTTGCCAAACGGTATAACGTAATTTTAATAGAAGTAACTCTTGGGTCTAAAGCAGCTTCACGAAGGAATTTTATTAAATAAGAAAAGGACTGAAAAGGGGCATTTATCAAATAATCTTTTTGGGCAATTTTATTGAGAAGACTGCCATCTAGCGACAAACCTTCTACTGGCAATGGTACTCTTGGTGGATAGAGTAAATCAAATCTTCCTAAATTTGGGAAACTCATATAATCTCTGCGGTTGTGGTATCTTCCGCCCGGAATCACTCCATCGGAAGCATCAATTCCCATTTTGGAGAGGAAGAATTTAAGCGTATCTTTTTCAATATGCTTATCATAAACAAACCTTACTGGTTCTCCAATGCGTCGGTCTTTTACTGAAGTAGCAATCTTTTCGAGCATACTTTTACTCATATCGCTATCAATATCAAGCTGGGCATCACGAGTGATTTTTATCATGTGTGCCGAGATGGTTTGGTACTCAAAAATATTGAACAGGCTACTCAAGTTATACCGAATCAAATCATCGAGCATGATTAAGTATTGTTTTCCCTCTTTAGTGGGAAGTTCTACTATTCTATTTGTATTCTTTGGAATTTCGATAACAGCATACCGCACTTCGGGTTTTGCTTTCTTCACTAAGCTGAGCATGCCTGATTTTTGTTCACTTTTCATCACCAACTTAACAGCTAAATAGCCAGAAGTGTCTTTTAACAATGGGAATTCGGCTAAATCATTTAAGATGATGGTAACCAATTCTGGACTTATTTTTTGGATGAAAAAATCTTTAACAAAACTTTCATGTTCGCTAGTAATTTCAGTTTCATCAATAATTATAATCCCTTTTTTAAGCAATTCTTTTTCGATGACAGTTAGAATTTTTAAGCTCTCTGTTTGTTGCTTAATAACGATATCCGTAATATCTTTGACTAGTTGTTGCGCTGAAATTCCACCTAATATTTTTTCGCCTGAAACACCCGATAAGCTCAACCGTCGTATTGCAGCAAATCGGACACGGAAAAATTCATCTAAATTATTGGAAAAGATACCAATAAATCTTAATCTTTCAAGTAACGGTACTGCTTCGTCTGCAGCTTCTTGTAAAACTCTGGCATTAAAAGCCAGCCAACTTTTTTCTCTATCGATATAGCGAAAACTATTTTCTGTACTCATACTAATTTTAAATCTCTTGGAAAAATAACTTTTTGGGTAGCACCACTTTCGATGAATTTCCAACTGTTTTGGTCAAATATAATATTTACAAATCCAGAAGTGGAAACATTATCTATAAAAGTATTCCCAAATTTATTGACAAAATTAGTAATCGCCTCATTATGACCAAAAACCATTAAATTATCAAAGTCATCCGAACAAGACTTTATGATTTGCTCCAAGGTTTTTTCGTCGAAAGTGTAGAGATCTTCTTTGTATACAATGCTTTCAAGTGGAAAGGAAATATTTTGAACAAATATTACAGCAGTTTCTGTTGCGCGTTTTGCTGCACTGCTCCAAACTAACAACTTTTTTGGGATTTGACTTGCAATGTGAGCGGAAACCAAATGTGCATCTTGTATTCCTTTATTAGTCAAAGGTCTATCAAAGTCTCTAAGCGGTGCTTCCCAGCTTGATTTTGCGTGTCTAACCAACAGTAATTGTTTCATGATGGGTGCTTTTTATTTATTGAAACTATAAATTTAAGGTATTAAAATGTATCTAAAAACTAAAACGGTAAGATTCCACATTATTATTATGTTAAAACCTTAAAAATTGTTGCGATACTTAACAACAAGATTTCGATTTGTTCAAATTATTTACATAATTACTTTAGAACTAAATGTTAAAAAAAATAAATGTTATAAACAGACTATTGTTAATTGTTTTTGTAATCTTTTTCTATTTAAAAATGTTAAATAATGCACTTTATCTATGAAATATAGCATTTTATCGATGTTTTTTTTGGTAGATATAATTTATCTATTTACTTTCGAACTGTTAAAAGATATAAAAAGTTAAAAAACAAACCTTAAAAAACCCAAATCGAGATGTCAAAACAGAAACAAAAAACGCAAAAAACCAGTAGTAAACTTGAAAAAATGCACGAGAATCGTCATTTAAACGAGTTTTTGAGTTGTTCGTAGAAAAATTTGGGTGCGTAACTGGTTTAGTCTATAATTTAGCCGACAAGATAGTATCACCCAAAATAACTATTTACCTATATGCCTACATCTAAACAACTTCGAGCCCGAAATTATTCGTATTTTTTTTGTGAAATTATTTTCAAAAACTAATTGTATGAAAACAAATAGCCCAAATGTATTATTTAACCATCGAGCAATCGTATTGCTTGAAAAAACAAGTCAAACTATGAGACAAAAACTATTACTAATGCTACTGTTAGTTTCTTTTTGCACTGGCACTTTCGCGCAAAGCGCAAGGATTGCAAGTCAACAAAGAGCTATCGTTGTAACTGACATGAACACACTGCTCTCTGCAAACGAAAGCACATCGGCTCGAATGGCTAGCGCCAACTCCGCTATTGATGTGACTCATTTGAGAGATTTGGTGACTCAAGTCCAATCTTCATCTTACTTTTATGACGGTGAAGTTAAAACCTACGGTGATGTGCCTACAAATCTTTTTACAGATTTAAGCTCATTGAATCGAGTAGACAGAGCAATTGCTTTAAAAAACAACATTGAAATTGTTACTGTACTAATCAAAACTGCAAGCGAATTAAATGCAACTATTGATTTATCTGCCTTCTCAAATTTTCCTAATTTGAAATACATCTATTTTATTTCAAGTTTAAATACAACTGGTGATAGCATCGCTAGAAATATTACAAACTTCAATGAAAGATTTAACATATTATTTAAAATCGACAGAGGAGATCGTAATCAATAAAATTGATAAAAGAGACTATATGAAAAATTTATACTTTAACTCAATCGTAAAAAACTTGAAACACTCAATTGTATTGCTAGTGATCCTTTTCGGATTTTCGAACACAATTCAGGCTCAGGTTAGAAAAGCTTTTACCCAAAGAACTTCACAATTTAGCCCAACTAAAAAGGTTTATAATGTGAAAGGTGATTTCACCATGTTGGGTAACACTTGTTTGACACCTCAGAATTATTCTGCTACAACAAACAATAATGGTCAATTTATGACTTATGTTGATACCGATGGTGATGCAACTACATTCAACTCATCTTCTTCAACTTTAGTTTTATCTACTGAAAATGGTGCTGTTCCTGCTTGTTCTAATATTGTTTATGCAGGTTTATATTGGACAGGGAAATCTTCTGCCAATGAGACTTTTAGTGTCACTAAAAATAGTATCACTAAAACTTTTAACAAACGAATTGTTAAATTAAAAGGACCGACTTCATCAAGTTACACAGATATTACTGCAGCAACTACTGATATCTATTACCCATCGGGTAGTGATGATAATATCTACTCTGCTTATGCTGAGATAACAAGTTATGTTAGAACCAATGGAATTGGTCAATATACAGTTGCCGATATGGCATTGCTTGAAGGTAATGTTGGTGGAACTGGATATTCTGGTGGATGGGGAATCATTGTAGTTTACGAAAATTCAAAAATGAAGTATCGTGATGTAACTATCTTTGATGGATATGCCTATGTAGAAGCCTCAAATACAACCGGAATTGACTTACCTGTTTCAGGTTTTAATACTGTTCAAAACGGAAATGTAGGTGTGAAATTAGGATTAATGGCCAGTGAGGGAGATGTTAGTTTTACTGGGGATTATTTTAGAATTAGAAATCTTAGCAGTAATACCTATACCAGTTTAAATCATACAGGAAATTCAACTACTAATTTTTTCAACTCCTCTATTAATTCTGGTGGAACAAGAAATCCAAATTTAGTTAACAATACCGGTATTGATATAGCAATTGTAGATGTCCCAAACATTAATAATACTATTATAGGAAACAATCAAACATCTACTACTTTTAGATATGGCACTAACGGAGATACCTATTCTATTTTTACTATTGCGATGTCAGTTGATGCTTATGTCCCTGAAGCGGAAGGAATAATAACTGCCACAACAATTAATAATCTACCTGCGGTTCAGCCTTACACGACTTTACCTGGACAAGAAACTGGTTTTAGTATTGATATTAAAAACTTAGGAACTGAAGCTATAAACAACTACAAAGTAATTGTTCCGCTTCCTTTTAATGCATCATATGTTGCCGGAAGTGCTTCGGGCACATTATTTTACACTACTCCAAATCCAACAACAATAACAGGTACTTTTGATCCTACATTGGGTGTTACTGGTTCTATTGTTTGGAATTTTGGAACTTTACCGCTTCCTGTAAATCCAAGTACACTATTAGCAAGACTTACATTTAGATTAACATCTACAACAGATTGTTCGATACTAAGTAACGCAACTTGTGCCAGTGTAATAGCCGTAAATGGTAGTTCAACTGGAATTGGAAATACTACTCTTGTTCCATTAAACAACGCTACTTTAATTCAAGGATATACTCAAAACGGCAGTTGTGCTGGACAAGCAATACCAAGTCCAATAAATGTTGGAATTAATGGTACAAATTATGTGCAACAAAACTGTCCGGGAACTGATTTAACAAGACGTTTTTCATACTGTAGTGCTAGTACAACAGTTTTACCGTCTGAAATTGCATCTAATTTCCCAATTGGATCGTTATTTTATAATTCTTTCCCAGTTACAATAAATTCAATTCAATATACTGATGCTAATCCAATTCCACTTGTAGCCGGTTCAACTGTAACTTATTATGCAGTACCTTCTGGTGGTGGTAGCGGATGTAATTTCCCATTTACCATTTCAAAATGTCCAGTAATTGTTGCTCAAAATGATGCAATTGTTGGCGGAAATGGAACTGCTGGAAATCCAAATGCTGGAAACGTTTTGAACAATAATGGAAGTGGATCGGATACTTTAAATGGTGTCCCTGCAACTATTGCACAAGTTAATATTACGGTTACAACTCCAGCAACTCCAATTGGTGGAAATCCTGTTCCGTTTATTAATACTTTAACTGGTCAAGTAGTTGTGCCTGTTGGAACTCCAGCTGGAACTTATACTATTGTTTACAATTTGTGTGAGAAATTAAATCCACTTACTAATTGTGATCCAGCAATTGTTACTGTAACAGTAACTGCTCCTGTAATCGTTGCCAATGATGACACTATCTCAGGTGGCAATGGAACTACTGGAAATCCAAATGCGGGTAATGTTTTAAACAATAATGGTAATGGATCGGACACTTTAAATGGTGTGCCAGCTACTATTGCTCAAGTAAATATTACGGTTACTACTCCTGCTACTTCTATTGGTGGAAATCCTGTTCCTGTAGTGAACACTACTACGGGTCTAATTTCTGTACCTGCCGGAACACCAGCTGGAACTTACACAATAGTTTACAATCTTTGTGAAAAAATAAACCCAACTAATTGTGACCCTGCAACAGTAACTATTACTGTAAGTGCTCCAGTTATTGTAGCAAATGATGATACAATAAATGGCGGAAATGGTGCGACTGGAAATCCAAATGCGGGTAATGTCTTAAACAACAATGGTAATGGAACGGACACTTTAAATGGTGCGCCGGCTAACATTGCTCAAGTAAATATTACGGTTACTACTCCTGCTACTTCTATTGGTGGAAATCCTGTTCCTGTAGTTAATACAACAACTGGTCAAATTGCTATTCCCGTAGGAACACCTTCTGGAGTCTATACAATTGTGTATAACTTGTGTGAAAAATTAAACCCAACAACCAATTGTGATCCAGCAACTGTAACAATTACAGTTTCTGCACCTGCTATAGTTGCTGTAAATGATTCTTACACAAATATTAATTGTACAACTTCAGGGCTACTTGGAAATGTATTGACAAATGACACCTTAAATGGAGCATCATTTGCTGCTAATCTAGTAACTTTTTCAGTACTTAGTGGAAATAACCCTAACATTGCAATTAGTTCAAATGGAAATGTAAATGTTAGTGCTCCTATTGCTGCTGGTACTTATACCTTTACTTATAGAATTTGTGAGGTATTAAATCCATCTAACTGCAGTAATACGGCAACTATTTCGATTACTGTTGTAGATAACACTGCTCCTGTAATCTCGGTTTTACCTGGTACAACAACAATTACATGTCCAGCAACACCAAGTTTTGCAACACCAACTGCTACTGACACTTGTGGTACTGCGACTCTTTCATCAAATGATGTCAGAACAAACGGTGCTTGCGCTGGTTCGTATTCTGTAACAAGAACATGGACAGCTACTGATGCGTCAGGAAATACTGCTACAGCTTTTCAGACTATTAATGTTGTAGACACAACAGCTCCAGTTATTGCAGCTTTACCAGCTACATCAACAATATCTTGTCCTGCTACTCCAGTATTTGCTGTAGCAACGGCTACTGATGCTTGTGGTTCGGCTTTCACATTGACTTCTGCTGATGTAACGACTAATGGTGCTTGTGCTGGTTCTTATACTGTAACTAGAACTTGGACGGCTACTGATGCTTGTGGAAATGCTTCTACAGCGTCGCAAACTATCAATGTTCAAGACATAACAGCGCCAGTTATTGCTGAATTACCTTCGACTTCAACTATCAATTGTCCTGCTTTGCCTGAGTTTGCTCAAGCTTCTGCAACTGATGCTTGTGGTTCAGCTTTCACATTGACTTCTGCCGATGTAACGACTAACGGCGCTTGTGCTGGTTCCTATGCTGTAACTAGAACTTGGACGGCTACTGATGCGTGTGGAAATACTTCTACTGCTTCGCAAACTATCAATGTTCAAGATATAACGGCGCCAGTTGCTCCAGAAGCCCCAGCTTCTATAACTGTTACATGTACTGGTGAAGTTCCTGCAATGATTTCGCTTACAGCTATTGATAACTGTAGTGGACCTATAACTGTACAAGGTGTAGACGCTATAACCCCTGGTAACTGTCCTAATTCATTCACAGTAACAAGAACTTGGACTTTTGTTGATGGATGCGGCAATACTTCTTCAACATCACAAACAATTACTGTTAGTGATACTGTAGCTCCAACTTTCAATCAAGTTGCGCCTGTAAATACAATAGCTTCTTGTGATACTATTCCAAATCCTGCTGTATTAACTGCAAGCGATAATTGTGGAACTGCAACAGTAGCTATGACTGAAACCATTTTACAAGGAAACTGTCCTTCTAACTATCAAATCGTAAGAACTTGGACTGCTACTGATGCGTGTAGTAACACAAAATCATTAACACAGACAATTACTGTTAGTGATACAACTAGGCCAGTATTAGTAACTGAAATATCTTTACTATTAATAGCAACTTGTGATGCAATTCCTGTGGTTCCAACTCTTGTATTTACAGACAACTGTTCTGCAAGTGTGGTAACACCAGCACCTACAATAACTACCTCAAGTACAGTAGATAATGTCTATACCATCACTAGAACGTGGACGGCTACCGATGCCTGTGGAAATATAACAACTGTTACCCAATTAGTACATGTAACACGAACAACTGCAGAGACTACTGTAACTATTCCAGCAAGTGATCAGATTTGTAATGATGAAATTACAGCTACAACTAACTTATCCAATTATCTATCTCAAGGAACACCTACAAATGGTACTTGGGTAAATGAAAGTAACGTTGGTTCATTAAACGGATCTGTGTTTAGTTCATACCAAGTAGTAGCAGGTAGCTATACATTCTCATATACTTATTCAACTGCAAGTTGTCCACAAAAAATAAATATTGTTGCAAATGTTAAAACTTGTGGTATCATTGCGGGTTGTGATGCAGTTGA
>JBBRET010000028.1:0-37439 GCA_038202695.1 Flavobacteriales bacterium
TCTTCTTTTCTCTTTCTTCTTTTCTCTTTCTTCTTTTCTCTTTCTTCTTTTCTCTTTCTTCTTTTCTCTTTCTTCTTTTCTCTTTCTTCTTTTCTCTTTCTTCTTTTCTCTTTCTTCTTTTCTCTTTCTTCTATCCTCTATTCTCAATTAATGCCAAAATCTCCCGTAACTCTTCTGCGGAAATCTTTTCCTCTTCAGCAAAAAAGGATACCATATTTTTATACGAACTGTTGAAATAAGTATCAATTGCCGTGTTCATAAAACGCTTTCTATACTCTTCAATTTTTACAATAGGGAAATACTGATGGGTGTTTCCATAGGCATTATGAGACACAAAACCTTTCTCTTCTAAGTTTCTTATAATGGTGGAAAGTGTGTTGTAATGCGGTTGCTCTTCAGTTATTGCTGCCATGACTTCTTTAACAAAAGCTTTTTTGAGCTTCCACAAAATTTGCATGATTTCTTCTTCCTTGTTAGTTAACTTTTGCATAGTTGTTTAATTTAAATCAAACGTACAACTATATTTTTAGTTATTAAACTATTTTTATAGTTATTTAACTATTTTTTAAGGAGTTGAAAGCAACTATTATCGTAAAGTATTGAATTACTGTAGTTTACTTTCCTTTTGAACTAAGCGAAAAACCCAAAATCCGGCAAGCATTCCAAGTAATCCCAATATTCCCATAAAGAGCCAGTTCATTTGGTAGCCATAAAAATCAATGATTTCCATACCAACTTTGGCACTTAGAATGTGCGCCAAACTAAAACTCATTGTATATATAGCCATATAACGACCTTCGTGACCTTTTGGTGCGCGACTTAACGCAACCGAATTCGAAAACGGAAAAGCAAACATCTCCCCAAATGTCATGAACAACATCATTAGAATTAAGACTCCAGACCAAGTATTGATGAGCAGTAACAACAAGCTAATTGCCATAAGTAAACTACCGATTGCAACAACTTTTATTTTACTAATTTGGTGTCGCTCCACAAAACTAACCAAAGGCATTTCGAGGAAGAAAATTAGAAGGCCATTCAGGGTTAATAACAATCCGGTTTGAAATTCAGTTAAATTGAATTGCTCTTTATGGTATAATGGTATCGTTGTAAACACTTGAAAGAATAAAATACCGGATACCAAACAAGTAAACAGAAATAGCCAAAATGGTTTGTCTTTAAAAACCGAGTGGGTTAGTATTTCTCCCGGATGTTCTTTATCTCTAAAAGCGGTTTTTTTCTTTTCTTTTACTTTTATCCAAAAGATTAATATGGCCAAAATGCAAGTACCACCATCAACCCAAAACAAACCGCGATAACCAATATTCATGATAATCAATCCACCCAAAGCGGGTCCGGCTGCAAATCCGAGATTGATGGCTAAGCGTACTAAAGTTAGGGCACGGGTTCTGTTTTCAGGTTTAGCATAAGCACCAAGGGAAACAAACATTGCTGGTCGAAACATATCAGCAATAATCATTAAGACAAACATACCAAGGCAAAGACCAACGAAACTGGTAATAAATTCGACAAAGAATAACAGCACTCCAGTTGTAAACAAACTAAAAATCATGATTTTGTAAAACCCAATTTTATCCGAAAGTTTCCCGCCAAGCCAAGAACCAATTATAGAACCACTTCCAAAACAAACCATAATCCAACCTACTTGGCTGTAACTGAAATGCAAATCTTCCTTTAAATATTTAGACAAAAAGGGCAACACCATAGTTCCGGCTCGATTGATGAAAGTAATGAAGGTCAGTATCCAAATCTCTCTTGAAAATCCCTTGAAATTGTTGATGTAACGTTGGAAAGCAGTTTTTAACATTGATGCTTGATTGATGCTACAAAGGTAAAAAAACTTTGTCGCTCAGAATCTTGGTGTGGAAGTTAGTTTTACAGTACTTTTGTTAAAAACATACCCATGAAAACACTCTTTTCTTTTTTGTTAGTATTTCATGCTACACTGCTTTTGGCACAAGAAACCAAAATCGAAACTTCGAAAGCATTTCAGGAAAATCTTAACAAAGAATATGCGAATAAATCGGAAAGCCCACTTACAGATGCTGACTTTAAAGTATTTTTAGGTCTAGATTTTTATCCAATAAGCGATAAATTTATTGTAGAAGCTCAGTTTAAGCGCACTCCAAATGAACCAATTTTTAAAATGAAAACCACTGGTGAACGCACGCCTGAATATGTAAAATATGGGGAACTGACTTTTCATCTTAACGGAAAAGCGATGCTGCTAAATTTGTACCAGAACATTCAATTACTGCAGAAAGAAGGTTTTGAAGATTATCTTTTTCTGCCATTTTCTGATTTGACTTGCGGTAAGGAAAGCTATATTGGCGGACGTTATTTAGATATGAGAATTCCACATACAAACGCTGTTATTATCGATTTTAATAAGGCTTACAATCCGTATTGCGCGTACAATCATAAATATTCTTGCCCAATTGTGCCCATAGAAAACAATCTGAAAACTGAAATTTTGGCTGGAGTAAAGAAATTTCACGACTAATGCAATTTTACAACCTTCATACACACCAATTTACAAATGATGCCCATATTTTTGAGTTGGTTAATCAATATCCGTGGGAATTTGACGATACGATTCCGCAATATTCCATCGGAATTCACCCTTGGCACATCAACGAGGCGCGATTGGAACAGGATTTAAATACCATAGCCGAAAAGTTGCAGTTGCATGAATGTTTGGCACTAGGTGAATGTGGTTTAGACAAGCGAATTGAAATTCCAATGGCACTTCAAATTGCAGTTTTTGAAAAGCAAATTGCATTGGCTGAAAAGTTCCAAAAGCCTTTGGTATTGCATTTAGTAGCTGCTTTTGATGAACTCATCGAAATTAAAAAGCGTTTAAATATCTCAGTTCCAATAATCATTCACGGGTTTTCAAAAAACGAACAAGTAGCAAAACAATTACTGGCTAATGGATTTTATCTTTCGTTTGGCAAATACTTATTACGCAACCCAGCACTCAAAACGGTCTTTCAAGCAGTGCCAAATGATAGATTCTTCCTTGAAACGGATACTATAGAAGAAACATTGGAAGAGGTTTATCTATTAGCAGCCGGCTATAAAGGAATAACGGTTGACGAAATGCAAGCACAAGTGCAAGTAAATTGGTCAACTGTTTTCGGATAAGAAAGTATACTTTCTTGACTTATAAATTAAAAAATAGCTTGTGCTTTATTGTTCAAACACCACGGCATCAGTTTTAGCTCCTAAACCGGTTAAGGATTTTGTAATTGCTTCAACAAAAGATGGTGGACCACAAACATAAAAGTGCTGTGAGAAGTTATCAATTTTTTCTGCTAAGAAATCAGTATCAATCTTCGCATTTTCATAACCGCCTTTTTTTTCTTTTGTTAGTGTGTTGATAAAATTATCACCTAGTATTGACTGTAATTCTTTTTTGAGAATGATATCGCTTTCGGTTTTATTGGTAAAAATAAGTTTGTTGTTTCCTATTTTATTTTCTGAATTCAACTGTCTTAGAATGGCTATAAACGGAGTTACACCAGCACCGCCAGCAATAAAAACGCCTTCACCTTTATATTCAATTGCACCCCAAACATCTCGAATAATAAGTTCATCACCATGTTTTAGATTACCCAATTCTTTGGTAATTCCATTGTGGTCTTCATAAATTTTTATGGTGAATTCGAGATTTGTATTTTCATTTAAACTTGTAAAAGTGAACGGACGCTTTTCATTTTTGAGTGCAGGTGTATTAATGGAAACTTCTGTTGCCTGTCCTGCAGAGAATTTATAGCCTTGCGGTTTTTGAATGGTAAACTTTTTGACATCATGTGTCACGGGTTCTACTGAAATAATTTTTACAATATGATTCATAATATTACGGATTAACTGTTGTTACATTTTGAGCCAGAGTTACTTCGTCGCTAGTTGTTGCCATATCTTTATCTAATTCATACAAGGCAGTGGCTGTTGCTTTTTCACCACCTGAAATTTTAATTTTATCCAATAAACTCAGGGCAAGGGTTTCCTCTTCTGTTTGTTCTTTAACGAACCATTGAATGAAATTCCATGTTGCCCAATCTTCTTCGACCAAGGACATTTTTACTATTTTGTATACAGCTGAAGTATTATCCACTTCGTGTTCAAATACTTTTTCAAAACAATTATAAATACTTGTTGGATTTGATGGTGGTGCTGGAATAGCAACAATTATAGCTTTTGCACCTCTTTTTAAAATGTATTCCAATATTTTCATCATATGATTGCGCTCTTCAGCAGCATGCCTAAATAGAAAATTAGAAATACCAGCATAACCTTCATTATCAGCCCAAGCTGCATAAGATAAATATATTTGGGAAGCATGCGCTTCTTTGGTCAATTGTTCATTTAAAGCTTTTGTAAGTGTGTCTGAAAGTCTGTTGGTTTTCATTTCGTTGTGATTTATTTTTTGTGGTATAAAATTAAAATTAACCTAGGTCTTACGTGTTGTAGAATTTGTAAAATAAATTACATGATGTCCATATCTATACAGCATGTCAAATTGATGATTTTTATGTATTTTTGCAACTTCAAAAAATCATATTTCAATATGGCAAAATGGCAAGAAAGAGCGGAGCTTTTATTTAAATCAGAAGGTTTAAACAATTTAAAAAATGCAAACGTTTTAGTCGTTGGACTTGGAGGTGTTGGTTCGTTTGCAGCCGAATTTTTGGCTCGAGCCGGAGTAGGGAATCTAACTATTGTTGATGGCGATACAGTTGATATTACAAATGTTAATCGGCAATTGCCTGCGTTGCATTCTACAGTTGGATTGCCAAAAGTTCATGTAGTTGGTGATCGATTAATGGATATTAATCCGGAACTTAACCTAATTCGAATTCAAGAATTCCTTTCGCCAGAACGAGCTTTTGAAATTGTCGACGCTGATTTTGATTATGTTTTAGATTGCATCGATAGCATTACACCAAAACTAAATTTAATCATTGCTTGCAAACGTAAAAGAGTCAAAATCATCTCCAGTATGGGAGCAGGAGGAAAGATGGAAGCGGCCAAAGTAAAGGTTGCCGATATTACCAATACTACCAATTGTTTCTTAGCCAAAACCATTAGAAGACGTCTGAAGGAACATAAAATAGATAAACTAAAAGTAGTTTTTTCATCTGAAATTCAAGATGAAAATAGTTTAAAAATGACTGATGGAAGCAACTTTAAAAAGTCATTCTACGGCACAAACAGTTACATGCCTGGATTATTTGGATTGTATGCTGCTGAAACGGTTATTCGTTATTTATTGAAAAAAGAAAGTTAAATGGAAGCCGAGAGCAGACCCAAAATCAAAATTTTTCTAACACTAAAAGATAAAGTTGTCGAAGTGCTCTCTTTTTTACTTTTGGTAGCGTTTTGGGGGTTTATCTTTTCACACTATCGTTCATTGCCTGAAACTCTTCCGACGCATTTTAAAGCAAACGGAACTGCGGATGGTTATGGTCCAAAATGGACGCTATTCTTATTACCCATACTATCCTTGTTTTTTTATATCGGATTGACTTTTGCTGCCCGTTATCCGCACAAGTTTAATTATATGATTAAAATTACAGAAAACAATGCGGCTAAACAATATGGCATTGCCACGCAGATGCTAAGGTTTATGAAACTTTGTCTCATTCTTGTCTTCTTTGCAATTGATTATAAAACGGTTCATGATGCTACTACAACTTTACCGAATTTGGGTGGTTGGTTTATGTTTTTGGTCATGAGTTTAATTTTTGTCCCAATTTTTTATTTCCTTATCCAATTCTCTAAAAATAGCTAAATGATTAAAACTGTGATTTTCGATATGGATGGCGTAATTGTTGACACCGAACCCGTTCATCATTTTGCATATAACCAACAATTCAAACAGTTGAATATAACCGTTTCTCCCAAAATGTATGCTTCTTTTACCGGAAACTCTACCAAAAATATTTTTGAGCGTTTAAAATTGCAGTTCAATTTAGAGGAAGATGTACAAACTTTAGTGGAAACTAAACGTGCTCTTTTTAATGATGCTTTTGACAACAAATCAGATTTAAGTTTGTTAGAGGGCGTCGAAGATTTGATTCAAGATTTACATGCTAACGGAATGCAATTAGTTTTGGCTTCTTCATCTGCAAAAGTAACCATCAATAGGATTTTTAATCGTTTTGGATTGTTTAAATACTTTACCCACATTGTTTCGGGTGAAGACTTTCCGGAGTCAAAACCACATCCTGCAATTTTTCAACAAGCTGCTTTTTTATCGCAAACGGCAGTTGAAAACTGTATCGTGATCGAAGATAGTACGAATGGAATTAAAGCGGCAAATGCTGCCGGAATCTACTGTATTGGCTATGACAGTTTTCATTCTAAGTTACAAGATTACACTCTTGCCGATAAGGTAATTAGTAATTTTAACGAATTGAGTTTTGAAAAGATAGTAAGTATTAAAGAGTAATTAAGAAACCTGGTTTTAATCGCTTAATTTTTATTTCTTTTGAAGCGATTTTACACTGTCATTACATTTGATTGCAATACTTTCTGAACCAACTTTACTGTATTTTTTATTGTAGATAATTACCCAACGGCTTCTTTATAAACTGAAAGACACTTTTCACGAGCTATTTTGTGTTCAACAATAGGTAGTGGATAAGAATCAGTACCAAATTCTGGAATCCATTTTTTGATATAAACTAAGTCTTTGTCGAACTTTTTAACTTGTTCTGTTGGGTTGAAAATTCTAAAGTAAGGCGCAGCATCTACGCCACTTCCTGCTGCCCATTGCCAATTGCCAACATTACTTGATTGTTCATAATCTAATAGTTTGGTAGCAAAATACGTTTCTCCCCAACGCCAATCAATTAAAAGATGTTTGCACAAAAAACTAGCAACAATCATTCGAACGCGATTGTGCATGTGTCCAGTCGAATTTAATTCACGCATTCCAGCATCTACAAAAGGGTAACCGGTTTTGCCATCACACCATTTTTGGAACAATTCTTCATTGTTCTCCCAAACGATAGCGTCGTATTTGGGTCGGAAACTTTTATTGGTTGTATGTGGAAAATGCCAAAGAATTTGCATGAAGAATTCGCGCCAAATTAACTCCTTGAAAAAAGTTTCGTTTTTGCATTCAATTGCTTTTGCAACCATCTTCCGAATAGAAACGGCGCCAAATCGGAGGTAAATTCCAAGATAAGATGTTTTATTCAATGCCGGAAAATTGCGTGTTGCTTCGTAATTATCAAGTAAAGATTGAGAAACATCATAAGCAGAAATGTTGATTTTTGAAGTTTCAAATCCTATTTCCTTTAAACTTAAAAAGGGGTAGGAGTGAACTATAATTTTATTTAAGTAATGTTCTGAATTATAGTTTACTAAGATTATCTTTTTAAAGCATTCTTTCCATTTGTTAGCAAAAGGTGTGTAAACCACATAAGGTGTTCCGTCATCTTTTACTACTTCGCTTTTTTCAAAGATTACTTGGTCTTTACTGGTTTTAAATTCAATGTTTTTGTCTTTGAATAATTGAAATAATTTGAGGTCTCGTTTGCGGGCATAAGGCTCATAATCGTGATTAGTAAAAACAGCTTGTATGTGGTTCTCTGAGAGTAGTTTTTCAAATACTTCAAACGGATTTCCGTGAAAGACAGCCAACGATTTCCCAATACCTTCCAATTGATTATGAATTTTTGCTAGCTCTTGATGAATGAAAGTTACCCGTGCATCATTTTTAGGTAATTGAAATAAAATGTCTTCATCAAAAATAAAAATAGGCAGTACTTCTTCACCACTGTTAAGCGCATGAAAAAGTCCGGTATTATCCTCTAAGCGCAAGTCACGTCGAAACCAGAAAATGTTCATAAAAAAGAGAGTGTAAAATTTATTAAGTTAGATTAACCAGTAACAAGCAATGATGACATTCCGCCATCAACGGGAAAAATTTGTCCTGAAATCCAACTGCTGTGGTCACTCAACAGAAAATTTGCCATTTGCGCAACATCTGCTGGAGTTCCAAAACGCTTTAACGGATGACGCAATGCTGATTTTTCTCTTTTTTCATCATTATTTAAAAATTTATCTGCAAGTGGAGTATCTGTTAGAGAAGGTGCAATTACATTGACTCTGATTTTAGGAGCATATTCAGCAGCCAATGCTTTAGCAAAACCTTCAATTGCTCCTTTAGCAGCAGCCACACTAGTATGAAAAGGCATTCCCATTTTAACAGCTACCGTGCTAAACAAAACAATACTCGATTGATCTGATGCCGTTAGTTGTGGTAAAACACTTTGAATAACTTTAACCATCGAAAAGAAATTTATCTGCATATCACTTTCGAAAGTTTCTAATTTCAAACCACGAAATGGTCGTAAATTAATGCTCCCCGGACAATATACTAATCCATCTAATACACTTGGTAATTTAGAGGTATCTAACGTATCAGTTAAAGCATCAAACGGAATGTAAGTTGCATTAAGATTATCTAAATTTTCGTTAGTTCTTGAAGCGATAAAAATATTTGCATTAGCGGCAAGTTCTTTTGCTAATTCAAGACCTATTCCGTGCGAACCTCCTATTAATAATATATTTTTCATTTTGTTATTGTTTAAATTCGCCAAACATTTCAATTAGTTTTTTTCTTCGGTATTCGAAAATTTCTTTCAACTTGGGCTGTACCAAAAATGGATGCACCAACTGCCCTAAAATTCCCATCGGAACTTTGTAGTCAACGATATCTTCCATTTCAACACCACCCGGAATTTCTTTGATAAAATGTTTGTGATGCCATAGTGCGTAGGGTCCAAATCGTTGTTCATCAACAAAATAACTTTTATCTACAACATGTGTTATTTCTGTTACCCAAGTGGTTGGAATTCCCAATACCGGTGTAACTATGTATTGAATAATTTGACCGGGAAACATTGGTCTATCGGCACCTGAAAGTATTTTAAAACCCATATATTCGGGTGTGATTTTTTGAAGGTTTTTAGGATCTGATAGTAAATCCCATGCTGCATCTAATGTGATAGGCAAATTTTGTTTGGTGTGCAAAGTGTAAATCTTCATTTTAAATTTTTTGGGTAAAGATACATTTTTTGTTTATAAATTTTTATTAAAGATTAAACATAAGTAGATATTTAAGTTATTCTTAACATCATTGGTATATACAATTTGTAAATTTGGGCAACTTATAAAAATCTTATTTATGAAAAAAATTATTTTTGTTTTAACAGCCATTTTTTCTACTTATGTTCTAACCGCTCAGGTCAAAACACCTGCACCTAGTCCGCGTGCAACACTGACACAAGTTGTGGGTTTAACCGATGTTACGGTCGAGTATTCAAGACCAAGTGCTAAAGGAAGAACTATTTTTGGTGATTTAGTTCCATTTGGTAAACTATGGAGAACTGGTGCTAATGCCAACACCACAGTTTCTTTTAGTGAAGATGTGGTAATCAATGGGAATACCCTAAAAAAAGGAAAATATGCTTTGTTCACTACACCAAAAGCTGATATTTGGGAGGTTGTGTTCTATTCTGACACTGACAATTGGGGTACACCAGACGAATGGAATGCCAATAATGCTGTGATTACAACTAATGTTGACCCAATAGCTTTAGGAAATAATGTTGATACTTTTTCGATTGGAATCAACAACATTACAAACGACAGTGCAACGCTAGATATTTCATGGGAGAAAACAATGGTTTCCGTAAAGTTTACTGTTCCAACTCTAAAAACAGCCTTAGCCAGTATCGAGAAAACATTAGCTGGTCCAACTGCAGGTGATTACTTTTCAGCTGGACAATACTTTTTTCAGTCTAATGGTGACATGAATAAAGCATTAGAATATGTGAATAAGGCACTTTCAATGGTTAAACCTGGTGAAGATGCACCGTTCTGGCAATTGCGTCAAAAATCATTAATTCAGGCTAAATTAGCAGATAAAGCGGGTGCAATTGCTACTGCTAAACAATCATTGGCTGGAGCTGAGAAAGCAAAAAATGCTGATTATGTTAAAATGAATAATGATAGCATTAAAGAATGGAGTAAAAAATAATAATCCAATTTCCCACAATTGGAAAACCACGATTTCTCTTGTAGACTTCGTGGTTTTTTTATACCGCCAATTTTTTCTTATCGCGTAACATCATTTGAAACAGAATAGATAAGAGCACTGTTAGAGAAGCTCCGATAAAATTAAGCCATAAATAACCCAATTTCTCTTGTCCTGTCGGATATATATGAATGGTGTAATAGTAGATAAAAAAGATAGTGGTTTGACTGATTACAGCACTATAGAAAATGGCATTGGCCTTTACATATTTGATATAAAAACCAACCAAGAAAACGCCCAAAACAGTTCCGTAAAAAATAGAACCTACAATATTTACTAACTGAATAAGATTTTCAAACAAGGTTCCGATGCAAGCAAAACCAATAGCAATGGCTCCCCAAAGTAGTGTGAAATAACGAGTGGCATTCACATAATGTTTCTCAGATTTTTCTCCTTTGACATTGCGTTTGTAGATGTCTATCGCAGTGGTAGATGCTAAAGCCGTCAATCCTGATGCTGATGAGGACATGGCTGCGGATAGAATAACGGCTAATAAAAGTCCTATTAATCCGGAAGGGAGATAATTCAAAATGAAATAAATGAACACATAATCTTTGTCATTGGTTTCAGCCTTTTCATCCACTTTACTAATGATTAGTTTGGCTTCTTCGTGTAGCTCTTTTTCTTTCCCAGATAAGGAAATCAACTTTTGTCTCAATATCGGATTGTCATAACCCTGATTTAAGTGGTCGATATAAAGTAAGTTGAATTCTTTCTTTTCTTCCGATAATTGCGTCAATTGTTTTTCGAGGGAAAGATAGTCACCTGCGAATTTTGATTTCTCTATAGCAAGTTTATTGACTGGATTAAAATTGAGCGGAACGGGATTGAATTGAAAAAAGACAAACACCATGACTCCTGTAAGCAATATAAAAAACTGCATTGGTACTTTTAGAAAGCCATTCATTATTAATCCCATTTGACTTTCTCTATCTGACTTTCCAGAAAGATACCTTCCAACTTGAGATTGATCAGTACCAAAATAAGAAAGCATCAAGAAGAAGCCACCTGTAATTCCGCTCCAAAACGTATACCGATTTTCAGGATCAAATGAGAAGTCCAAAATGTTCATTTTATCATTAGCACCCGCAATATGCATCGCGTTAGAAAACGTCATGTCATTGGGTAACAAATGTAAAATCAAGAAGAAAGTAATAAACATTCCGAGCATGATGATAAACATTTGTTGCTTTTGGGTTACGTTTACAGCTTTGGTACCACCGGCAAAAGTGTAGATAATTACTAAAATCCCTATGATTACATTCAATAAGGTCAAATTCCAACCCAGAATTGAAGACAAAATAATCGAAGGAGCATAGATAGTCAAACCTGTTCCTAATCCACGTTGAACAAGAAATAATATAGCGGTGAACGAACGCGTTTTCAAATCAAAACGCTGTTCTAGATATTCATAAGCGGTAAAAACTTTTAGCTTGTGATAAATTGGAATGAAAGTCATTGAGATGATAACCATGGCTACTGGTAATCCGAAATAAAACTGTACAAATCCCATTCCGTCGTGATACGCTTGTCCCGGAGTAGAAAGGAAAGTAATTGCGCTTGCCTGTGTTGCCATTACGGATAAACCAACTGTCCACCACGGCGTTTCTTTGTTCCCTAAAATGTAATCTTCAACGTTTTTGCTTCCTTTGGTTTTGTAAACACCATAGAAAACAATGAATAAAAGCGTTACGGATAATACAATCCAATCGAGTTGCTGCATGGCTTAAAAGAATATTTGCATTAGAACAAAAAAGATGATGATGTAAATGGCGTTTACAATTAAAACCCAAGTATAGCTATTTTTCCAACGCGTTGTTTTCTTGTTGTCCATATTATTTTCCAATTGCGATGATGTTTGCCAATAGCCTAAAAGCGCCTGAAACACCTTCAGGCAATTCTCTGAAAAAACTTAATCCGGTGTAAATATAATTCCCTTTACCGTATTTAGCAATGAGCAAGGCACCGTTCTTTGGAGTTTCCCCTTTATCGTTAGCCGAAAGAATAGGAGTGAAGTTCGCATCCCATTCGCTTGGATAATACAGTCCTTGTTCTTGTTTCCAACCTTTGAAATCATCGACAGTGATTTTATTTGGATAATTTAAAACCGGATGATTTGGTGCTAAAAAACGAACTTCTGCATTTTCATCTGTTACACGATCACGAGATATTTTTAATGAAAATGGTGCAATGTTTTGGGTAACTAAATCATCAGTTGTGTTGTATTGTACAATCATCGTTTTACCATTTTTGACAAAATCAAGTACTGTTTTTTGTTTGAATGCTAAGGCGTTTACGGTATTATAAGCTCGTATTCCAGTCATGACCACATCAAAATTTTGTAAACGTTCGGTCGAAATTTCTTCGGGTTTAAGCACTTCAACTTCATAGCCCATTTGCATCAAACTTTTTGGCACTTCATCTCCAGCACCCATGATGTAGGCAATTTTTTCGTTTTTCGTTTTAATTTTGAGGTGAATGGCTTTTGCTTCTGACGATTTCAGAACCATTTGTTTGTAGATGTGAGGATAGTTGATGTCAATTTTATTTTTATCAAATGTTTGTCCGTCAACAGTGACAATACTTTTTAAATCAATTTCGCTCCCGTCACTCGGAGGAGAAACCGTAAAAATGGCCATGACTTCTTGTCCTTTTTTATCGATGGTAAAAGGAATTTCCGCTGGGGAAGCCTTCCAATTTATTGGTACTTCCAACTTCACGTTTCCGGTAATAATGTCTTTCCCTGCTTTAACTTTTACAGTAATGGTTTTGTCTCTGTCGTTGTTAAAAATATAAACCCTTTCGGTAAAAGAAGAAGTCACTGCAGGAACGATGTCTAGTGGTTGATAGACTTCACCTTTTACATCGTCATTATATTTGTAGATTACGTTTCGTTCAAAAGGAATTTCTACACCATTTATAGCAATCCAAAAACCAACTTTTACTTGTCGTAAAACATCCGGAACACCAATATTTTTCTGATCATCTACACGATACATGCCAACGGTTCCTTTTTGGTTAAGCCAATAGGGATTGGTGTAGTTTAAATCATTTGGAAGTTCTAAAGTAATATTTTGTGAATAGGGAAGATTGAATTTTAAGTCTGTAACTTTTTGTTCCTCTTTATGATTATAAACTGGAACGGCACCAATTCCGTTTAATTTCATTGAAACATCACTTCTGTTAATCACTTCAATTTTAACTTTTAAAGTACTTCCCGGAGTTGCTTCTTCATTTTCTGCAACAGCTTCAAGATACAAACCGGCACAACCAGCAATGATTTTTTTAATCTCTTCTAGTTTGATAGCTTTCCAGTGTTTCTCTTTCAATTCTTCAATTAAACTATATGCTTTAACTAATTCAGGAATAGATGCTGAGGGATTTTTAAAGTCAAAGTTTTTTTCAACAGTAGTAAGGATGTCTCCAATTGTTTTTCCACCATTTATGCGGTTCCAAGTGGTATCAATTCCGTCAAAAATGTTGCTCTTGTCTTTTGGAAAATCTCCTTTTAGGTATTCTAAATATTCTTCTTCGTCACCACGAGTTCCTGTAGAACCGAATCCCTGCGACTGATGACGACTGCGGCTAAGCGCTGCAATTTCTTGATTGGATTTTCCAACGGATTGGTAATAGGTACCAATTTTCAATTTGCTTAAATTGGTTTTGTCAGCAGCTTCAAACTTTTCTTTGCTACCATAAAACCACCATGAAGTATTAAAAAATAACCTTTTGGGTTGCCATGTGTTAACCAATGTCAATTGATTTGGAAAAACAGTTGCATCATTAACTTTGTCAAATGCCTCAAAACTTAACATGGCAGACGACGTATGATGACCGTGAGTAGTTCCGGGAGAACGATGGCCAAAACGGTTAATAATCACATCAGGTTGAAATTTTCTGATTACCCAAATTACATCACTCAAAACTTGCTCTTTATCCCAAATCTGTAGCGTTTCTTCGGGATTTTTTGAGAAACCAAAATCGTTAGCACGCGAAAAGAATTGTTCTCCTCCATCTATTTTTCGGGCTTCAATAAGTTCTTGTGTTCTTATTAGTCCAAGTTGTTCCCGCAGTTCTGGACCAATAAGATTTTGTCCGCCATCACCACGTGTTAAAGATAAATAACCGGTTTGTGCTTTTACATCATTAGATAAATAAGCAATCAATCGTGTGTTTTCATCATCAGGATGTGCAGCAATGTATAGAACTGAACCTAGGAAGTTTAGTTTTTGAATTTGGTTGTATAATTCTACAGCGTTAGGTTTTGCTGGTTGTTGCGCCGCTATTTTTATACTTACTAATAGTATTGAAAAGAGAATAAGGTGTTTCATAGGAAAATTTATGCAATGTCCAAATATACTAATTTTAGTATTTAATGGTTAGTACTTTATCTTCCGTTTTTGTGGTTTAACATATTTTAACATCAGTTGTTTTTTCAAATTCAATGATTTATACTTATGTGGGAAATCTGCAATTTATCCTAAAAATAATATAACGCATTATTGTGGCTTCTTTGGCAACTTTGTTTTAAGATTAAATAGAAAAATAAATTAATTACAACTTTAAAAAACAAATTATGAGCAACTTACTTTACACAATCGCAGTTATCTTAATAATATTATGGGCTTTGGGCTTTTATGCTTTCGGATTAGGTAATATCATCCATGTACTTTTAGTCATTGCCATCATAGCCATTCTATTTAGAGTTATTAAAGGAAAAGATCCAATTTAATTACAAGCATTCACAAATTATTTAAAAAAAATAAAATAAAAAAAATCAAGTTTTACAATTGTTGTAGTCATAGCTATAGTAACTGCTGCAAAAGCTCAAGAAACAGTTTTAGTAAAGAATGATGTTGATAGTAAAAACGAACTATCGCTAGGTTTAAAACTGGGAACAAACTATTCAAATGTTTATGACAGCGAAGAAAATGACTTTGTTGCTGATTCTAAGTTTGGTTTTGCTGTTGGTAAATCTGCCATAATTCTATTAGGAAAATTATTTGCCATACAACCTGAAATTTTGTATTTGCAAAAAGGATTTAAAGGTTCAGGAAATTATTAGGAAGTCCTTACAGTTATACAAGAACAACTAACTATTTAGACGTTCCTTTATTTCTTTAGATAAGACTAACTCAGTATTTATCAATCTTAGCAGGGCCACAATTTTCATATTTAATGAGTGAAAAGAATGAATTTACCAGTGCAACAGTAAATACATCCCAGGAAGAAGCATTTAATAATGATAACATTAGAAAAAACACGTTCTGTTTTGTAGGTGGAGTAGAGGTAACTTTAGACAAGATAGTAATAGGAGCAAGAGCAGGTTGGGATTTAAAAACCAATAATGGCGATGGCACATCAGACACACCGCGATATAAAAACACCTGGTATCAGCTAACACTAGGGTACAAGTTTTAATAAATAATTTATAAATTAAAATCAAATAAAATGAAAAATTCAAAAAATGCCATGAATGTATTTGGCGCATTAGTTATCGGAGCAGCCGCAGGCGCAACATTAGGAATTTTATTTGCTCCTGAAAAAGGAACAAAAACAAGAGAAAAAATTGCTGGTAGTGCAAGAAAACTGACTAAAAACTTCAAGAAAAAAGTAAACGACGAAGTGAAAACAGTAAAAGACATTGCCAATGAGTTTGAAGAATTTGCTGACGAAAGAATGAGTAGCATTAAAAAAAGCTTAGAACAAAAAATGGCTCATAATTCCGATAGTTTAAAAGTATAAGGATTTAAAAAAATAATTTAAACTTACAAGACATGCAACTAAATGAAAAAATGGAAGGTCTAACTGACAGCTTGAAAGAGTATGCCGACACCAATTATGAGCTTATTAAATTAGAAGTAATTGAAAATTCCTCTGTTATAACTGCAGGAATAATCAGTACACTCCTAGTTGGAGTGATGTTAGTATTTTTCACTTTTTTCATTAGTTTGTATGTAGCCTATTATTTGTCTGATCAAATAGGAGAAAACCACATTGGATTTGTTATCGTGGGTGCCTTTTATTTGCTTTTAACTATTATTATTTACACAAATAAAAATAAGTTACTAGAACAACCGATACGCAATAGCATCATCAGACGAAATATAACAAACAAACAACAATCTTAAAATTAGCTATCATTATGAAAAACAATCCAAATTTTTACCATGACGATATACTAAAAAGAATTGAAGAACTTAAGGTTTTAAAAACCCAACAAGAATCTACAATCAGTATGAAATATTCTGAATTGTTAAGTAGTTTAAATCTAGGATCTATAGTAAAGGAATCCATAATGCATTTCGCAACTGACAAACAAACTCAAAAAGATTTAGTGCAAATGGTTACAAAATCGGGTACTAATTATATTATCGAAAAGTTTCTTGGCAGTAACAATAGTATTAAAAGATATCTGGGTTCTATGTTGGCCGAAAAGGTTTCGAATACTTTTATAGGTTCTATGATTTCAAAAATTTAGATTTCATTTTTTAAATAATAATTCCATTACTATAATTTTTTTAATCATGGTAAACATAAAAAAAGAAGGGATTTTATTATCAAAAACTGCTTTAGTTTTTGAAAACGAAGGTGTATTAAATCCCGCCATTATGCAAGAGGGAAACACCGTTCACATTTTTTATCGCGCTCTGCGAAAAGGCAATTATTCTACAATTGGTTATTGCAAACTTGATGGTCCATTAACTATAATTGAGAGAAACAAAGCGCCATTACTAAGTCCGGAGTTTGAAATTGAATCACATGGAGTTGAAGATGCGCGAATTGTAAAAATTGACGATTTATACTATTTAACCTATACGGCGTATGATGGTATAAATGCGTTAGGATGTTTGGCTACTTCATCTGACTTGAAAACTTTTATTAGACACGGTGTCATTACACCACAAGTAACCTATGAAGAGTTTAATCGTATTGCCGAGTGTAATGCACATCTTAATGAAAAATATGAACGGTATCATATTCACAATAACATTAAAAATAATCCCAATAAATTAATGCTGTTGTGGGATAAAAATGTGATTTTTTTTCCTAGAAAAATAAACAATCAATTTTGTTTTTTACATCGAATTCGACCAGATATACAAGTTGCAATGGTCAATTCATTGCAAGAATTAACACCCGCATATTGGTCTGATTATTTTTTACATATGAACAAGCACATTGCGCTTTGCCCAAAATATGAACACGAAATAAGTTATATCGGTGGCGGTTGTCCACCTATTGAAACTAGTGAAGGTTGGTTATTAATCTATCATGGTGTTCACGACTCGGTTGAAGGTTATGTTTATAATGCGTGCGCAGCACTACTAGATTTGAACGATCCATGTATCGAATTAGCTCGATTGCCTTATGCATTGTTCAAACCAGATTTTCATTGGGAATTACAAGGCGAAGTTAATAATGTAGTTTTCCCAACGGGAACAGCGTTATTTGATGGTACCTTATATATTTATTATGGTGCTGCAGATAAGCGAATTGCATGTGCTTCAATGAGCTTAAAAGAATTAATTACCGAATTACTTTTTCATAAAACAGTCACTGATAAGCTTGCAATTCCTGTTTAATAGAATATAAATACAAAAATGAACCACCATGAATAATCTGTCAATCATCCCGAACACTAACCTTACTATTACCAATAAGAGAAACAATATTGTTCCTTTATTATTTAAAACAAATAAAAACGGCACTCTTAAACGTATAGTAGAATCAACGAAATCATTACCCGAGATTTTATTTATTACCTCTTATCCCAACCGTGAATGTGGTATTGCTACCTATACTCAAGATTTAATTCATGCCATTGAAAGCAAATTTGGAAGTACCTATACTCTAAAAGTTTGTGCATTAGAAGGAATGGATAAAAATTATAGCTATCCTAAAGAGGTGAAATATGTTTTACAGACTTCAAACGTGACACAATATTATGAAATTGCACAGAAAATTAATGAAGACAAGCAGATAAGTTTAGTAGTAGTTCAACATGAATTTGGTTTGTTTTCTGGCCATTGTGGTGATTATTATATTCAACTTTTATCATTAATAAATAAACCAGTGATTACCACTTTTCACACAGTTTTGCCTTCTCCTGATATGAAACGAAGAAATGTTGTGAGAGCAATTGCTGCTTTGACCGATAAAATTATTGTGATGACGGAAACATCGGCGACAATTTTGCGTGATGATTATGATGTTTCTCCCGAAAAAATCCAGGTAATTCATCATGGAACACATCTCGTGAAATCGCTTAATCAACCCAAAAAAAATAGCAAATATTATTTAGGAGATCGAATTGTTTTGACCACATTTGGACTTTTAAATTCAGGAAAAAGTATTGAAACAGCGCTTGAAGCTTTGCCAGCTATTATTGATAAATTCCCCAACGTTTTGTATCTAATTATTGGTAAAACACATCCTAATATCAAGATGGATGAAGGCGAATGTTATCGCAATTTTCTAGAAAGTAAAGTGATAGAATTGGGTTTGCAAGGACACGTAAAGTTTATCAATAAATACCTTTCTTTGAACGAATTGCTAACTTATTTGCAGCGTACCAATATTTATCTTTTTACCTCAAAAGATCCTTTTCAAGTAGTTAGTGGAACTTTTGCTTATGCCATGGCTAGCGGTTGTCCAATTATTTCAACACCTATTCCTCATGCTACTGAAATGCTAAAAGACGATATCGGTGTCATCGTTGATTTTCAAAATTCCAAACAATTAGCTGAAGCGACAATCAAACTGCTTTATAATCCAGAATTACTCGAACAAATGCGTTTAAACAGTCTGCATAAAATAGCACCAACTGCTTGGGAAAATTCTGCTATTGCTCATGTAGAATTGATTAGTAAGCAAATAAAAAAACATACGGCTGTGGTGCATTATGAATTACCCGACATATCATTGGCGCAGATAAAACGTTTGTCTACAGATAAAGGGATGATCCAGTTTTCTAAAATTTCTGTTCCCGATTTGACCACAGGATATACGCTTGATGACAATGCGCGCGCTTTGATTGCTGTTGCAAAACATTACCAACTTACTGCTGAACCAGCAGATTTAGAATTAATAGAAACCTATCTTGATTTTATTATTTACTGTCAGCAAGAAGACGGAAGTTTTTTAAACTATGTGGACCAAGAAGGAAACTATTTTGACAAAAACAAAGATGAAAATTTAGAAGATTCTAACGGAAGAGCAATCTGGGCATTGGGAGAATTTAGTTCATTTCAAACGCTATTTAATCCCTATTTTATAAAACGATCCGAAGCTGCTTTGGAGAAAGCATTAGCTAACATTCCTAATTTTAAATCGCCACGAGCAATGGCGTTTTCTATAAAAGGATTGTATCACTATAATATCAAAAACAATACTACCGCTGTAAAAAATCTTATTACTTCATTAGCAGATGATTTAGTTTCAAAATTTAGAGGTGTTTCAGATACGAAATGGAATTGGTTTGAAGATTATCTTACCTATGCGAATAGTGTGCTTCCTGAGGCAATGCTCTACGCATACTTGAGTACTGGTAACTTGGTATTTGAGAAAACAGCCCAAAAGTCTTTTGATTTTTTATTATCGGTGATATTCAAAGAGGATCAAATAAAAGTAATCTCAAATCAAGGATGGAATAAAAAAGGAGTACAAACTAGTATTTATGGCGAACAACCAATTGATGTTGCCTATACTATTATTGCACTTGGATTATTTTATGATACTTTCAGAGAAAAAGTTTATTTGAAAAAAATGATGATTGCATTTGAGTGGTTTTTAGGAAAAAATCATCTGCATCAAATCATTTATAATCCCTGCACTGGCGGTTGTTATGATGGTTTAGAAGAAAATCAAGTTAATCTTAATCAAGGTGCAGAATCTACTGTTAGTTATTTGATGGCACGATTGATTATGGAGAAATATTTCAGCAAAAAAAATGTTGTCATAACTTATTATTCAAAAATGAAGTATCACGAAATGATGGCATAATATATAATCTTCATTACTATATTTCTTTAGCAAATCAGAATACCACAAAACTAAAACTCCTCTCGTTTTATATCACAAGAGGAGTTTTCGCATTAACTAAGAAATTAAAAATGGATTTATTCGTTTGAGGCGGTTTGATTTGTAAACCTTCCTTTTGCATTATAGGGAAACATTTTTTTATGTTTCTTCACTAAATTATAGGGCTCATCACCATCATAGTCGGTTATGGTGACTCTTAATTTGTTGTATATAGAGTACCCTCCATAATTAGCTGGTAATTCTTCAGCAGTTTGCCATTCTCCATTAACTTTAAAATAGTAAACTAATTCCAAATTATCAAAGTAGGCTTCAAGATTTGGAAAGTAGTAGTATCGGATGGAGCAATTAGTTTTCGCATCAATTGGTAACGATTCCTTTGTAACTACTTGATCTTGGGAATGCATAACATTGGAAAGCATCGCAAAAACAAGTACGAGCATTAATTTTAGATTTTTCATTATTTTGTAAATTTGGGTTTGACAAAATTCTGAAACAAATATAGATATAATTTTTTAAATACAAATCGTTTAAATGCATTTTTTATCGATAAAATACACTTTACAAGCTAATAGTTCAGAATTGTATTATAATAATGAATTGATTTTTAGTGAATTAGTGATTTTCAGAACATAAAAAAAAGCAAAAAAATTAATTTTTGCTTTACGAAAGTAATTTATTGATTACTTTTTAGGTCCCTTATGGTGTTCTTTTTTCCACGATCCGCCTTTATGGTGGCCATTATCATGACCGTTTTGTTTCCAATTCCCATTTCCTTTATATTTTACCTTGTGTTGCTTGTAATATACATAGGGAGTGTTACCTCTATAATTAGTAAGATAAACAGGTCTCGAATGATACAAATCGTATACTCTATACCGAGCAGGAAGAGCCTTAGTTCTTACCCATACACCTCTATTTTGATAAACATAGCTCTTATGTGGAACATCATAATACGTTCCGATATCCGGTAAGTAATAATATTGTACGGCCGCAGGAGCTTTTGGCGCCCAAATTGGTGGCGGGCCATAATTTATGTTTACTACAGCTTGAGCTTGATTTTGAAATGTTATAAAAAGGACAAATAGTCCAATTACCAGTTTTATTTTTTTCATGATTTTTAGTTTTAAGTTATTTATTTAATTTCAATTATAGTAGATCAGCATTTCAGCTTCAGTTTATTTAAAGCAAAGTTACCTTTGAGTAAGGTAAAAAACCTTATATCATTAATTGATAATGCTTACACAATTCGAATGTAATTTTATGCCGGAAGGAATAAATTAAAAGTGGCACCTTTATTTAAAGTTCCTGTAGCAGAAAGGTACCCATAGTGATTTTCTGTAATTTTTTTACAAATGGTTAATCCAATTCCAGTTCCTAAATAGTTTTTCGATTGGTGCAGTCGATTAAAAAGTATAAATATTTTTTCAGCATATTCTTGTTCAAATCCTAAACCATTGTCGGTAAACGCTATTTTATAATAGTGTTTAGATACCGGTTTTGATAGAATTGGATAGTCAGATGCAAGAATTTTTTCGCTAAGAATAACAATTTTTGGAGTCCGACTAGGATCTGAATATTTCAAGGAGTTTCCGATTAAATTCACGAACAACTGTTGCATTTGAAACGGAATGATAGATAACTTGGGTAAACCTCTCGATTCAATACTCGCATTTTTATCGCTAATGTCTTGAGACAATTCTTGTTTTGCATTCTCAAAGATGTCATTTAAATCAATTTTTTCAAAAACTTTTTCCGATTTATTAGCTCTCGAGTATAAAAGCAAATCATCAATAAGTGTTCGCATTCTACTGAGCGCTATTTCAATTTTCACAAAATACCCTTTTGCATTTTCTGATAAGTTGGCTTTATCTTCGTCTGAGAAACGCGAGATGAAGGTTTGTATTTTTCGCAATGGTTCTTGTAAATCATGACTGGCCACATGGTTGAAAGATGCCAACTCGCTATTGCTTTGTTCTAATTCTAGGTTTCGGGCTTCAATGGCTAAATTAACCAAACGTTCTTCGGTTATGTCTGAGGTATTGCCAACGATATTTCTGTTTTTATAACTGTCAAACAATAATTTTCCACTCGATTTTAAGAACCTTATGGTTCCATCTTTTTGTATTATACGAAAATATATCGTTTCTAAATGTTCATTTAGGATTATTTCTTCATAAGCTTTTTTGACCATCTCATAATCTTCCGGATGTACAAAATTTAAAAAATTCTCATTGGTTGCACCAAACGACTGCGGTTCACAACCCAATAATCGATAATGATTGTTAGAAAAGTTTATTTTATCACTGTCTAAATTCCACAACCAACTGCTGTAATTACCCAAGATTTCAGCTTGATCACTTGAAGTTCTAGAAAACAATAAGCTATCATTTGAAAGTTGCAATTTCCGGACAACGGTATTGATTTTTGAGAATGAAAATATCAATAAGAATAAAACAAAAAATACCATACCTATTATAAATAAAGGTGTAAAGGTTGTTTGATGTTGGTACGAATTATAATTATTGGCTACATTTTGAGTTTCCATCCGAATCATAATATCTGTTTCAGATCGGATTGAATCCATGATAATTTTACCGTGTTTGATGTTTTCTTTGAGTTGTTCGTTTTGTGTGGGCACAATGACAAAAGAATTATTGATTATGGCATCAAAATAAGAGTACCTTTTATTAATAAGATTTAGCAGTGTTTTTAAGTTATCTTGTTGCTTCTTATTGTCAATAGTCAACTTCATGAGTTGATTATGCAAGCTCATAATTCGAGTTTTAGAACCTTTGTAGGGTTCTAAATATAACGGATTATAAGTTAAAATATATCCTCTAATTCCCGTTTCAGCATCTTTTAAAGTTGATAAAAGTTGCTCTAATTTTAAGTTTACAGTTTGTGTTTTAACTATTAAATCGGTTGATTCTGATATGGTGTTGATGTGCTTATAGGTAATCGCTGCGATAAATAATAAAATCCCCAATGAAATGACAAATAATATTTTAAAGTATAGTGAATTATTATGTCCTTTGGTTTTCATAGGTTTTTGTATTTATGGCTTATACATTTTTATTTAAGCCTCAATTTTGGTATTTCTAATTAGGGGAAATTAGGTCTTTATTATTTTTTAAAATTCGAATCCGTCTAGTTTTAGGCATTATAAATACTTTTTATTTTGCTTTTTTTCTTGCCGCTTCTTTTGCTTTAGCTGCCGCTTTTTCTTTTTTCTTAAAATACCCTCTTAGCAAAAAATTGTGTTTTGCAGCTTCCATATTTTCATCTAAACTTTTACTGCTTTTTTTCATATTAACAATCGTTTGGTCTATATTGGCAGCCATTTGTTTATCTTGAATTAATCTGCCTAAAGTTCCTTCACCACTATTTATTTTGTCTACTATGCCCACGATGTCCTCGGATGCTAGAGCGGCATTATCAGCAGTTATTTTTAAACTTCGCATGATAGCATCGGTCTCAATTGGTTCTATGGATGGAATTTGCTGTCCCGATTTTACAATTTTGTTTTTCACATTTCCTTGTGTAATTACCACAACTTTATCGCCTATAATTCCTTCCGAACCAATAGCGGCATAACTATCAGTTTTAATAAATTTTTGGACTTCTTTTTTAATTAACATTTCAACTTTAACGGTCGAGTCATTAACAATTCTAATATTGTCTACCGTTCCAATGTTAATACCCGAAAACCGAACGGTGTTGCCTACTTGCAATCCGCTGACATTGTGAAAATTGGACTTCAAACTAAAAACAGGATTGAACATATTTTTTTGTTTTCCGATGATGAAAATTCCCAATACAAAAAGCGCAATGCCAATGATGATAAATAGTCCTAATCGAAATTTAAATTGTGGTGTATGCATTTCCATAGCCTAAAAGTTTAATTGTGTTTTTTATTTTTAAAAAAAGATTGAATCATTTCGTCTTCCGATTTTTCAAAATCAGCCAAGGTTCCCTCTTTGCATATTTTGCCATCATCTAGCATTACTATTCTATCGGCAACGGCTCTAGCACATTCAATGTCGTGTGTAATGATAATGGAGGAAGTTTTATATTTTTTTTTAATATCGTTGATAAGCAAACTAATTTCGTTAGAGGTTACCGGATCTAAACCGGTTGTAGGTTCGTCATATAACATTATCGACGGATCAACAATTACGGTGCGAGCCAAACTTATTCGTTTACGCATACCGCCCGAAAGTTCTGAAGGCATTTTGTCAATTACATCAGCAAGGCCAACATTTTCGAGAGTTTCTACTATTTTGGCATCGATTTGTTTTGTGGTAAGCATTTTTTTGATTCGTTTCAACGGAAACTTCAAATTTTCTCTCACGGTCATAGAATCATACAAGGCACCACTTTGAAACAGGAATCCTATTTTTTCTCTGGCCACATCTAATTCTTTCGATTTTAAATTGGTAATTTCTTGACCTTGAACGATAATGCTTCCAGAATTAGCGTTGAGCAAACCAACAATACATTTTATTAAAACTGATTTTCCACTACCTGATTTTCCTAAAACCACTAAGTTTTCACCTTCATATAGTGCTATTGAAATCCCTTTTAAAACTTCTAATGTTCCAAATTGAATTTTCAAATCCTCGATTTTAATCACTACATTTTTCATACTAAATCAGTTATTTGAACAGCAATTAAATCGACTAGAATAACCAATAAAGAGCCAACTACCACTGCTGAATTTGCGGCAACTCCAACACTTTCAGTACCACGTCCAGCGTTAAAACCTTTGTAACAACCTACCAAACCTATGACCGCTCCAAAAAAGAACGACTTTATTACAGACGGAATAAAATCCATAAAATCAACATCTCCAAAAGCTTGAGAAATAAATAACACGAAATTCACTTCGCCTTTAATGTTTGAGGCTACCCAACTTCCTAAGATGCCCAAAATATCAGCATATAAGGTTAACAGTGGAATCATTAAAGTTGTAGCTAAAACTCGGGGAACTATAAGAAAGCGAACTGGATTTGTAGAAGAAACTTCCATAGCATCTATTTGTTCTGTTACCCGCATCGAACCTAATTCGGCTCCGATGCTCGAACCCACTTTTCCAGCACAAATTAAAGCCGTAATTACAGGTCCCATTTCTCTTATAATTGAAATTGCAACCATGCCAGGTAACATTGTGGCAGCACCAAAATTAACTAATACTGGTCGAGATTGGATCGTCAATACAATTCCGATTACGATACCAGTAACCGAAATTAAAGGCAAGGATTTGTTTCCAACTTGGTAGCATTGTTTAAGGAATTCAGTGAATTCAAATTCTCTCGAAAAGGTGTTTTTTACAATATTTAGGAGAAATAATATGACATCTGCAACATTTCTAAAAAACTCAGCAATTTTGCTTTTTTTCGACAAGGTTTCCTCACTAATTATGATGGTTCTTTTGTGAACGTATTTTTTTATGCCTGTAATAGGTATGTTTTTCATCATTTGCTTATTTCATAAGAGTAAACAAAGATGTGATTTTAAAAACAGTTCACTATTATAGAAATTTGGCTAAATGTTTTATAATTCACACACTTAGGGGTTAATCCGTGAACTCTTGATCATCAAATTTAGGTTTGATTATAGAAATTCCTTTTTGAAGTAATAAGTTATTTGGGTAGGTAATGCGTTCGCCTTCTGGTGTTTTTAAGTAAATATGAAAGGCTTTGATGTCTTCAATTTCGGCTTTAATGGGAAAGTCCTTGTCATGTACCAAAATTACATCTCCAATTCGGAATGGAAAAAAGAAAAACAAAATAACACCAGAAGTAATGTTACTTAAAATGGACCACTGGGCAAACATAGCCACACCAACAACCGTTGTAACAGAAGATAATGTAAAGAAAATATCCTTTTTTTGAACGCCCCAAATTACAATGATTCCAACTACCGCCAGTAAATTGATTAAGATATGAATGTACTTGATGACTAAATTGGTTCTGTGCTCCATTATAGCAGAGCCTTTCGCATAGCGACGAATTAATTTAGCTGTAATAATCCTCATAAATAAGACTATTACCAAAAGGACAGCAGTGGCAAGGACTTCTTTGGTTAAACTAGAGAAAAATGACATGGTAATTTAGTAAAAGTTTATTTTTTATCGCTAATATCAGTTTCAGTTGCTGTGTTTTCAGGATCCATTTCTGTTGGGGAAGTTGGTGCTACATCCGAAATAAAATCAATGCTTGTGGGAGTGTTTTGGTAACTGTAACTTGGAATCTTAATTTTATGCCATTCGTAAGTTTTGGGTAAATCATCTCCAAATAAATAGCCCCAAGGTTCGAGCGATTCAATACGGTCAAAAATTACTTTGATAATAGCAATAATCGGAATAGCTAAGAACATACCCGTAATACCTCCAAGCACATTTCCAATGATAATGCCAACTATTGAAACAAACGCATTGATTTGCACTTTTGAATTTACAAAAAGAGGAACCAATATGTTGTTATCTATTAACTGAACAATTACATTGACTATAATTACACCAAATACAATTGATAAATCAGTGGAACCAGAGAGCGACACTAAAATACTTAATGCCCCGGCAACTAAAATTCCGAGATACGGTAGTAAATTTAGAATTCCAGTTATGATTCCGAGTAGGATAAAATACTCAATACCGATAAGATACAAGCCAATGGTCGTCAATACAGAAACCGCTATCATTTCAAAGACTAATCCAACAACGTAACTTTGTACGGCAATCTTGATTTGAATCAGGACTTCTCGAAGTTTTTTGTGATTTTCAGGCTTTACTAATTTACCTAAAAATGTGATAAAGTGATTTTGATAAAATAAAAACAGAAAAGTAAAAATAGGAATTAAAGTGGCATTTAAGATTATGTCGGCAAACGAAATTAAAGTACTGCCAACAATTTGCTTGCCAGAATTAAAATTATCTTTTGTGGCTTTAGTGATGAATTCGTTTTGCTCTCGTTTACTTAAATTAAAGTTGTCTCTAATGACTTGTTGAAAATGTTCTAAATGGAAAAAGAAGTTGCTTTTTATTTTACCCCAATCATTGGCCATATCGCTAATTTGTATGGATATAAAATAAATTATGCTAAAGAAGATTAATATAAAAAAAATAATAGTGAACACTACAGCTATAAAATGAGGAAAGCGTAACCTCTTTATGAAAAAATTCACAATCGGACGAAGCATAATTGCAAATAGCAATGAAAGTAATATCGGAAAAATGATCTCTTGACCAAAATATAAGGTAACAAAGAGTCCCATTAAAGAAAATAATACGGCTGCAAGTTTGATGTAAATTGGAAATTTTAGAGTTTCAGCCATAGTAGTTAGTTTTTAGTAAAGTTACAGTTTTCAATGATAATTTTTCAAGTACTGAAATACTTTTTCTGTTGGTAGTCCAACGACATTGGTGTAAGAGCCGTCAATTCGTGTAATGCCTACTAATCCAATCCATTCCTGAATGCCATAAGCGCCAGCTTTGTCAAACGGTTTGTAATTGTTAAGATAATACACGATGGCTTCATCAGTAAGAATGTTGAAAGTCACTTTGGTTACATCAAAAATCGTTTCAGTTTTTTCAATCGTTTTAAAACAAACCGAGGTAATTACCTCATGGGTTGTATTTGATAGTGATTTCAGAATTGCAAAAGCATCTTCATAATCTTTGGGTTTGCCCAATGCTTTACTTTGGTTCCAAACAATGGTATCGCTGGTGACTAAGATTTCATTTTGGTTTAATTCGCCTTCAAAAGCATTAGCTTTTAATTGGGCTAAATAGTTGGTTATTTCTACTCCTTGCAAGTTATCAGGATAAATTTCAGCTACCTCTTTTAATCGAATTTCAAAGGCCAAATCCAAGTCATTGAAAAACTGTTGCCTTCTGGGTGAACCAGAGGCTAAGATGATTTTGTACTCTTTTAATTTATCCTTTAGCATTAAAATGGATGTTTAATGTAATTACAAATACCGAAAGAATTCCGAAGAAAATAACCCATTTTAAAACTGTACTCTGCAAATGAAATTCTTCTTTTGTTTTGGCATTCCAAATTTTAACTAAAAAGAAAATCATGGGTGCAATAACAAAAACCAATCCGTAAATTACGGCATAGTACAGTTTATTTTCCATCAAATAGGTGTTGATGTACCAAAAAAGAATTAGCACCGCCAAGATGGCTAAACCAAAAATAACTTTTGAAGTTTTGTGAACGCCAATCGCAATAGGTAAGGTGCTCATTTCTTGATTGTAATCACCATCAACATCTTCCGTGTCTTTAACAATTTCCCGAATCAAATTAAGGATAAATGCAAAAACGGCATAGTCAATTAACATTGAAAATAGGATACCCATTTCAGCTCGATTTCCGTCATAAGTTGCCGGTAACAAATCAAACAATCCGATAATTAAAACACTAAAAGACAGGAGTAAGGCTACAATGATATTCCCAATCAAAAGCATTTGTTTTAAACTGGTCGAATACATATAAAGTGTAGCGGAAACGATAATAAAAGCTCCAGCAAAACTTGGTTTCTGAATGACATTGGCCAAATAATATCCGATACCAACACCTACAATATTTAGAACAAAATACAAGTTATAGGCAGCTTTTTCAGAAATACTTTTACCAACAATAACACTATTTGGTCTGTTGTCATAATCCGTTTCTTGATCTAAAATGTCATTGATGATATAACCAGCGGCGGCAATCAAGACCGTTGATAAAACCAATAAACCATATTGAAAATGATTTAATGCTAACGGAATGTTTTGAAATTTTAAGAATCCATACCGAAAAATCAACTGCATAAAAGCAAGTAGGAGTAGGTTTTGGTATCTTATTAGTTTTAAATAGTACATTTATTATTTATTTTATAAAGCTAAAATCAATCGTGTTTGCCGTCATAATACAAATGCCATTTGCCTTGCACTTTCATCACTTGTTCAATAATTTCACGAACCGCGCCTTTTCCACCTTTTTTATGTGAAATATATTTAGAAATTGCTTTGATTTCTGAACTGGCATCTTGCGGACAAGTGGGCATGCCTACCAACTGCATTACATGATAATCTGGAATATCATCACCCATATACAAAATTTGCTCTGGGTTAATGTTGTAAAGTTCCGTATATTCTTTAAACGTGGCCACTTTATCTGGTGAAGCCAAATGAATATCTGTTATTCCCAGGTTTCTCAATCGAATGCGTACTCCTTCATTACTGCCGCCCGAAATAATGCAAAGATTATAGCCACTTTCAATAGCTGCTTTCATGGCAAAACCATCTCGGATATTCATGACTCGGAGCATTTCGCCAGTTGGTGCTATGTGAACTGAACTGTCAGTCAGCACTCCATCTACATCAAAAATGAAGGTCGTGATGTTGTTTAATATTTCTTTATAGCTTTTTCCCATTATCGATAATAGATTTTGTTAGCATTTTATAAATTTCTCTCTGGTTTTCGTGGGTCAAAAAGTTCAAATGCGCATTAATTGTTTGAGTGTCTTTGCGTTTGGCTGGACCGGTTTGGGCCTCCAAAGGTGAAAGTGTATAAATTTTATTTGCTGTTTCTTGAATTAAAGGTTTCAACATGTTGAATGATAATTTGTTTTCGACACAGATTTCGTTCCCAATCTGATACAGATGATTTGTAAAGTTCGACACAAAAACTGCCGCAACATGCAACGCTTTTCGTTGTTCGGAATTGACTTTGGTAACTGAATTCGAAATTGATTGGGCTACAGTGTTTAAAAGTTTGAAATCAGCTTCATTTTCAGCTTCAATGCAAATCGGAATTGTTTTAAAATCGACCTCTTTTGCTTTAGAAAAAGTTTGCAGCGGATAAAAAACACCTTTCCGGTTCTTTCCATCTAATGCAGCTAAAGAGAGACTTCCCGAAGTATGTGCAACCAAGGTGTTTTCAAACGGAAGTTGCGATGCTATTTTAGTGATAACAGCATCCGAAACAGCTATAATGGTCAATTCTGAGGGTTTTAAGTCGTTTATGTTGGAGGTGATTTTATCTCTTGAAATCAGATGAGCAATAGCATCTGGTTTGCGGGCAAATACTTGAACCAATTCAATTTCAGTGCTATTACTGAAGGCTTGAATAAGATGTTGCGCCACATTTCCGGAACCCAAAATAGACAATCGAATCATGAGGCTAAAATACCGAAAATATATTTATTTTTTGTTTTTAAATGAACTTATAGCACCGCGATTTTGATATTTCTTCAAAAAGAAAAATAATTTATAATTCTAAAATAAACGGTCACACATAGTTTTTGTATTTTAAAAATTTCTTTTCAATAAAATGCCATGATAAATAAGATAAAACATATGTTGGAATTAAACTCAAAAATGTTAGAGAATAGGGATTTAAGTTAAAATAATTTAATAGCGTTTGTTGAATGATAAAGCCATATATGTATACGCCATAAGAAATGTCTCCAAATTTTTCAGGTAAATAAGCTAGTAATTTTGAGTAGGATAAACCTATAAGTATAACTAATATTGGTATTAAAAAGAAGGAAGTGATTTTGTAAAAATTAAAAACTAATGAAATTATAATCAAGAGCAAGAGTACTATTTTGATAATAGTGTTGTTGATTCTCTTTAAATTAAACAAACTTAAAATACTTCCCAAAATAAAAAAAGTAGCTAATCGATACATTTGTTCTGATTCTAATCGAATAAATGATAAAATAGAACTTAAAAACGAAGGACGAATTGTAACTGCGCAAAATGAAATTAAAAAACTAAGTCCTAAAACAATTAGTACAATTTTTCGATTTTTTTTAAATGGAAATAGCAAAAGAAGAAATAAATACATTGTGAATTCATAGGGTAAAGACCATAAACTTCCATTAATTGCTTTTGGGAATGGATTTCCTTCGAATATATGATTCACGTCATACTGAATTCTGTACAAGCTTAAGTTATTTGGTAAATAGGAGTAAAAATCAACTTGTTTAAAAATATTGTCTCCGGTATAAACAACAATTAATATTAAAAGTGAAAATACTAGCATAAAGAATAGCGCAGGAAACAATCGAAGGAATCTTTTGAAAAGATACTTTAGCGGTGTTTTACTGTATTTTAAACTATTGAAAATTAAAAAACCACTAATTACAAAAAAGACATCAACGGAAAGAGATCCGAAATCAACTTGCTTATTAGTAATAACCAGCAGCACTTCATTGTTTTTTGTCAATGAAAACGAATGTGAAAAAATTACTAATGAAGAAAATAACAATCTTAAAAAATCGAAGTTATTTTTTCTACTTAAATTATCATTCATAAATTTCCTGTAAACCCTTCAAGCTAATACCCTAATTATACTAAAGCCATCTCAATGTGATTCTTGATACAAACCTTGTAACCAAACATAAGGAATTTTAATTGGAAATTACCAAATTCAATTTTTAAGTTGTGAAGGAGCATTACTTTATTCTTCTCCGTCATCCTGCAGCTTGAAGGGATAATCACCAAATAGTACCGCCAATCGTTTGGTTTGGTAGGTCTTTTTGGTGTATTTGTTAGATAACACTATCATTGTAACTTTTTCTTTTCGAAGGTTGATGAAACATGAAGTATTGCCATGCCACCAGCCATTGTGGTAATAAAAGGGTTCCCCTTTTTCCCATTCAATCAGTCGGACACCTAAACCGTAATTTCGAGTGCCTTTACTTTCGTAGCTATATCCTTTGTAAACTTTTTTTAGCAAATCTGGATTCAAGAAAAACGGAGCGTAGCGGGCTTTATCAAACTTTAGTAAATCTCTTGGAGTAGAGTAGATGTTTTTATCACCATAAATTCCGTCTAAATAATCAATACCTATTTCCGTGTTGTTTCCTTTGTAAGACGGTGCAATGATTTCGCGGTCTTTTTCAATGTCAAACACAAAAGTATGCGTCATACCCAACGGATCAAAAATCATTTCTTTCATGGCTTTTGAATATTTCAACCCAGTTACTTTTTCAATCACCAAAGCCAATAGGGCATAGTTGGTGTTGCAGTAACTAAAACGGCTATCGGTTTTGGTTTCTAACGGAATTTTTTTCTCAATCATCACCTTCACAATATCTTCGTTAGTTAGGGTTTTGTGTTTGTCCCAATTGCCCTTCTCAAATGTGAAATAGGCGTAATTTTTCATGCCGCTTCGATGATTTAGTAAGGTTTGAATGGTCACGTCTGGGTATGGAAAATTCTCAATTAGTGTAGTTACTTTCTGGTCAATTGAAATCTTCTTTGCGTCAATCAACATTAAAATAGCTGTAGAGGTCAGCACTTTACTGACTGAGGCAATGTGCAGTGGCATGTCTTTGGTAATCATCTCGCCAGTTCGTTTATTGGCGAAACCCATATAGTTTTCATAAATAATCTGACCATTTTTGGCCACCAAAAAAGCCACATTATCGTTTTTTTCTGACCAAGTTTTATCAAAATACCGACTCACACCAAATTTTTTATCATTGATAAATGCTGTCGAAAGTTTGGGCATTTCTTCCTGCAAAGGCATCATGACCGGAATGCCATTTTTATTAACTTTAACAATGCCTTCTTCTGTTTTTTCAAGTTTAGAGCAAGAAACGGTAAGGATACTGAGGGCTATAAATAGAAATATATACTGGGTAAATCTGAATGTCATTATTGTGGTATTGGAAAAAGTCAAATATAGGTATTCAGCAAAGGTGTAAAATTAGTTTTTGAGAAAGCTATTAACACGTTTTCCACAATGATTTTTTGACAAGTCAAACAATTGGTAACAATCCCTTTATTTTTTAAAAAAAGCTTTGAAATCGATTTCGTTACAACTACTTTTGGCACCAATATAAATTTGCCCAATGCGATTCGGAATTATAAAAGAAAGAAAAAATCCACCTGATAGAAGAGTAGTTTTTACTCCGGAAGAATTAGTTCGTTTGCAAAACGAGCATCCTGAAGCAGTTATCAAAGTTGAACGTTCAGACATACGCGTTTTTAATGATGATGCCTATAAAAATTTAGGTATTGACGTTGCAGACGATATCTCAGATTGCGATGTTTTCTTTGGAGTAAAAGAGATTCCTGTTGCTTATTTAATTCCAAATAAAAAGTATTTTTTCTTTTCACATACTATTAAAAAACAGCAGCATAATCAAAAATTACTTAAAGCGATACTTGATAAAAATATCGAACTTTATGATCATGAAACTATAGTAGATGCCCACAACAGACGTTTAATTGGTTTTGGTCGTTATGCTGGAATTGTTGGTGCATATAATGGTTTTAGAGCATTTGGAATAAAATATGATTTGTTTACCATCGCTAAAGCGGAAACCCTGCAAACAAAGGAAGATTTAATTACTCGTCTGAAAAGACAAACCCTACCCAACATCAAAATCGTTTTGACTGGTCACGGAAAAGTGGGAATGGGAGCCAAAGAAATTTTAGATGGCATGAAACTCAAACAAGTTTCGGTTAATGATTTTCTGAATAAAATCTATTCACAACCCGTTTATACTCAAATTGATGTTTTAGATTATAACAAAAGAATTGACGGTACTAAGTCAGAAAACAACCGTGATTTCTATAAAAACCCACATGAATATACTTCAAACTTTGAACGTTTTACCAAAGTTGCCGATATTTTCATGGCTGGACATTTTCACGGGAATGGTTCACCAAACATTTTAACTCGCGAAATGCTTCAGGCTGTTGATAATAAAATAAAAGTGGTGGCCGATATTTCTTGTGATGTTGACGGACCTATTGCTTGTACAATTAAAGCTTCAACAATTGCGGATCCATTTTTTGGTTATTTACCAAATGAGAACAAGGAAGTACCCTATACACATCCGGCTGCAATTGTAGTCATGTCGGTTGATAATTTACCCTGCGAACTGCCCAAAGATGCCAGTGAAGGTTTTGGTGAAATGTTTATGGAACACGTAATTCCGGCTTTTTTTAATAACGACAAAGACGGAATTTTGCAACGTGCTAAAATTACTGAAAACGGAAAATTAACGCCTCGTTTTGCCTATCTTCAAGATTACGTTGATGGAAAGCAGTAATGGCTTCTAACTCTATTTTTCAACGCTAAAAATGTGGCTTTATTACAATATCTTTTTTACATTTGGATGGATTAACCCATACATGTGAAAAAGGTATTTTTATATTTTTTATTATTCCTCTCCTTAGATACTGTTCATGCTCAGGAACTGCTGCCCTTTGTTGAAAATTTTACAAAGTCTAATTATTTTGGTGATAACCAGGTTTGGAGCGTTGCCCAAGGAAGTGATAATGCGATCTATTATGCTAACAATCATTATTTATTGCGCTATAATGGTGTAAAATGGGAAAAGTATAGCCTTCCGAATAAAACTATCTTACGCTCCGTTTTTATTGATGGTGATAAGGTATATTCTGGTTCGTATAACGAATTCGGATATTGGAAGCGCAGCAAAGGGAAAATGATTTATACTTCATTAAGTTGGGATAAAAAGCTTTTTACTGGTGCCTCTATCAATGAAGAAATTTGGAAAATTTTCAAACATCATAATAAAATCTATTTTCAGTCTTTTAATGAGATTTTTGTATTGGAAGACAACCATGTCGCTAAGATTAGGATTCCGTTTCAAATTTCGTATTGTTTTGTTGTAAATGACAAAATTTATGCGGCCTCAGTCACTGATGGGGTATATTTATATGAGAATAAAACTTTTAAAAAAATTAAAAAATGGCAAGGTTTAGAAAACAATATCATTCATGGCATTGCTTCAAATAAAGGACAACCTTTTATTTTTACCCAAAAAAATGGCGTTTTTGTTGAAGAAAATGGAAAACTTATTCCGTGGCGCAACTCTTTAAATCCAATTCTGAAGAAAGAAATTATTATTACGGCAAAGTTTATCGATGACAACAGGCTGGTAATTGGAACTGCTTTCAAAGGAGTTTATATAGTTGATTTAAAATCGAATTCCTATCAGAACATTAATCGGAATAATTCGCTAATCAACAATTCGGTTCTTTGTATAGGTTTCGATAAAGAAAATGATTTATGGTTGGGATTGGATAATGGAATTTCACATATTGAAATTAATTCTCCATACACTATCTTCTCAGATAATTCCGGAGTTTTAGGTTCAGTTTACTCTTTGGCACCTCTTCAAAATGGCTATTTATTAGGTTCTAATCATGGGGTATTTAAATACCAAGACAAGAATCTTCAATTGTTAGCCAATTCACAAGGACAAGTTTGGGACATACATAAAGTTGGTTCTAAGTATATTATTGGTCACAATGACGGGACATTTGTTTATGAAAATGAAGTGCTTAAAAAGGTCAATTCTATTAGTGGTGGATGGAAGTTTCAAGAAAGTGATTACGACAATAAATATTTTCAGGCCAATTACTCGGGTATAATAGTTTACAATTCTCCCATAGATTTTTCTAAGTATTCAATTGTTAGCGACTTAACTAAACCTATTAAAAACATTGCACAAAATAAGCCTAAAGAGCTTTGGGCAGTAGACAATTACCGGAGTTTGTACCGAATCACTTTTAACGCACTTTATAAAGTTGAAAAAGTGGAGAACATAACCCAACAAAATAAAATTTGGAACGACTACGGAGTAAAGATTTTTAATTTTAAAAATGAGCTATTATTCTATATAGATTCCATTTGGTATCATTTTAATTCCATTTCCAACACGCTAGAAAAGAATGCTATTTTTAACAAAAACTTCAAGGATATTTCCGAGATTATTCCCGTAAATAATTCCAATTTTATAGTATTGAAAGACAAATTATTATACATTATTGACCAAAAAGAGGCCACTTATAGTTGGGAATTAATTCCGGAGAAATACTATTCTGGAAAGTTGATAAATCAAGATACTAAGGTTTTTAGGGTGGGTAACCAATTGTTGATGAATCTTGATGATGGTTTCTTGTCCTTTGAATTAAAAAGTACCAAAATCAAAAAACAAAAAATTACTGTTGAGGCTTTTTATCAGGCAAAAATAGTCGACGATAACACTTCAATAAAATATAATCAACCATTAGAAGTATCAGTTATCTCTGAATATTACGGATATAATAGAGCTGCATTATTTTACAATTTAAATAATAGCAATGAACATTTGCCAATAAAATCAGGTAGTATAACCTTGAACAATTTATCGAGTGGGAGTCAAAATTTAAAAATCTACACGCATAACGGAGAAAAGTACGTAGCAGTGGCTGATTATAAATTTTATGTTGAAAAGCCTTGGTATTTTTCTTTTTGGATGATATTGGTCTACTTACTTTTAATCTCGGGTAGTTTCTATTTGTATTATAAGTGGAATAAGATTCGGTATTTGGAGAAGTTAAAACTAAAAGAAGAAGAGCTCAAGCATCAAAAGCAAATTCTGCAATTAGAATTGATTGCCGAAAACAAGCTAAAAATGCAGGAATATGATAAACACATGCTAGAAATTCAAGTACAGTCTAAAGCTTCTGAAGTTGCAGGTAAATCACTTTCAATAGCTAAGCAGTCAGAAATGATAGAAAGTATTCAGCATGTATTGGATAACGAATTCGACATCAATCAGCTTAAAAGCAAAATCAAAAAGTCGATTAAGATTAACGCCATTAATAAAAAGGAGTGGCAAAGTTTTGAGAAAAACTTAATGCAAAGCCATGAGGAATTTGTTCACAAACTATCACTACAATATCCGCAACTTACTTCAAAGGATATTAAGCTTTGCATCTATTTAAAAATGAACTTATCATCAAAGGAAATTGCGCCATTATTAAATATCTCTTTTAGAGGTGTAGAACTCCATCGCTACAGATTGAGAAAAAAGTTAGCGTTGCATCAAGATGTAAGTCTTTCTAAATTTATGATAAACGTATAATTTTTTGTGTATTTTTATCAATAATAGATTATTTTACTTATTTTTTTATCCTTTTATAATACATCATAGCTACATCAAATAATAAAATGTAAGATGTGTTATTAGCAATAGTTTGACATTTTAAATTGCTTAATTTCAATATATTATATTTTAAATATTATTTTTTGATGTAAAGATGTAGTGATTTAATACAAACTACTACAACGATGTAATTTACTATATTAGCAGTAGTAAAATTAACACTCAGTTTTATGAAAATCCTTTATAGTATTTTGGTGCTCTTATTAGGTACTACAATAGCCAATTCACAAACCATAAATGGGTTAGTAAATGATGAAAATAATTTGCCATTACCAAGTGTAAA
>JBBRET010000029.1:0-34216 GCA_038202695.1 Flavobacteriales bacterium
AAAAAATATTACACCAATATGTTTATGAAAAAGAGACCTTAAATCATAAATGTATGTCAACGAGAAAATAATAGTTTGAATATTGTTTTGTTTGATTTTGACAGATCGAAAAATCCCGATAATTATCGGGATTTTTTTTATTTAAATCCTAATCGTGTTTTTAATTTCAGAAACAATAAAGCAATAGAATAAGCGTCGTCAGAAGTAGAATTCCTTTGGTTTGGAGGAAGTTTATAATGACTTATTAAATCATCTAAGGTAAAGGACTTGGTTACATCAAGTAATTTCTGATGCATGATTTCCACATCTAGCGCTTCATTTTTCAATTTTCCACAATCCATTTTTTCTAAAACATCATTTATCATTTCTATGTCAAAATGAATTCGGTGTCCGACCAAAACCGCGTTTCCAATATAATCTACAAGTGATTGAATCGCTTGTGGTTCAGCTAATTTTGACAATTTACTTTCTATCAAAAACTCATTAGATAAGCCATTGTCATGCAGGTATTTGTATTGTAAAATGACAACTTCAAAATTATCACCAATCTTAATAATATCATTCACTACACCAAGAGCTCCAAAGGACAAAATCACATCTTTCTTGGGGTTTAAGCCTGTAGTTTCAGTATTTAAAATGACATATCTATTGGATTTGGTTTCAAATTTTGCCAAATACAATTTCCAAAATTCTGGATATTCTTTATTGATATTTTTAATCCAATCTAACATGTTATGAAAATTGAGTTAATTGAAATTTATCCTTTATTAATTCTTCTAAATCTCGCATCGGAAAGAGCGCGTTTCTCAATTTTTCTTTGTCAACTTTATTTGATTCCTCAATATTAATAAAATTCCCATTGCCATCATTTTTTAACCCTTCAAGCGTTCTGAATTTCGATAGAATTAGAAAAGCATCAGCAGCGTTTAAATAAATTTCTGAAAACTTTGGATCGGTAATGGCTAATTGTTTGAATCTAAGATAGGTATTATTAATTCCTTTCAAATTTAAATTTATGGCAAAAAGACGAGCGGCATCAACTAAAGGCATAATTGCTCGGTTCTTGATATCAAATTTACCCTTATTTTCACCTTCTTCCTCGAGATTGAACTTTTTGAAAAAGTTTAATGGTGGATTTTTTCTTAGGGCATCATTTCCGAGATAATCAAAGAAAAGTGCATTGTTTTTCGTGTTATTAAAAACTACTTCATTTAGAGAATCTTCAATTTTACCTTCACCAAAAACAAATTCATAATCAAAAAAGATACTGCTGATATCGTTTGTTTTATCACCTGGAGTTTTCATCCAGTTGTTATATTGTTTGATCCAATCAGACATCGATTTGCACCACAGCATATTGCTTGCCATATGACCATTGGGACAAAATTCATAACCTACTTTTTCGAGAATAGTAGTGGTTCTTTTTGCTAATTTTAAAAAATAATCCTTTACATCTCTGTAGTTCTCTGTGGCAACATCTTCAAAAACTAAAAAGCTATCTTGGTCGGTGGTTAAGAACTGTTCTTTTCGACCCTGACTTCCAATACTAAACCATGCAAAACGGGCAGGAGGAGAACCTAAATCTAAAATTGACAATTCTATTGAACGTTTAATAATGGCAGTGATTATTTCACCTGATATGTTATAAATATGGGGTAATGGAATGTTTTTGGCTATAGAACTTTGAATCAGATCACTTAGTTTTTCACGAACTTGTTTCAATTCTTTAGGAGAAAGGGAACGTTTAATTTCCTTTATTAAAACTCCGGGGTTATTTGCTTGAGCTACTATCAAATCATGTTCAGAAATGATACCTTTGACATCGGATTTATCCGATCCATCACTAGTTACACAAAGGTGAGAAACATTGTGTTTTAATAACAAAAGTTGCGCTTCAGCAACTGAAACATTTTCAGGAACTGTAATTACGGGAGAAGACATGATTCTATCAATAGTAGAAATTAAGGGAAATCTACCGTTGGCTATTTTAGACCTAAAATCCGTGTCTGTGACGATTCCAATTGGAAAATTTTGATCCGTTATGATAACATTGTCTAGCAAATTTTCGGTCATCAATTGAGCAACATCTTTGACAATACTAGTGATGCTTACTTTTAATGGGGTTTTATTGTATGCTAGCGATTGAAAGTACTGGATTTCTCCTTGTTGATTTTCAGTAAAAACATTGTCAGTTATCAGTTTGCCTCGATTTTCTTTATCAAAAGGATTTCGGGTATTTGTTGCAAAACTTTCTAATAAAAAGTCTAAAACCTGCGAATTTTGAGCCACAAAAGCTTTGAAATTTACAATTGGAATAGCATATACAATACTGTCTTCTCGGGATTTAGCCGTCATCATGTAATTGTTTTTTGCAAAAAAGGGACGTAGACCAAAAACATCCCCAGGATAACATTTATTTAATAATGTTTCATCTGCGTCAGCAATAACCGAAAGATTTATAACTCCTGAGGCAACAACATAAAAGCTGTCATGAAGTTTATCATTGATTTGAAATAACGTTTTGTGCTTATCGACACTAACAACACCAACACTTGTGGCCACTTGAATTAATTCGTCATGACTCAAATAATTGAATGGTGCATATTCTTTTAAAAAATTAGCGATATTTTCAGCAATTGAATTACTCATTGAAATTATTTATATAAAAATCTAGACAAAAATAGTAAAGCTTAAGGGAAGAAGAAACCATATTTTAAAAACATTTAATAAAGATAGTAACAAAGTAAGGCAACCAAATTTAAATATTCTATTTTACATAATATAAATTATAGTTCATTTATATCATATACTATTTAATTGTATACTGTGATTTAAATTATTGATTTTATGATGTTTAAACTCCCTTTTCTAAAGTCAAATATCAGAAATTAAGTTCTCTAAACTTTTTACCAATAGCCAAATTTAATTTGGTTTTATAATCTTCCATCAGCCATTCACGGTAATTTTTACTGGTTTTACCTAAACAATTAACGAATCTTCTGACTCGGCTTTCAATATCATCAGATAATAATTTTGAAAGCATACGAGCTTGATTTAATTCTGAGGTGTTTTCGACACACATTAAAGCATGTTGATTTATAGATTTTTCAAGAACTTCTTTAGAGCGTTTGTTTTGAGCAATAACTTTTTTAAATTCTTCTTCTATGTCCAAGGTAATATCTGATGTTTTGGCAAACATTTTGCGAATGGCTTCGGGCATTTCGTATCTAAAGTTTGTTTCAATGTCAGCATCTTCTCTAAGACTTTCTAAATAATATTCGGGCGATCTAAATATATGCTGCCAATCTACAGGGTCATTCCACAATCCAAAGCGCAAAGCATTGTTTCCCAAATCAATAACGGTAAAATTATTCTTGTTTGGTAGTTTACGAGAACCACGTCCAATCATCTGAAAATATAGTGTTAAAGATTTGGTTGCACGATTTAATATGATGCTTTCTACAGTTGGCTCGTCAAAACCTGTAGTCAAAATTCCAACTGAAGTTAAAATGGCATCGGGTGTTTTTTTAAACCATTGTAAAATATCTTTCCGATCTTCAACACTTGTAGTATTGTCTAAATGTTTAATGATATATCCTGCATCTTTGAAAGTTTCATAAACATAGAGCGAAGTATTAATTCCGTTGTTAAAGATTAAGGTTTTCTTTCCCAATGATTTTTCAGTATAAGAATGTAATAATTTTTCTTGCATTACCATATTCATATACAAATCATCTGAAGATTTCACCGTATAATCACCATTAATTCCGACTTTTAATGAGGTCAATCCAACGTCATAACTATAAGTAGTTGCTTTTGCTAAAAAACCATTATCTATTAATGACTGAATCGTATCCCCCACAATAAGTTCGTCATAATTATTATGCATTGGCAGCTTAATATTTGAACTCAATGGCGTGGCAGTAACGCCCAAAATAAAAGATTTTTTGAATTGACTAAATAGTTTGCGAAACGAATTATAATGCGCCTCATCAATGATGACTAATCCAACGTTGTCAATCATCAATTTTTCATCATTCAATCGGTTTTTCAAGGTTTCAACCATAGCTACAAAGCAAGAATATTCATCCTGATCGGGTAATTCTTTAATATTGCTATTGATGATTTTGTTTTTTACATCAAATCCTTTAAGCATTTTAGAAGTTTGCTTACAAAGTTCAATTCGATGGGTCAGCACGACTACTTTTTTATTGTGCTGCGATAAATAGCGTCTAACTATTTCTGAAAAAATAACCGTTTTTCCACCACCTGTCGGCAATTGATACAACAAATGATAATTACTTGAGGCATTGTCTAATCGGTTAAAAATTTTGTCAATATCGCCTTTCTGGTAGCCATACAACTCCTTTTTCTCTTCAATTTCCGAACTAAAATCTTTATGAGACATGGCAATTTTTACAATTTTGCAAAAGTACATCTAAAAAAGAGTTATATTCAAATCAAAGTAGTTTTTTTACAAAAAATTAATATTCAAAGCGTTCAATTATGGCATTGAATTCATACTGATTAACCCAATTTTGTTCAATTGTAGCCTCTTTTACAGCCACTACTCTATCTTTAAATTCATTCAAGATTTCGTTTTCAATCAAAAAACTAATCGCTTGTTGAAAGGAAGTCAACATACTTTTAAAAAACAATTCTTGCTTAACTACTTTATCAGCAGAAAATGCTTGCGCAATTTCTATGGTATACAACATGATGTCAGCAATAACAAAGACATCTACACCAAGAGTTCGGAAATGTTTGATGAATTTTTGTGCAACTGAGCGGCGCATTTTGGGCCTTTTTCCTCTCACGGGAAAATATTCATAGGCTATTTTAACTTTTGCTTCTCGAGCCAATTTGTCTTCATTAGGATTAAATGCAAAATCGTAAAAGACTTTTACCTCACTGAACTTGTCGTACAAATCAATGAGCTGCTCTTCTAACTGTTCTTTATTGAGGTCGGTTAAATACTTTTTTAAATCTCTTTTACTCATATTTTTTTTATAGTAACAAAAGTAACTGCTTTTTTACTTCGTTATAATGTTATTACTTAATTTTGCTCCCAAATATTAAATCATGACCAAAATTTTTAAGTTCGTTGCAATTGCAGAAGGCGTTTCCTATTTAGTGCTGTTTTTTAATATGTTAATTATAAAACAGTTTGATAGCATACTTTATAAAACTTTATTGTTTCCAATCGGAATGGCTCACGGCGTGCTATTCATTTCCTATGTGCTTTTGGCTTTTTTAATTTGGAATAATCAAAAATGGACCGTAAAAGAGTTTTTTACAGTTCAAATAGCGTCACTTCTTCCTTTTGGTACTTTTTATATTGAGAAAAAATATTTGAGAAATGCATAAACTAGTTGAGAAAATATTTGGTTGGTGTTATCCACTTTTCAAGAAGTTGGATTTAGGAGAAACGCTATCGGCTTACTTGAGCTTGGTAGTCAATATTTTCATTCTTTCTGTTTTGTCTTATATCATCTATTTGATATTCAGATTTTTATTGGTTCGAATCATGATTATTTTAGCTCGAAGAACCCGAACTACATTCGATGATTTATTAGTTTCTAATAAAACTGCAAAATACATTGCGCATTTAATACCGCTCTTGTTCATTTATAAATCGGTTCCAATTATTTTGAAGGAATTTGTTTATTGGGAATCTCTATTCGGAAAACTTGTTGCCATTTATATCGTTTTATTAAGTTTGTGGATTATTAAAACCATCTTTAATGCATTGCGGGATCATTTAAAAATGAATCCGAAATACAGCGATAAACCCATTGATAGTTACATTCAGGTAATTATGATTGTGTTGTGGATATTTGCTTTTGTTTTTGTAGTTTCTAAGATTTTTGATATCACTACAAACTCAATGCTGGGTGCTTTTGGTGCAATTTCGGCCATTATCATTTTAATATTTCGAGATACCATTTTAGGTTTTGTAGCCAGTGTTCAGGTATCATTGAATGATATGGTTCATGTAGGTGATTGGATTACTTTTGACAAATTTGGTGCCGATGGTGATGTTATTGAAATTAATTTGGCTACTGTAAAAGTTAGAAACTTTGACAATACAACAACTACAATTCCGACCTATAGTTTAATATCTGACTCCTTCAGAAACTGGCGCGGAATGTTGAATTCAGAAGGCAGAAGGATTAAAAGACATGTTCTAATTAAAGCAAATTCCATTCGTTTTTTAAGTGAGGATGAACTAATGGATTTAAAGAAAATCCAATTAGTTACTAGTTATATTGAAACGCGTCAAGATGAAATCGAAAAATTCAATAATTCGAATCAAATAGACAAATCATTACTGATTAACGGCAGAAACATGACCAATTTTGGATTGTTCCGAAAATACATTACCCAATACTTAGTTCAATATCCAGGATTGAATAAGGATATGATATTGCTTTGCAGACAATTGCAACCTACTCCGCAGGGAATTCCACTGGAGATTTATACCTTTTCAAATGATAAAAGTTTCGAAAATTACGAATATATTATGGCCGATATTTTTGATCATATTTTCGCATCCATTAAATTTTTCGATTTAGAAATTTATGAAATGCCATCTGACAAAAGTGATTTTGTAGCATAAACCTCTTATTTAAAGTCAATACTGAATAAAAAACTTGATTATTAGATGGAAACATTTATATTTGCAACGATTTAACATTTCATTAATAAACATAAATCAAAACATATGAACAAAAGTTTACTATTATTGATACCTTTTTTATGTATTACAGCAACTACAACTGCTCAAAAAAAAGATAAAAAAGCTAAAGCTCCCCTAGAACTTATTGCCGCAGAACCAGACAAAGAATTGGTTGGAGAAACCTTCAACAAATGGTCTATAGAAGGGCAGTTTGGTCAAGCTAAAGGTTCAAAGCCATACACTGAAGGGTATTACGGAAACAATCCAGGTAAATTTTTTGGTGGTGTAGCATTCAATCATTTCAGCATTGGTGCTAGGTATATGTTTAGTCCAAAATTTGGAGTTAAAGCAAATTTATTAGTAGATAATCTTCAAGAACAAAATAATTCGGGTAGTTTGCCTTTTCAAATGCAACACCATCAGTTCTCAGGTGAAGGAGTTGTTAATTTAACTCGATTATTTGACATTCAAAAACAAGCAGGCAGATTTGGATTATTATTTCATTTAGGTTTCCAAATATCTCGCATGACACCACAAATCGGACCTCAAACCAAAACCGAATGGAATGGTGGTCTAGCTGCTGGAATTGCACCACAATTTAGAATATTCAAAAATGTGAGTGTATTTGCTGATTTTACAATAAACTCTAACCTTAGACAGCATTATAACTGGGACGGAACTACATTTTCAACTCCGAGCAATAACTTAGTGGGAAGTTTATCCCGAACTTCAATTGGAATTTCAGTTGCTATTGGTAAAGGAAAAATTCATGGAGATTGGGCTATAATTCAAGATAAAAATGATGCCAAAATGGATTCATTAAACAATAGAATTGGTGAAATCGAAGAATTAATGAATGACAGTGATAAAGATGGTGTGCCAGATTATTTAGATGCTGAACAGAACTCAATTGCAGGTGTTGCAGTTGATACTAAAGGTAGAATGGTTGATAAAAATAACAATGGTGTTCCGGATGAGTTAGAAAAATATGTTAATAATACAATTAACAGTAATAACAGCACAACAAGTGCAGCGGCGTCAGAAAGTGCCATTTTACAATTAATCAATGACGGTTATATTGCAGCTTATTTTGACACAGGTAAAAATATGCCTAATACAGCATCGGCTAGTAATATTGGCTTTATCTTAAATTACTTAAAAAACAATGCAGACAAATCGGTTGATATTTCTGGATATGCAGATGAAATTGGTGGAGCAACTTACAACAACAAATTAGCTAGTGAAAGAGCTCAAGCTGTGAAAACTATTCTAGTTAAAGCTGGAATCTCAGAATCTAGATTGAATGTATTATCAAATGGTGAAGACGATTCGGTTGATAAAAAATCAGAATGGGCAAGACGTCTAGTTCGTAAAACTGTTTTCAAAGTGAAATAATTAACAATTAATTATTAATAACTATAAAATGACCTCTGTTTTTTAACAGAGGTTTTTTTATAACTTTAAAAAAAAACAATGGAAGCGAGAGACACTACAGTTTTAGAATTGCGAGGAGAAACTTTAGGTACGATTACTACGCAGTCCTCAGCTGAAGAGGTATTTCAAAATAGAACCCTTCGCCCTATTTTGAAACTGCAAAATGACTTGGTTATTCAAGTCTTTATTAATTATGCTGTAAAGCAAAAAGGCGTCTATTTTAGTCTTACTCCCGAAAAGAAAATGGCCTACATTGAAAATGTAATCCACCGCGACATCAAGTTTAGAAACTCTTTAAAAGGAATGATTATCGCTTTTTTTACCTTAGGGGAATATGCAGAATACATTCAAATATCCTCTAATTTAAACAAGCGCATGATGAATATGCTTATCGAACGCCTGAAAAGCCAGTTACAGCTTATAGAGCAATAGCTAGTATTGTTGATGAATATTAAAATCAACTGCAGATTTCAATCTTTTTTTTAAAGATAATTTAAAAACTAAATATCTTTAAAAAGCATATCGCAATAGTTCACTATTTATTTATTTTTACGGATTTTACAACGTTTTTTTCATTATAATTGTTAATCTAATAACATTTTATGAGAGAAGAATATTTTAAATGGTATTCACCCAATTTAAGCCGTGAAATTGAAATGCTAGTTTTTGGTCATGCAGGATATCCGGTTATCCTCTTCCCTACTTCAATGGGGAGTTTTCACGAAAACAAAGACCAAGGATTAATTGAAAGTGCTCGTTGGTATATTGACCAAGGATTGATTCAAATATTTTGTCCCAATAGTATCGATAAAGACAGCTTTTATAATAAATCCATTCATCCTGTTCACCGCATTCGAAATCATGTTTGGTATGATAAAATGATATGTCATGAACTAGTGGAACGTATAAAAAACAACACTGGCGTCGGAAAAGTTGCAGTTGCAGGATGCAGTTTTGGAGGCTATCATGCTGTCAATTTTGCTTTTAAACATCCGGGTTATGTGAGTCATGTTTTTTCTATGGGTGGTGCCTTTTCTATAAAAAGTTTTATGGATGGCCATTGGGATGATGATGTTTTTTACAATTCTCCCGAAGATTACCTGCACGGACTAAATGATGGAGAACTATGGAACATGGATATTATTTTGGGAACATCTAATTGGGATATTTGTTTTGATGCCAATTTAAAGTTAAGTAAAATTTTATCTCAAAAGGAAGTGCCTCATTGGCTCGACATCAGGCAAGACAAAGAGCACGATTGGCCAGTTTGGCGTGAAATGTTTCCACATTATTTATCACGAATCAAATTTTTCTAAAATAATCAAACTAAGACATTAAATTATACAAACATGAAAAAGATTGGAATATTATTCGGAATGGAAGATACTTATCCGCAAGCATTTATAGACAAAGTAAATTCTAAAGGTGAAAAAGGAATTATTGCCGAAGCCGTTTCTATTGATAAAGTAGTTCATAATAAAGGTGGCGAATACGCCGTGATTATTGATAGAATCTCTCAGGATGTTCCTTTCTATCGCGCTTTTTTAAAGAATGCCGCTTTAACAGGAACCAACGTAATCAACAATCCGTTTTGGTGGAGTGCTGATGATAAGTTTTTTAATAATGCGTTAGCGGATACACTCGGAGTTCCGTTACCAAATACTGTAATTCTACCCTCAGCTGAACATCCAACTGATACAACGTCTAAATCATTTAGAAACTTAAAATATCCGATGGATTGGGATGGGATTTTTGACTATATAGGTTTTCCAGCTTACATGAAACCTTATGCTGGTGGTGGTTGGAAAAGTGTTTACAGATTAGAAAACAAAGAAGAGTTTTGGGAAAAACACCAAGAAACGGGTCAATTAGTAATGATGCTTCAGGAAGAAATTGTATTTACAGAATATTTCCGGGTGTATTGTTTGGGATGTAAAGATGTAAGAATTATGCAGTATGAACCTCGGAATCCACATCATTTACGATATGTAATTGATGGTCCACCAGTAGATAAAAAATTACTAGCCACGATTAAAGACTACACTTTACGCCTTTGCATCGGTTTGGGTTATGATTTCAATACCGTTGAGTTTGCTGTTCGTGATGGAATTCCGTATGCAATCGATTTTGGAAATCCAGCGCCAGATGCTGAATTGACTTCGGTTGGAGCTGAGAATTTTGAATGGGTTGTTGAAACTTCAGCAAAAATGGCAATTGCTGCTGCCAAAAAACAAAAGCCAGGTCAAATGAATTTAACTTGGGGAACATTTATAAAAAATGCCGCAAAATAATTTTTAGATGCATTGCTGAATTAGGAAATTACCCTAGCCCAGAGAGTAGTTTAAATCCCCTGATTTATAGGGAATTGTAACAAATCTGGATTACCTGCCTGCTGGCAGGCAGGACTTCAAAAAAAAGAAACATGACTAAAAAACTACCAATTTTCACACTCGGTGTAGAAGAAGAATATCAAATTATTGATCCAAATACAAGAGATTTACGCTCACATTTGTCTAAAATTGTTGATGGTGCTAAAATCATTTTAAATGAACAAGTAAAAGCTGAAATGCACCAATCAGTGGTTGAAGTAGGTACCAATATTTGCCAAAGTGTAGCTGATGCAAGTAAAGAAATCCGGTTTTTGCGTAGTAAAATCGTTGAATTAGCCGACAAGCAAGGTTTAGTTGTTGGTGGTGCTGGGACACATCCCTTTTCAAGATGGCAAGATCAACCGATTACAGACGACCCAAGATATCACACCATTGTAAACGAGTTGCAAGATGCAGCGCGCTCCAATTTAATTTTTGGTATGCATTGTCATGTTGGAATTCAGAATCGAGAACAAGGTTTGCAATTGATGAATCAAGCCTGTTATTTTTTGCCACATATATTTGCGCTTTCTACAAACTCCCCGTTTTGGGAAGGAAGAAATACAGGTTATAAATCATTCCGAACTAAAGTTTTTGATAAGTTTCCAAGAACTGGTTTGCCCGAATACTTTGACTCGGTCGCATCCTATGATAATTATTTGGATACCTTAGTAAAAACAAATTGCATTGATAATCCAAAGAAAATTTGGTGGGATTTGCGTTTGCATCCTTTTTATGATACTATTGAATTTCGTATTTGTGATATGAGTTTGACCGTTGACGAAGCCATGTGTATTGTAGCAATTATTCAAGCAATTGTAGCAAAATTGTATAAATTGAATGTTTCAAATACCAGCTTTAACATGTACCGAATTGCCTTGATTAAAGAGAATAAATTCCGTGCAGCACGTTACGGAATTGACAATCACATGATTGATTTTGGCTTGCAAAAAGAAGTTGAAACAAAATCGTTAATTTTGGAATTATTAGATTTTATAGAAGATGTAGTAGATGAGTTGGGTAGTCGTGAACAAATAAATTATGTACATACCATTATGAAAGATGGAACTGGTGCCGACAAGCAATTAAGGGTTTTTGAACAAACCGGAAGTCTAATTGAGGTAGTTGACATGATTACAAGCGAATTCACCAAAGGGTTATAGTGTACAGATAGAAGTGTAAGGATTTTTAAATTGCAATTGATATTGAAAAGCTATCTTTGTAGCATAAAATAAAGAACATGAGTCACCAAATTAGAATAGCAGTTCTTGACATGTATAACGGAGAACCTAATCAGGGAATGCGTTGTATCATTGATATAATTAATAGATTCAATCAAATCGTCACATTCCAAATTTTTGATGTTCGTGGAAAGAATGAATTTCCGGACATTAAAAAGTTTGATATCTATATTTCAACTGGTGGACCAGGAAATCCCTTGGAAGGCGATGGGAATTGGGACTTAAAATGGTATGATTTTATCGACCAATTATTGGTTTGGAACAAAGAACAAAAGGTAAAAAAACATGTTTTATTTATTTGTCACTCGTTTCAAATGGCCTGTCATCACTTCGGTTTAGCTCAAATTACGCAGCGAAAATCAACCTCTTTTGGTGTAATGACAGTTCACAAAACGGAAGCTGGAATGAGCGATCCAATTTTAGAAGGCTTAGGCAATCCTTTTTATGCTATTGACAGTCGAGATTATCAAGTCGTACAGCCTAAATTGAGTATTTTTAGCAAAAAAGGCGCTATGATTATCTCGTTAGAAAAAATTAGATCGCACCGAGAATATGAACGCGCTATTATGGGAGTTCGATTTTCAGACGAATTCGTTGGATTGCAATTTCATCCTGAAGCGGATGCTTTGAGTTTTATTGCCAATTTGAAAAATGCTGAGAAAAGAGATAAAATTATTGCCATGAAAGGAAGAACAAAGTTCCGTGACATGCTCGAAGATTTATTAGATGAAGACAAAATCTATAAAACGAACGATACTATTATTCCAAACTTTCTCCGAATAGCCATTAATGATTTGATTAAGACTAAGAAAATATTATCGAATTAAAGTGACTAGTGATTAGTAATTAGTGAGTAGCATTTCAAACTAATTGCTTAGACTAATTACTAATTACTAATTTCAATTATATGAATTCCAAATACAGACAACTTTTCAACGACAATTTTACCGAGGATAAATATACTAACTTCATTGAAGACATTACTACTGATTTCGATTATAAAGTAACTTTCCGAATTGGAGAAACACCATTTTTTATTCCGAATGAATTGAAAGTACAATTGCTTGATGGTTGTCAACAAGTGATTGATTTTATTAAAAGAGATGATTTTAAATCGATTACTGACAGGGCTTTAGAACTCAACAGAAAAGTTCCAAACGAAGACAATCACACCACTTTTTTAGCAATTGATTTCGGAATATGTGAAGAAAATGGAGAAATTATCCCGAAACTTATTGAAGTGCAAGGGTTTCCGTCGTTGTTTAATTTTCAGAATCATTTGTCTGAGAAGTTTGTCAACCACTACCCTTTTCTTTCAGAACTGACGCCTTTTTTGAGCGGACTTACTGCCGATACCTATTTGCAATTAATAGAAGAAGCCATTTGCAACCATCATCCAAAAGAAAATGTAATTCTCTTAGAAATTGAACCTGAAAAACAAAACACCAAAATAGATTTCTATTATTGCCATCGTGATATTGGAATTCCAATTGTTTGTGTAACGGAGTTGTATCAAAAAGGGAAAAAACTTTTCTATAGAAATGATAAAGGTGTTGAAATTGTGGTGAAGCGAATTTACAATCGGGTGATTTTTGATGAATTGGATTTGCGGACCGATTTGAAATTAAACTTTGATTTTTCTTCTGATGTGGATGTAGAATGGGCCGGACATCCGAATTGGTTTTTCAGAATCAGCAAATTCATTTTGCCCTACTTAAAAGGAAAGTATTTTATAGAAACCACTTTGCTTTCGGATTTAAAAGAAATTCCAGAAGATTTAGAAAATTATGTTTTAAAACCTTTATTCTCCTTCTCGGGTAGCGGTGTAATTTTTCATGTCAAAAAAGAAGATATAGAAGCTGTCAGGGAAAAAGATTTATACATACTTCAGAAAAAAGTAAACTACAAACCCATTATCCAATCTCCTGACGGAAAAGTAAAGGCTGAAGTTCGCATTCTAGCGGTGTGGAAAAAAGAGGATGAATCCCCTACTCTAGTTACCAATCTCGTTCGATTGAGTCGCGGTGAAATGATTGGCGTAAAATTCAACAAAGACAAAGATTGGGTTGGCGGAACGGTTGGAATGTTTGAGAAGTAATCATAAATATTGCTTTTTGACTTCTAAAAAAGTTTTGTTTGACGAAACCAATTCAATTATAACTTCTTCTCTTAATACTTCTAACTCAGCAAAATTTAGATACTTTGACCAATCATTTTCAGTTAAAACCTTTTTGATTGTTTGTATGGTTTTTGCGGTTTCTTTGGCATTTCTGAAAATTAAATCCTTTTGATCAGTTGCACTTTGCTTGTGATAAAAATTGACTTCCTGTTTGGGAATATCCACTTTGATATAAAATAATTTCGAATTATCGTCATTAGAATAAAAATCAACCCAGTTTGCAAAAGCAACAATATTAAACTGGCTTTTAAATTCAGCTAACGGAACCAACCTCCAATGACAATTGGCAACGCGTCCCCAATGATTGGAAATGCGATACAACCCTTCTGGTCTAAAAATATAGCGACTACCCGAATGACTGGTATAACTAATTTTAAAAGATTCAACATCCGCCAGCGGAACTTCTTTCCAAATACAGAAAGTATGCTTGTGAAAATTGTGTTTGCTGTAGGTTTTATTTGCCACTAATGTTAATGTAATTTATTTATAGCTTGTTGTTGAGCAACAGTCGCATAATCTCTAATTAATCGTTCGGCATAATTGTCTAAAAGTTCGAGAACACGAGCATTTTTATCGCTTTTTACAATTAACCCAGCATGATACGCTAATGGAACTCTAAAGCAAACTTCAGCATTATCAAAAGGAGATAAATCGGGATTTTCAAACTTTGATAGCGTTAACACAATTCCAGCAAATTCTTTTTTAATTTCGGGTAATTTGTATTCTTTTGCTTTTGCCAAACAATCTTCAATTTTAGCCCATTCGCCCCAAAGATTAACATCGGATGCTGCAGCTACCATTTCGGCTAAATGGGCACCACCAACTCTTGATGCGGTTTCTAGAAAATAGATTTTTCCATCGTCATTGCATTTAATAAATTCAGTGTGATTGGCTCCATGCATCATTCCAAATGCCTTTAAAACGTTCTCGTTTACTTTCTTAATGTCTTTATCGTCTTTAGAATTATACGGAATATTGGCACTTCTAAAAATTCCGCCACCTTGAGAGATTTCCATTGGTGTTGCCAAATATTGTGATGTGATTGAAAATAAAGTTTTGCCTTTCCAATTTAATCCGTCACAATGATACACTGCTCCTGGTTTAAATTGTTCTACCAGATATTTTAGTCGATTGGTATCCCCTAATTCGTGAATTTTTTGCCATAATTCTTCTTTGGAATGCACTTTCATAATCCCAGATGCCGAAGCTTCAGAACGCGGTTTTAAAACCCATGGTGGTGAAACGGTATCCGCAAACTGATTGATTTCTTCATCATTAAACAAGGAACTAAAGGCTGGAATCGGGATTCCTGCATCTTTAGCTTTCATTCGCATGGCTAGTTTATCACGGAAATACCTTCCTGTTGTTTGTCCCATTCCGTCTATTCTAAGGTTTTCTCTTAGATAAGCCGCTTTTTCAACATCAAAATCGTCTAATGCAATAATAGCATCAATTTTTTTGTGACGCATCAAGCTTGCAACACCAGCTAACAATTCGTCCAAATTCCAATCTACATCTTGTCCGGGCATAAAAAATATTTCATCAATATAATCAAAGGCCCAAGGCTTGTCTCTCAGTTTTTCGGCTGTAATTAAATAAACGCGATTGCCTTGTTTTTTTAAATTAATTAAAAAGTCATTTCCTTTAAAATAATTAGAAACACAAATGAAGTTTTTTATTGGATTTTCCATACTATAGATTTTCAATAAAGTTAGTAATTAAGTGAACTCCGTAGGCTGTAGCATGTTTGGTTTTGGCAAATTCATCATCACCAAAAGCCACGCCAGCAATATCAAGATGTGCCCAAGAGGTATGTTTGTCTGTAAAAAATTCTAAAAATTTTGCTGCCGAAATCGCTCCAGCTACTGGTTTTCCTGAGTAGTTTTTGACATCAGCAATTTCACTTTCAATATCTGAAGTATAGGCATCCCAAAGGGGTAACTGCCACAAACGTTCTCCCACGGCATCCCCTGCTTGTTGAAGTTTTTTAGATAAATCTTCATTATTGGTAAACAGTCCAGCGCATTCATACCCTAAAGTTCCGACCACACTTCCTGTTAATGTTGCTAAATCTACAACAGTATCTGGTTTATAGTTTTTAATTAAATACGATAAGCCATCTGCTAAAATCAATCTCCCTTCGGCATCAGTATCTATAATTTCGATGGAATGTCCGGCATAACTTTGAATCACATCACTAGGCAAAAAGGATAAGGCATCAACTGAATTCTCGCAAGCAGGCACTATTGCTGTAACTTGAACAGGCAACTTCAAGTCGGAAATTAACTGCATGGCTCCAAGCACTGCGGCGCCTCCAGCCATATCACATTTCATTTGCACCATACCCGCTGTTTTAATATTTAATCCGCCAGTATCAAACGTGATCCCTTTTCCAACCAAACCAACATGCTTCTTTGCGTTAGCTGGTTTGTATTCAATAATGATAAATTGTGGTTCTTGTGCACTTCCTTTTCCGACAGAGAGAAAAGAATGCAAACCAATTTCGGTTGCTTTTTCTTTTCCGAAAACAGTAACCTCAAAACCGTATTTTTTTCCACTTTCTATTGCCCAATTAGATAAATATTTTGGTGTGACTTTATTGGGTGGTAAATCGACTAAAGCATAAGTTTCGAGTTGGGCAACCGCAATTTTGATTGCTTTTCCGATGGCTTCATCAAAATTAGTTGTGGCGATATAGTTCAGTTCAAAATCTGCATTCAAAAAAGGATGTATTTCCGTTTTTTTATAATGACCAAGATTGTAGGTTCCAAGTAAAAGTCCAGAAATAGCAGCTTCAACTTGATTTGCTTGGAAATTTTCTGGAATAACCAAAGCTACATTTTTACCAAAAACTTCTTTTTGCTTTGCAGCAATTCTCCTGAAAATAGTTTTTAGCGATTTATAATCTATATCCTTTCCCAGACCAATAAAGATATGGGTACTTTCGTATTTTTCAGCTAAATAATGGGTGTCTTTTTTTCCGTAAAATACTTGCGAATATACAGAAACACCGTGATACTCTATAGGAACAATACTTTTAGTGGTAGTTTCCAAAACTGGAATTAAAACGGATCCTTTAAAAGTATCTAGATTTTGTATTTGTTTAATTTTCATTGGTTTTTAATTAGTTTAAACACAAAGTTTACGAAGATCGCGCGACGTTCACAAAGGTTTCGTTTTTAATTTTATTCGTTCTTAGTGCTAAAGTACATCCATTCAATCGCTTTCGGAAATTCATCACTCCAAAAGCGTTCGTTGTGTTTGCCTTCCATATTGATGCTTAGGTGTACTTTCATCTTTTCTAAATAGCCTTCCTTCTTAAGCAATCGTTTCTTGAAATTTTTTACGTGGTCTATCATTGTAGCACTCTCATCTCCACCAGCATATAAGTAAATTCGAGTATCCTGAGGTTCATCCATATCTAGAAAAGACAGTTTGATTTTTGGAACAACCCAAAGGGAAGGTGAGAAAATCATTAATTTACCAAAGATTTCGGGATACATTATTCCTGAAAAAATGCTTACCAATCCCCCCATTGAGCTACCTCCAATTCCGGTATGTTCTCGGTCTGATTTGGTTCTGAAGTTACTGTCAACAAAAGGTTTTAAGGTTTCCGTTAAGAACCGAATGTATTTTTTTCCTTGTCCATTACCTAAAATAGTATTACCGACATTGTATTCTTTAATACGTTCTTTTTCGGCGTGTTCAATTGCAATAATGATAATCTTACCAATATTATATTCTGCCATTACTGCAAGTTTTTTATCGATTTCCCAATTGCCGTATTTGGCTTTTTCGTTGAATAAATTCTGTGCATCTTGTAAATACAAAACAGGATATTGCTCCGTCGAATTTTCATAATCATGAGGCAATAAAGCCCATATTCTTCTGGTTTTATTGAGTTGTGGAATTTCGAATTCTTGTGATATTAAATGCACTTTAGGCAAAAATTTTGACTTAAAAGGCAACCAGTTATGACGCCATTTTGCAACATGTTCTTTGTGAATGCCATTGTGCTTTTTACAGGAACGATTTTCGGTACGGTTTCCGTATTTATCTATTTCAACTTCGCTCCAATCACCACGAGTGAATTTATATAGTAATTCGACTGGATAAATAAAATCATGCTCAAACTTGAAATGATACAAGCCTTGTCCCACTTTTTCCATTTCGAATTTTTTGTCTTGGGTAATCCAATTATTAAAATTTCCTGAAATGTAAACCGGACGTTCATCATCTTCATCGGTGGTCAAAATAATATTGAGTTGGGGTTCAATGATATTTTTAATTTCTAAGTCTTCAGGTATACTGCTTTGTTCTTTATTCATTGCGCTTTCTATTCAAATTTTACAGCGAAGTAAAAATAACTTTTTGCAGTTTGATAACAAAGCCTTTATACAAAATATATCGATTTTTAAACAGAAATGGATTCCCATTGGAAAATAGTCTTTTTTAAAGTCTTTTTTTAAGAAAATGGCATAAAAAAAGCCTAATTGATTTATACAATTAGGCTAGTAGTTTGCCAATAAATTAAAATTATTAATCCTTATCTTCTTCTGTTTCCAGCATTTTCTGAGTTTGATTGACAGAATCATTTCTGATTTCAGTATGACGTATTGCTCCTCCTGAGGTTCCAACACTGATACCCAAACCGACGCCAACAATAGCGATTGCTAAAGTTACCAAAGAAATCAGTTTAGCTTTACTATGATTTTTAATATTGGTATACAAGCCTAAAATTGAAACAGCACCAAGTAAGTATAAAACCAAAGCTAATTTTTCTGCAATTTCTTCATGTTCGTGAATTATTTTCTTTCCAACACTAGGCATGTCTTCCACCAATTCTTCTGCTCCTTCTCCAGTTGACATACTCACAAACGCAAAAATTGCCGAAAAAATGAAAAGTACGTAAGAGACATTTTTGACTGCATTGTTTTTAGTAAAAATTCCAGCTAATAGAATTCCTAATCCGAATATTGTCCCGATAATCGGAAAATGATTAACCACTAAATGTAAATGAGCATCGTTCATAGGTTTATTAATTTTTTAGGTTGATTGTATTAATCGTAAAATTATAGTTTATAAATGAACTTAAGGAGTTTTGTAACATTTTTTATTATTTAGGAAAGCTAAGAATAACTTTGGTCCCAACATTTTCCTTACTTTCTATTCTCAAATCAATTTGAAGTAATGAGGACAATCTTTTTACAATTGACAATCCCAAACCAGTTCCTTTAATTTCCGGATGGTCTGTTGCTTTTGAACGGTAAAATTGATCGAATATTTTTTTTAAATCTTCATTGGCAATTCCAATTCCGTTATCAGAAATCGCGCAAATTATACCCTCATTGGTTTCTTTTATATCAAAATGGATGCAGCCATTTAGTTTTGAATACTTAATGGCATTCGTTACTATATTATTGATAATAATTGAAAACAAATAGGCATCTGTTTTGACAAGAAAATCGGTTGAGAAAAGGGCATCACACTTTATTTTCTTTTCGTTTATGAAGGTTGAATTTCGGGATATTACATCTAAAAATAAAGCGTTTAATGAAATGTTCTCCATTTTTAAAGACTGCTTTTGATTTTCGAATCGGGCTAATAAAAGTAATTCGTCTACCAAGAGGTTCAATCGGTTTACTTCATTGACACAAAAATCTATCTTCTCTTTATATTCTTCTGGATTGCGCGGTTTTCTGATCAAAACTTCCAAGGTTCCTTTAATTACAGCCAAAGGAGTTCTCAGTTCGTGTGAGGCATCGGAAGTAAATTGTTTTTCCCGTTCGATTGCATTTTCAACTCGATCTAAAAGATTATTGATGGTCATGGAAAGCAGGTGCAATTCGTCTTTATTTTGGGGCAATGGAATTCTGGATTTCAAATTATCTTTAGTGATAATATTGGACGTTTGAATTATAGAACTAATCGGTTTAATACTTCTTCCAGCAATAAATCGAGCAATTAAAAAGAGTACCAAAAGGATTAACGGATAAGCCACCACCAATATAAAAAACAAGTTGTTTAAAACCATTGCCGAATCTTCAACAGACATAGCAATAATCATAAAACCTATAATTTTAGTATCTTGATATAAAGGAACTTGAATTTGTCTAACTGAAGTTTTTTCTAGCTTTCCGTCAAATAAATCATTGTTGATTGCATTCGAATAATAGTTGAGTTTTTGTTGTTTTAAATTTGGTGATTTGTCCACTAAAGCTCCTAACTCATCCACAAACTGAATGAACGCTGGACTAATATCTACTTTATTAAACTGTATTTTTTTCCATTGCTTTTCTCGGATCAAAAGCACACAGTTTTCCTTGACTTCTATTTCTTTTAAATGTCGAGCAACTTCAATTTTAATATCGTTATTTACTTTAATATTTATACTAAATTTTACAATAGCGTAAATAAAACAAAACACCACGAAAATCAGTAGTGCTGTACTAATCAAATAGTTGGATGCGATTCTGTTTTTAAAAGAAAGTCGTTGCATTAGTTATTTATTCGTTGGCTATATAGCCTACTCCTCGTATTGTTTTGATGTAATCTTCGTCTACTTTTAAGTTCAGTTTCTTTCGGATGGCGTTCATAAAAACATCAATAACTCCAGTGTCATACTCAAAATGAATGTCCCAAACATCCTGAATAATTTGGGTTCTAGAGCAAACAGAGCCTTTGTTTTTTACCAAATAACAAAGCAAATCAAACTCTTTTTGCGTTAAGGATACTTCAGACTTATCTACGGTTACCGAATGTTTTTGAATGTTAATTTCAATAGGTCCAAGAGTTAAGAGGTCTTGTTCACTTTTGTCTCGAAGCTGGACTTTTATTCGTTCTACCAACTCATCAAAACTAAACGGTTTTTTGATATAATCGTTTGCGCCAGTTTTCAAACCTTCTATGGTTTCCTGAACGGTATCTTTGGCAGTAAGAAAGATGATTGGGGTTTTGGTATCTGTTTCTCTAATCTTTTGACAAACTTGTAAACCGGTCATTTTGGGCAACATCCAATCTAAAAGCACCAAGTCAAATTTTTCTTTTTGAAACAGATTATAACCGTCTAATCCATTGTTTACAGCAGAAATTTTATAATTTTCTTCTTCCAATCCTTGCTTCAGAAATTGAAGAATCCCTTCCTCGTCTTCTACTATTAGAATGTGCTTCATAATTATTTTTTAACAGTGTATAAAAGTACTTTAAAAATAAGAACTTAAAACTAGTGCGGATTTCTTTTTAATCAAATTTTAATTTACAAATATTGCTTCAAAAAAAAACCTTCGATTGCTCGAAGGTTATAGATGTTTGTTAAAATACTCCGGTGTAGCTTACAAAAGCCACTTTTCCATCTGCATAATACTGTGCAAAAAGCAACCGTTTGGTATCTGGAAAGTAATTGCAAAACTGATGAATGTAAGTTCCGTCTCCTACATACTTTCCGCCGCTTCCTTTGTAATCAACAATTTCGTCATCGTCGTCATCATCACTGTGGTTAAAAAGATACTCTGGAAATCTTAATTTTTGAGTTTGAGAAGCATAATTTGGACCCACTAATTGATTGAAAACCGCATATTCAATCACACGTCGATTTTCTTGTCTAAATGCAAAAGTGTTGATATAATACTCTCCTTTAACATTTAGTATTCCAAAATTATCTACAAGTGCATTGCTAAATGGTTTTATAGTTCCATTCGCTGTAAGTTTGCTACTACTGGTCACTTTTCCTTCTTTATTCATCCCTACCATCATGCCTTCACCAAAAGAAAATACGGGGTCATTGAACTTCGGATCATTCTTAAAACTATCCAATGTGGAAGGTTTTGAACCCGTTTGGTATTTGCATTCTACAAAAACATCAATTTGATTTTCCTTTACGTTTACATAACTGTATCTGATATCTTGAACATCATTAATCCCCTTAAAGAAATTCACGACATCGTTATTAATGATTCTACCAGATTCCAAATCATATAGCATAATGTTATTGTAAAATAAGGCTCTTATGCTAGCACTTTGATTAAGAGCAATCAAATAATCTTGAGTGCCAATCGTAATGGCAATAGGCTTACTTATTTTAATATTGCCTAAATCTTTATCGGTCTCTCCATTGGCATCAATCACCAATAAACTGTGTTTGGCACCTTTATCTACTACCCTTTTTACAAAAACTAGTTTTCCTGAGTTCGTAATCGCCATATCGCCTGAATAATACTCCATTGGAAAGGTTACTGTTTTTTGCCAAGCAACATCAAATGTGCTTCCGTTTAGTACTGTACATTCAGTAACTTCTGCAATTTTTCGGTTTGAGAATTTACTGTAAATCACACTAAAATAGGCTCCGTTTTGAGAAGCAACAACATAGGCGGTACCTGATTTTGAAATGCTTTCGAAAGTATAGCCCACAACCAAAGTAGTCGTAAACGTATCGGTGTTTTTGTCAAAAATAATACTGTGAATTTCTTTCTTTTTAGTCTTATTAGAATAACTATCAGTAAAAATGACAATTTTGTCTTTACCAACTTCATAACTTCCCAAGTAATTGTAAAGCGTGTAAACATCTTTGTTAGGGAAATTTTCTTTGATTGTATTAATCAGTTTATTCTTTTGGTCAAACTTTCTCATTATGATTGCATGTTGCGCCATCATTCCGTGTTTGTTAACTATTGAAAACAGATAATGATTGTAATTGTCTGCCAAAACAATTTTTGGGTCTTCTTCTATTTTGACATCGTAATCAAATTTTGGTCCCCATTCTGGTTTGGCTTGCGCTAACAAAGCGGATGTTGTTACTAGCAACAATAATGTTATAATTCTCAACTGATTTTTCATTGGATTATCCTTTATAAATAGCATTTTCAAATTGTTTTAATTCTGTTTTTTCATCGCTGGATAAATCTAAATAAACCATGTTTTCCTGCAATTCATTTAAATATTTCTCGGCTTCCTTTTTATCTTTTAATGCAATGTTCAATCGGATTAAGTTAAAGTAGATGTAAGTTCCGATTTTGGCATTCAAAACGGCTTTTTTATCTTTATAATCAACTTTGGTCAAAGTCTCTTTCCAAATCGAAATTCCTTTTTGCATTCCGGTCATTGCCGCAGCAGTCATTTCGGCATTCTCTGGATTTAATTTTCTTAAATTGGTGGCCACATAAATGGACGCTTTTTCTAAATCATCGTATTTGCCTTTATTTTTAACCGTACTAATTTTAACGGATGGATTGCTCCAGCGAACGCCGTAATTATCGTCTAAAAACGCATTGACAAAAGCAATTACTTTATTTAAATAGTTTTTTTCCTCTAAAGGTTTGTTTAGATTATTTGACGGCGAAGTTGACAATAACTTGAATTCCTGAAAAAAGACCGTATTTATCTTTTCTACGCCGTTTACTTTTACCAATAATTTTGTTGGCTGATTGGCAAAGGTTTGACCGGCAGTATCCTGAAAATTCATTCTTTTAATATCAACAGCCACATCAACATAGTTGCCGTCACGAGAGAATCCAGTAATGGCAATTTGTGAAGCCAAAACGTCATTATCTACAATAATATAGTTATTCAAATCGGGTTTACTATAAACAGGTGGAATGGGCTTGATGTACTGAGGTTTGGTAGGCATAGTCAACTTAGGATCTTTACCTTGATCAGCAACTGCTAGACGCTCTAGTAACGTCATTTTTTTATGTTCCTCAGATTCTAATTTATATTTTTCTTTGGCTTTTACCGCGTCTTGTTCGTAATTGGCTATCTTTTTTTGATATTCCAATTCACTGGCAGCTATAACTTTTTCGAAATCTTTTAATTCTGCTTGAAAATCAACTTTTGATTGCGCTGTAATGTCCTCTGTCTTTAAAGTATATGGAGAGGTTACTTTTACTCTGAAAGTGCGATTGGGAACGTCAATTTGGGTTTTCGGAATCACTGGAAATCGGAAATCTACTTGTTCAGAATTAATGCTTTGAGCAGCAATAGAACCTGAAAATCCGACACATAAGGCAAATACTAATCTTAATTTCATAGTTATACTAATTTACAATTTGCCAAAAGTACTAGTAATTACGATGCCAAATTAATGAAACGCAATATATTTCAAGATTAAGTACATCTTGCGGTTTACAACAATCCGTTATATTTTCGGATAAACCATTCGCTCGCCAATGCAATTGCAATTAAAACTAACAGCCAAATCCAATCTATCAATGGCGATTTTTTTACTACTGTTTTTTGAATTGCTTTATAACTATTATCCTCCAAAAGCTGTTTAATCAAAGTATCAACTTGATTAGCCAAATAGGCATTTCCTTTGGATTGGTTGGCCAGTTGGTTTAGTTTGTTCCAATCTGGATTCACAAATTGTTTTTCGATATCAAAATCTAATACTTCAAAGGTGCTGGAATAAGAAGAATTTGAATTCAATTCTTTGACCGAAAAAGTATAATTTCCTGCCACTAATCCGTCAAGATTTACTTTAAACGCATTAGAAGTCCGAAGCAGATCATAGCGTTTCACTTGTTTGGTTTTAGAATTGGTAACCGAAATAGTCAAACGTGCTTTTTCATCTAATTCGTAATTTTTATTAAAATATTGGGCTGTAATTTCAATCCCTTCCCCCGAATTATAAAAGCGTTCATGTGACACTACTAAAGACTTTCTTGAATTAGTAGAAGCTAAATATTGGATGGTTTTGTCTAAGAAAATATCAAAATCAGTAAAGCTTTTTTTGTCTACATAAACATTGGCTCTCCATTTCCAAATATTTTCTCCAAAAAGAAAAGCGCTACGATTGCCTTGACTTTCGGCGAAGGCTAATAAAGGCTGATTTGTTGCAATATTTCTAATAGTTGCTGCTAGTAAAACGTTGGTGTTGCCAGTAGCAGTGATCGTCCCAAACGGATTTTCTAGTGGTGGAAATTGTTCAAATCCAATATTTTCTAATGCAAAAAGATTAAATTGAGTGTCAAAAGCAGCCAAATAATCCTCTTTACTGCTGCTCATCTTGAAACTAAAATTGTCCTGATTCTGATTTAAAAAATTGTAATCTGTATCATTTCCAGTTATAATCCAAGTGTTGATTTTAGCGTTTTTATTTTGGTCAAAAATAGTTTTAAACTCACCATTTGGCTGATATAAAATTAAAACATCATAGTTGCTTAAAGAATTAACTTGTAATGGTTTAACAATAGTTACTTTTCGTTGCGCATTAGATTCTATTGCGCGTTTAATTGCTCCTAAATCAGGATGTGATATCGATGAAATCAATGCTACTTCTGTTTTTTGATCTATAACTTCTACAGCAAAATTCTTAGTATTGTTATACTGGTTCTTTTCCGGCTCTTTTGATAAAATGGTAGCTTTCAGTATCTGTATTCCAACTTTATCTGCAGGAAGTAAAACGTTTAGTGTTGCCGATTTTTTAGAGGGTGAAAATGCAACTGTTTGCTCATTTAAAACTGAGTTTCCCTGAGTGATTTTAAAGGTAGCATTGAGGCTTTTGGAACCCGAATAATTCAAGAATACTTCAACTGGATATTTATTTTTATGAAAAGCGTACTTATTAACATTTAATTGAGAAACTCGCAAATCTAAATAGGTCATCGTATCACCAACAACCAAAGGATAGACTTTGTTAGCAGGATTAAATCCGAAAACGTAGTCCTCACCCGAAGTCTGGTTTCCGTCAGAAATCAAAACTGTTGGGTAAGTAGTGTTTTTATAGATGTTTTTTAAGTTTTTGGCAACGACATCAATATTGGATTGACTTCCTTTGAAATCAATGGTGTCTGATGGTAAAAAGTCAGCATCAAACTGATAGGTTTGCACTTCAAATTTATTTGCCAAATCAGAGTTCTCAGAAAGCTTTTTGAAAACTTCCAATGCTGATTTGTCCGCTTTTAAATCTTTTATAGAAGCTGAATTATCAATAACAATTGGCAAAGGCGTTTTAACGGTTTCTATCGTTTTTCTAGAAATTATCGGATTGATCAATAATAATAACAATCCGAAAATAGAAAAGAAACGCAAAAAAGCCAAAAGCAGCGTGGTTTTCGACTTGTTTTTAGCTTTGTATAAGTATTGGTAAAATGATAACGCAAACGCTACTCCTAAGGAAAGCAATAGCAATAAAATAGTGTTTGTGTTCATTCTAGGTTTATTCTTTTAAATTATCATAATTCATAATTCATAATTCATAATTCATAATTCATAATTCATAATTTCTTATGTTAGCATCCCACCACAAACATTCAAAACTTGACCAGAAACATAAGCGCTCATATCGGATGCAAAGAACAAGCAGGCATTGGCAACATCCTCTGGAGTTCCACCGCGTTTTAACGGAATAGAATCTCTCCAACCTTGTACTACATCATCATTCAATTTTGCAGTCATTTCCGTTTCAATAAAGCCAGGTGCAATAGCATTACATCGAATATTTCTGGAGCCTAACTCTAACGCCACTGATTTGGTAAATCCAATCATTCCAGCCTTTGAAGCAGCATAATTAGCTTGCCCAGCATTACCTTTCACTCCAACAACACTACTCATGTTTATGATAGAGCCTTTTCGGTTTTTTAGCATGATTTTTTGAACCGCTTTCGTCATATTGAAAACTGATTTCAAGTTAATTTCAATTACTTTATCAAAATCTTCTTCTGACATGCGCATTAAAAGGTTGTCTTTGGTAATTCCGGCATTGTTAATTAAGATGTCAACATTTCCGAATTCAGCCATTACATCATCAACTAATTTTTGAGCTTCGTTAAAATCGGCTGCATTTGATTTATATCCTTTGGCTTTGATTCCCATTGCCGACAATTCGTTTTCTAATACCAACGCCGATTCGGCTGATGAACTGTAGGTGAATGCAACATTGGCTCCGTGTTGAGCGAAAACTTTTGCAATTCCGCTTCCAATTCCCCTACTTGCACCTGTTATGATGGCTACTTTTCCTTCTAATAATTTCATAAGTACTGTGTAATGTTTGAAAGTTCAAATATAGAATAATTTATACTTAGTAAAAAATCATTTACTATCATTGTAAGTCGAAAGCAAGCAAAATGATTGAAAACCAATACCGCTTTGAAAAATTATATCACGAGTACAAAACTCTCGTGTACAATGTGGCGTTAAATTATTTGCAAAATGTGGAAGATGCTGAAGAAATCACACAAGATGTTTTTGTTAAAGTTTATAATTCACTTGAAAGTTTCAATCAAAAATCATCTCATAAAACCTGGATGTATCGAATTACAATTAATCAATGTTTAGATTACATCAAGCACAAAAATAGCCAGAAACGCTTTTTTATTTTTGGAAAAAAAATCCAGAATGAGCAGGAATATCTGAATACCGCAACATTTGAGCATCCTGGAATTTTATTAGAAAACAAAGAAAATGCAGCTATTCTTTTTGGTGTAATCAATACACTTACCGAAAATCAAAAGACTGCTTTTTTGCTTTCAAAGCTAGATGGTTTGAGTAATCCTGAAATTTCTGAGATTATGCAATTAAGTATTTCGTCTGTAGAATCTTTAGTTTTTAGAGCAAAAGCAACACTTCAGGAAAGATTGGGAGAAAAATTCAATAACTATCGCAAGAAAAAATAATATAATTCGTCAAAGTAATAACAAATCAGAATTGAAAGATTCTGAATCAAGTTCAGAATAAATGGAAAAAGAAAATTGGATAGAAAACATTTTAAACAGTACTGACGGAATTACACAAGTAACTCCAAGTGATGCTTTGTTTTCTAAAATCAAGCAGCGAATTCAACCCCAAAATAGAGTTTCATCCAAAACACTTTGGCTTGTAGCGGCTTCAGTTGCCGTTTTGGTTATGCTTAATGTTACTTTGATCAGTTCTAAATCAAATTCAAAAAAGAATTCAACTACAGCTTATTTAGAAAATACTTTAAATAAAAGTAATCAGTTATATTAAGTATCATGGAAAAAACAAAACTATTAACGATAACCGTTGTTGGATTATTGCTACTCAATTTGGGAACTTTAGGTTTTCTTTTTTTGAATGGAAAAGATAACCGACGTGAACATGAAGGCAGACGAGAACCAAAACAAATTATCATCAAGAAATTACATTTTGATGCCAATCAACAAAAAAAGTATGCGAAATTAATCGAATGGCATCACGAAGAAATTACAAGACTGGATGACAATATTCGTCAAGCTAAAAATGAATTGTATGCGCAATTAAATCAAGTTGAAACGAATTCAAAAACAAACGACAGTTTAATTGCTCTAATAAATTCCTATCAAAAACAAGTAGAAAAAACACATTTCAAACATTTTGAAGACATCAAAAAATTGTGTCATCCAAAACAACTAGAAGATTTTAATGAATTAACCGAAGCGTTATCTAGAATTTTTGCTCCAAAACCCCATCGGCCAGGACATGATTAGTAAAGGAATCCCATTTATTTTCCTTTTCTTAATTTGCTTTAATGTCAATTCGCAAAGCAAAAGTGATTCGCTTACCGTTAATTTTCATTTGAAATTCGACAAACTTCCGCTTGAACTAAATAAGAAATATGTTTCGGCTAATAAAGACACTTTGACGATTGAAACCTTTAGATGTTATATTTCAGACATTCAAGTACAGTATCTAGATCAATCAGTCTTTACTCAAAAAAACAGCTATCACCTACTCGATTTTGACAATCCCAATTCATTTCAAATTCCAATCACCAAAAAGACTGATAAGTTAATTTCTAAAATCACTTTTAATATTGGTATAGACAGTATAACCAATACATCTGGCGCCATGGCTGGAGATTTAGACCCTATTAAAGGAATGTATTGGGCGTGGCAAAGTGGGTATATCAATATGAAAATAGAAGGCAAAAGTTCAAGTTGCCAAACCAGAAAAAATGAATTTCAATTTCATATCGGTGGATATCTTCAACCCAATTATGCGATGAGAAAAGTGGAAATCAATTGCAATAGCAAAATCAATGACAACATAACTATTGCGATTGAATTAAAAGATTTTTTCTCAAATATTCAATTATCAAAAACAAATAGTGTTATGATTCCGGGGAAAGTCGCTATGGAATTAGCCAATGATAGCGTTAAAATGTTTCATTTAGAATGAAAAAATATTGGAAATATTATATTTTATTAGGACTAGTTGGATTATCGTTTTCCAATAAGTTCACTACACCTTTATATATAGAAATTCCTAAAGATTGGCCTCAACCAAACTATGATTTTAAAAAAAATCCAATTACTGAAGAAGGTTTTCAACTTGGCAGGAACTTATTTTATGACCCAATTCTTTCTCGTGACAATACTATTTCTTGCCAAAGTTGTCATTTGCAACAAACAGGCTTTACGCATGTAGACCACGAATTAAGTCATGGCATTGAGGGAAAAATAGGTTCAAGAAATTCTTTGGCTTTAATTAATTTGGCTTGGAATAAAGACTTTATGTGGGATGGCGGGGTGCATAATTTGGAAATGCAAGCCATAAATCCAATTACAAATCCATTAGAAATGGATGAAAAATTAGAAAATGTGGTGGCAAAATTACAAGCAAGTGAAAAATACAGAACACTATTTTATAAAGCATTTGGAGATGAGAAAGTTACCAGTCAAAGATTGTTGAAAGCTTTGGCGCAATTCACTGTGATGCTAAAATCTTCTAATTCAAAGTATGATAAAATGATACGCAAAGAGTTAGTGTTTACTGAACAAGAACAACGCGGTTATACGTTATTCAAAAACAATTGTGCTTCCTGTCATACAGAACCCTTATTCAGAAGTGATAAATTTGAAAAAAACGGATTAACGATTGACTCTACTTTGAATGATTTAGGTCGAATAAAAATCACAGGTAAACCCGAAGATTATATGCGATTTAAAATCCCAACATTAAGAAATATTCAATTCACATTTCCCTACATGCACGACGGTAGATTTAAAACTTTAAATGAAGTCGTTAAGCATTATAATTCGTTAGGATATGATAAAAGTCTACCGAAGGAATTAGCTAAACCAATGAATCTATCAGATAATGACCGAGTAGATTTAGTTGCGTTTTTAGTAACCTTAACCGATAAAGAATTTCTTTTCGATAAACGATTTAGTTTTCCTAAAGATTAATTTTAAATAATGCGCAAGAATTAAAAATAAATTTCGTCTAATAAGGCAAATAACCAATTAACTAATTATGAAAAAAACACTTTTACTATCATTACTTATTACTAATTGTTTCCTGTTTTCACAAACTAACCCTGTAATCACTAAATGGTTACAAAACAATACAACAACAGGGTTTTACTATATGTCTGGAAATTCTACTCCTATTTCTCACGGATTTTTAGTGAATTGTCAACAAGTTAGATATTCAGCAACTTGGGCATATGTGAACGCAACTGGCTTACCAGCTTATAAAGTTGGACCTTATTTAGATGGAAATCCAAATCAAGCCGGAAATCAAAATGCTATTTTTAGATTTCCTCTTGTTCCTACACCAAATACTGGTACTTTATCGCCAACAACTGGTGGAAATATAGGTGTGTTTATTAATGGTGTTGCCATGTTTGACTTTAGAGATGGCGTTGCATGGAGTTCAACAACAAATGCGCCTTGTGGCGGACCAGGAAATACTGCTTGCACAGGAACACCATCTTGGTATAGAGATGCAATTAGAGCAGAAAGACCAGGTTTTGATTGTTCTAAAGGACATCCTGCAGGAACTAATTATCACCACCATCAAAATCCAAGTGCTTTTGACTTAGATTTGGTTGTACTTTCAACAGTATGTAATTTGTATGATGCAGATGGTTTATATGCTATCAATTCTGCGCAACATTCACCACTTATCGGATTTGCGTATGACGGTTATCCAGTTTATGGAGCTTTTGGTTATGCAAATGCTGATGGAACGGGTGGAATAACAAGAATTAAATCAGGTTACCAATTAAGAAATATTACAACAAGAACAACTTCTCCTACTGGAGCTACAGTTGGAACTGGACCTGCAGTAAGCACAACTTATCCATTAGGGTATTACAGAGAAGATTATGAGTGGTTAGCTCACACTGGCGATGCAAGTTATTTAGATGTTCATAACGGACGTTTTTGTGTAACTCCTGAATATCCTGCTGGAACGTATTGCTATTTTGCAACAGTAGATGCTAATTATAATTCTACTTATCCCTATTTGATTGGCCCAACATTTTATGGAAATAAAACAGCCTCAAAAGTTACGACAGTAACAGAAACAACTTCAACTTTTTTGGCTAACGAAGATTTTAATTTGAACAATAATATTATAAAAGTTTTTCCAAATCCAGCATCAGATTTAATTGCTATTCAAATAGAGGGGCTAATTACTGAAGATTGTAAAATTGAATTATTTGATGTTACAGGAAAAAGTATAAAATCATCAACTATAAATCAAGGACAAACGATAGCTTATCTCGATGTTCAAGATATTTATAACGGAATATACTTTGTGAAAATAAGCAGTAAAGTAGTAGTTAAAACATTTAAGGTAGTCATAAAAAAATAAGTATTAGTAATTTATTAAAGGTTTAATTCATTTGGATTAAACCTTTTTTAACATTTATATAAAATGAATAAAATAGTATTTTTATTTTTATTTTCGGTTGCAACTAACTATTCACAAACTATTGGATTGCAACAACACGATTCCGGAAGTCTTGATGATGGGTATATACTTTTTGCACCTAACACTAGCACAACAACCTATCTTATCAACAAATGTGGTAAACAAATAAAAACGTGGCCAAGTACCTATCGTACGGGACAATCTTGTTACATTTTACCAGACGGGACTTTATTGCGAACAGGAAACACAAACAATACAACTTTCAATGCAGGAGGAACGGGCGGAATCGTTCAAAAAATAGATTGGAACGGAAACGTGACCTGGAGTTATACTGTTTCTGATGCTACTAAATGCCAACACCACGATGTTAAAGCATTACCCAATGGAAATATACTAATCATTGCTTGGGAATTGAAAACCAATACACAAGCAATAGCTGCAGGTAGAAACTCAGCTTTAGTTCCAACAACACTATGGTCAGAGCAAATTATAGAAGTACAACCTTCTGGAACAACTGGTGGAACAATTGTTTGGGAATGGCATTTATGGGATCATTTGGTTCAAGACTATGACGCAACAAAATCAAATTATGGTAGTGTTGCTTCCAATCCAAAATTGCTAAATATAAATTACAATGCAAGTGCAACCACAATAGATTGGATACATCTGAATTCTATTGATTACAATCTTGCTTTAGATCAAATAGTTATAAGTTCTCATAATTTAGATGAAATCTGGATTATTGATCACAGCACAACAACAGCTCAAGCAGCAAGTCATTCAGGCGGAAATTCGGGTAATGGTGGTGATATTATATACCGGTGGGGAAACCCTGCTGCTTATAATAATGGAACAACAGCTAATCAAAAACTTTATGGGCAACACAATGCACATTGGATTGCAATTGGATTGCCTTTTGAAAATCAGATTATGATTTTTAATAACGGAATAGGTCGTCCGGGTGGAAATTATTCTACTGTTGAAATAATAAACCCACCAGTAAATGGAAACAACTATACTACTACACTACCCTATTTACCTGCAACTACTTCATGGAATTATAATTATGGAAATCCAAACAGTATGTATTCTCAAAATATATCTGGAGCACAGCAGTTATCCAATGGTAATGTTTTAATTTGTAGTGGTAGTAGTGGCGTTTTTACTGAAACTTCATCATCAGGAACACAAGTTTGGAAGTACACCAATCCGGTAAACACTGCCGGAAGTATTAATCAAGGAGTTATACCGACCCAAAATGCGGTTTTTAGATGCACTTATTATCCAAATACATATTCTGGATTTGTTGGACAAACTTTAACCTCAGGAAACACTATTGAAAATTCAAATGTACTTTCAAATACCTGCAATCTTACTTTGGCTGCAGCCGAATTTAATCTTTCCAATTTAAATATTAAAATATACCCAAATCCAGCACAAGATTTTATTGCCATCCAAACGGAAATGCAAACTACTGACTTAGATGTCATGCTTATTGACGCACTAGGCAAAGTAATCCAAACCAATAAAATCTTGCAAGGAAGTACTTTATCTATAATCGATTTAACTTCAGTTTATAACGGAATTTACTTTGTGAAAATTGCCAGTGCAAAAGATAATAAAACGGTTAAGATTATGGTAAATAAATAGATATGAAGCTATTTAGAAATGTAAACTCCCCTTGTTTTAGAGGAGTTTTTATGTTTTACTCTTTAACAAACTTACTACTAGCGGTTCCTTTATCGCTACTAATCTTGATGAAATAATTTCCGGTTTTTAATCCTGAAACATCAATCGTTTGATTAGGATTAGTGTTTACTTGAACCAATTGCCCTAAAACATTGTATATGTTTATTGAACTAATTACAACATCTTGTTTAGTAGAAATGGTTAAAAGTTCTTTAGCTGGAATTGGTGCTAAAGTAAACATGGTACCAAAATCAAAATCAGAAGTTGCTAACGTTTGTATTATAGTTGTCGCCGTATTAGTTATAATAGGAAAATTATAATCGAAGTAGATATTAGCGCTATTACTAAAGGTATTCCCAACAACCAATGTTGACTTTGTTTTTATTTTAAATACCACATAACCGTCATTATTGGCATCGTCAAACGGTAGATTAATGTTTTCAAAGATGAATTCGACTTTGTTGGTATTCTTGATATTTGTTACAAAACTAGCGCTACCACTTAATGGAACCAAACTACTAACTTCAAATTTAGCTGTATCAATTATATCACTTATCACAATATTTTCTGCATCAGCTGTTCCAGTGTTTTCAAATCGTATCATGTAATGTACATACTTACCAACCGTTTCCAAGTCAACTACACTACCTTCCAAACAGTTTTTATCATTTGGATCAAATGAACCAACAACCACTTGCTGTAAGCGATGTGAATTATCAGTTTGGGTTTCGTCTGCTAATAAGGGAAATATGGTGGATTCAAATTTTATTAAGTCGCCAATAGTTAGCGGAAGAGTTTCTGAAGGTGTATTCATATTAATAATGACCTCTATTTCCCTAGTTTCAAAAGGAGCAAGATTGACATAATTCCATGTCAGTAAACTAAAAGCTTGACTGCTTGGTGCAATTGACGACGAAACAAAATCCATATAGTTATCATCAAATCCAAACGTTAACGTACCCGACATGACTTGGTTGCCTTTATTTTTGTAAACAATTTTATATCTTGCATCAGTTCCTATCCTGGCCCGATT
>JBBRET010000030.1:0-32947 GCA_038202695.1 Flavobacteriales bacterium
CGTTTCCATCATCTGCGTAGCAACAATTACTGGAATTCGAGCTGTTTTAGCTCTGTGTATTAATTTTTTCTGAATCAAGGGTACTTCGTGAGCCGGAATTTCAACACCTAAGTCACCACGTGCTACCATCAATCCGTCACAAAAAGCAACAATTTTATCTATATTTTCAACAGCTTCTGGTTTTTCTATTTTGGCAACAATCGGAATTTTATATTTTGAATGTTTGGCAATTAAATCTTGTAATTCTTCTAAATCTGCTGGAGTTCTAACAAACGAAAGCGCAATCCAATCTACTTGTTGTTCAATTGCAAACAGTGCATCTTTGATGTCTTTTTTAGTCAATGCAGGAAGCGAAACTTTAGTGTTCGGCAGATTTACTCCCTTTTTTGATTTTAACGGTCCGCCTTGAATTACTTTACAAACTACTTCAGAGGTTCCGTTAGTTTCTAGTGCTTCAAACATTAACTTTCCATCATCTAAAAGAATTTTTTCGCCCGGATTCACATCTCTAGGAAATTCTTTGTAGTTCATGTAAACACGCTCTTTAGTTCCAGGAACGTCTTCAGCAGTTTGAAAAGTGATGATGTCGCCCGGATTTACCACTACATCTTCCTTCATTACACCAACACGAAGTTTTGGACCTTGTAAATCGGCTAAAATTGCAGTATTGTAGCCAAACTCGTCATTTAAACCTCTGATAATATCGATTCGTTCTTTTACGTCTTCGTAATCGGCATGAGAAAAATTGATTCGAAATACATTCACTCCGGCATCAATCATTTTTTTTATCACTTCTTTTGAACTACACGCTGGGCCTAGTGTTGCAACAATTTTAGTTTTTTTTCTGGTTGACATTATATTTAAAAAATTAAATTATTTTTAGATTTTATATTTTCAACAGCTACTGGATACACCGTGCTGATTCTTTCTATTTTGTTTATTTGGCTCGCTATTTTTGAAATGTCAATACTTTCTGAGGCATTTTCAATTTTTAAAAAATAATCTACCTTTTTAAACTCTGGAATTAAATACACTTTTGTTGAAAAATCACTTTTGATTTCAGCAAATAAGCCTTGATTTAGTCTTTGTGGAGACACTAAAATTTCATTTTGATTTTGGATTAAATCCCATGAGATTCCTGAGTTTTCATCTTCAAAATCAAATCGTGTAAATTGAGTTTCGCCTTCTTTATTGCTAATTTGAATGTTGCAATTGCTTTTTTTAAGTGTAATCGGCAAGTTTTGATTAATGTAATAAGCTAAACGATAATCTTCTAATGAAGTGTGTATCGCTATTAGTTGGTAATCTACCTCGTCAAACTCATCAATATGCAATTTGTGAACCGCCATAATGCTGCAAAAATATCTTGTAAATATAGTTTATCTGTAACATACTTTTACAAACTTGACTTTAGGTTAGCGTTATTTTATAAACGAAAACGTTGTAGTTTTTGAGAATTTCTGTTATTTATTGTTAATTTTTTCTTGAAGTGCAAAGAATCCACGTTGTGAGGCTTTTTCTTCCGCTTTCTTTTTGGATGTAGCTCTTGCTTTAGCAATTATTTTTCCGTCTATGCTCAGCTTTACACCAAAATACTTTTGTCCATCAAAGGCATCGTCATCAAAGACATCGTAGTTAAATGTTTTCTTTTCTTTCTGACACCATTCTATCAACAAACTTTTGTAACTAATGACTTTTCCTTCAAGTTTAGCAATGTCAACATAAGGAATTACGACACTTTTTTGAATAAATTTTTCACAAAAACCATACCCTTTGTCTAGGAAAATAGCACCAACTAGCGCTTCAAAAATATTGCCATGTATGTTTTCCCCAAAGTGTTGTGTAGGCACTTTACTATCAACAAAGCGGATTAAATCTAAATCTCTTCCCAATTCATTTAAGTGGTCTCGACTTACAATTTTAGAACGCATTTTGGTTAAATATCCTTCGTCTCCAGTTGGAACTTCATTGTATAAATGAGCTGCAATTACAGCACTTAACATGGCATCACCCAAGAATTCTAAACGCTCATAATTCATCGGATTTCCTCCAGAATCCATCCGGTTAGTAGATCGATGTGTAAATGCTTTTTGATAATAAAAAATAGAACCAGGTTTGAAACCTATGATGTTTTGAATTTCGTTAAAAAAAATCCCGTCCTCAGTTGAACGGGATTTTTGAAATATATTTTTTAGAATTTTCATCTAGAGATTATGCTTCTAATTTTTTGAATAAAACGCAGGCGTTGTGTCCGCCAAATCCAAAAGTATTGCTCATGGCTACATTGATTTCTCTTTTCTGAGCTTTGTTCAAAGTTAAGTTCAAACTTGGATCTATATTTTCGTCTACAACCTTATGGTTAATAGTTGGAGGAACAATGCCGTACTTCATGGCTAAAATAGAGGCTATGGCCTCAATCGCACCAGCAGCACCAAGTAAGTGACCCGTCATTGATTTGGTAGAATTGATATTAATATTTTTGGCATGTTCGCCAAAAACGGCACTAATCGCTTTCAATTCGGCTACATCTCCTAGCGGAGTTGAGGTTCCGTGAGTATTGATATGATCTACTTGTTCCGGTTTCATTCCCGCATCGCGAAGTGTATTATTCATAACTGCAATAACGCCAATTCCTTCCGGATGTGGGGCTGTTAAATGATAAGCATCAGAAGACATTCCGCCACCGCCAACTTCACAATATATTTTGGCACCACGCGCTTTGGCATGTTCATATTCTTCTAAAACTAATGCTCCGGCACCTTCACCAAGAACAAATCCATCTCGAGTAGCATCAAAAGGTCTTGAAGCTGTTTCTGGACTATCATTTCTTGTAGATAACGCTTGCATTGAGTTGAATCCACCCATTCCAGCAATAGTAACAGCAGCTTCTGAACCGCCAGAAATAATGACATCACACATTCCCAAACGAATGTAGTTGAAAGCATCGATCATAGCATTTGCAGAAGAAGCACAGGCAGAGACTGTAGTATAATTTGGTCCCATAAACCCATTGCGCATCGAAATGTGAGCTGGAGCAATATCGGCAATCATTTTCGGAATAAAGAAAGGGTTGAATCTTGGAGTTCCATCACCTTGTGCATAGCTGATTACTTCTTCTTGAAAAGTTTCTAATCCGCCAATTCCAGCACCCCAAATTACACCAACTCTTTGTTTGTCAACATTGTCATCTGTAATACCAGCATCTGAAATGGCTTCCTGACTTGCAGCTACAGCATATTGCGCAAATTTGTCCATTCTTCGGGCCTCTTTACGCTCCATATAATCTTCAATGTTGAAGTTTTTAACCTCACAAGCAAATTTAGTTTTATGCTTTTCGGTGTCATAATAGGTAATTGGAGCTGCACCACTAACGCCACTAATAAGAGCGTTCCAATATTCTTCGATAGAATTTCCGATAGGTGTTATAGCACCTAAACCCGTAACTACAACTCGCTTTAACGTCATAATTTATTTTTTACAATTGTATTTAAACAAATAATACCCATGTTTTCTTCAAATATAATCATTAAAGAGACAAGGGTATTTCAATATTTTGAGATTGAATATCAATCAGTTTTACTCTTTAGTAAAAACAATAAAAATCCGTGACACCAATTAGGTCTCACGGATAGTCATTATTATTTTTTTGCTTCTTCGATGTAAGAAATAGCTTGACCTACAGTAGCAATGTTTTCAGCTTGGTCGTCTGGAATTTGAATATCAAATTCTTTTTCGAATTCCATGATCAACTCTACAGTGTCTAATGAATCAGCGCCTAAATCATTTGTGAAGCTTGCTTCTGTTACAACTTCGTTTTCATCAACGCCTAATTTGTCTACAATAATCGCTTTTACTCTTGATGCAATGTCTGACATAATTTCTAATTTTAAATTTTAATTTGTTGGCAAAAATAAAAAACTTTATTTTAAAACAACCTTTTTGTTAGTAAATGTGACCACGAAAATAAAAAATTTATTTCAGAATCTTGTAATCTCATGGTTTTAATTCAAGTATTTATCCTTTTTTTTGTGCTGTAAATTATTTTGGATGAAAAAGATTTTGCTTTTTGCGTCAGGCACAGGTTCCAATGTGGAAAATATTATTCAATACTTTAAAAATCACCACGACATTATCGTTGTCGGCGTCTTCACTAACAATGTACATGCCAAAGTTTTAGATAAAGCAAAAAACTATAATGTTCCAACTCTTATTTTCAACAAAGAAGAGCTTTCCGAAGGTTTTGTTTTGAATAAAATTTCTGAACTCCAACCGGATTTGATTGTGTTGGCCGGATTTTTATGGAAATTCCCTGAACATATTATTGCTGAATACCCAAATAAAATTATTAACATTCATCCTGCGTTGTTACCAAAATATGGCGGAAAAGGGATGTATGGGATGAAAGTTCACGAAACTGTTTTGGAAAACAATGAAAAGGAAACTGGAATTACGATTCATTATGTTAACGAACATTATGACGAAGGCGAATTCATTTTACAGCAAAAAGTAAACATTGAAGATTGCGCTTCCGCAGAAGAAATTGCCCAAAAAATTCAAGAATTAGAACATAATTATTTTCCTCAAGTCTTAGAACAACTCATAACTCATAACTCATAACTTTGAATTCATACCAAGTCCACATCTACACTGACGGCGCTGCCAAAGGAAATCCCGGAAACGGTGGTTATGGCGTTGTGATGGAATTAGTTGGCACAACGTATAAAAAAGAATTCTACGAAGGCTTTCGCCATACTACAAACAACCGAATGGAATTACTAGCCGTAATCGTTGGTTTAGAAAAAATCACAAAACCCAATATGAAAGTTTTGGTTATATCTGATTCTAAATATGTAGTAGACTCTGTAGAGAAAAAATGGGTGTTTGGTTGGGAAAAGAAAGGTTTTGTTGGAAAGAAAAATCCAGATTTGTGGAAACGTTTTCTAAAAATTTACCGCAAACACCAAGTAGATTTCAAATGGATCAAAGGCCACAACAACCATCCTCAAAACGAACGTTGTGATCAATTAGCGGTTTATGCATCAGGTTTGCCGAATTTATCTGTAGATGCATTTTATGAAAAGGAAGAGGAGAAGTTGTTATGATTATATGATGATCTTTTAAATTTAAAGTAACCACTTATAATTCAAACAATTAGTTCATTAATTTTTTAATTAAACGATTGCAAAAATAGTGTTAAATTATTCTAAAATGCAACTTTATGTAAGTAGTTTTAGTAAAAAAAGTTATGAAAGAAAAAATTACCTTAGTCATTTGCTTGTTATTTTACAGTGTAATAACAACTGCACAACAACCTTTTATTACCACTTGGACCTCTGTTTTTGGTTCTACAAGTATTACGTTTGGGACAGTTACAACTGGGCCAGTTGCCTATTCTTGGGTTAGTTTGCCTCCAACAACAGCTGCTTCTGGTTCAGGCACTTTTGAAGGTCCAAACGTTACTATTTCTGGTTTGCCTGCCGAGGGAAAAATTCGTTTAACCATTCAACCCCAAAATTTCAAAAGAATTTTTGGAGCTGGCACTAGCTTTCTTATAACCGAAATAAATCAATGGGGAACTGTAGAATGGGTTAGTATGGAAAATGCATTTAGTATTCAGAGCTTTTTTTTCTCAAACGGTATTCAATTAGTTAATGCAACGGATATTCCAAATTTGACAAATGTAACAAACATGGCTAATATGTTTGCAGGAAGTTTTTCATTAAATTCCCCATTTAATATTAACTCTTGGAATATATCAAATGTTACAAATCTTTCTGGAATGTTTAAAGATTGCGTAAATTTTAATCAAGCATTGAGCTTATGGAATACTGCCAATGTAACCGATATGTCAAGCCTATTTGATGGTGCTGTTAATTTTAATCAAAACATAGGTGCTTGGAATACAAGTAACGTGACGAACATGAGCAAAATGTTTAGAGGTGCTGAATCATTTAATAGAAATATAGGCAATTGGAACACTACTAACGTTACTGATATGTCGGAAATGTTTTTTTGGGGTTTTTTTAATACAACGCCTTATGCGTTCAATCAAAATATTGGGAATTGGAATACTTCAAACGTCACTAATATGGCAGGTATGTTTAATGGGACTGTTTTATTTAACCAAAACATTGGCAATTGGAATACATCAAACGTAACTGATATGTCAAATATGTTCAATAATGCTTTTTCTTTTAATCAAAACTTAGGCAATTGGAATACAGCGAACGTTACCACTATGTCTAATATGTTTAGGGGTGATTTTGCAAGTTTCTTAGTTCCTTTTTCTACAACATCTTCCTTTAATAATGGCGGTAGCAACGCTATTCAAAACTGGAATATTGCTAATGTAATTGATATGTCTGGAATGTTCTTTAAAGCAGAAAATTTTAATCGTAATTTAGGTAATTGGTCACTAAATCAAAATGTACTATTGACCGAAATGTTAGATCGATCGGGCTTAGATTGTGAGAATTATTCAAAAACTGTTAACGGCTGGAACAATAATCCAAATACACCAAATAATAAAATTCTAGGTGCTACATTTATGGTTTATGGTCCAGAAGCTATTGCATCTATAAACAATTTAATTTTCAACAAAGGTTGGGGTTTTTCTGGACATGATTTCTTTAGTGTTACGCCTAATTTTAATTTAAATAATTCGTATTGCGAAGGAGCAATAATAACTAGTCTACCAACTACCTCAGAAGATGGTATTTCAGGGGTATGGTCACCTCAATTAAATGCTACACAAACCACAACGTATACTTTTGTTCCAACAGTAGGTCAATGTGCCAGTACTTCAGCAGTAACCATTACTATTACTCCTTTTCCAATTCCAATTGGCAATTCCAATCAATCTTTCAATGCTAATAGTACCATAGCTGATATTATTGTAAGTCCAGCAACTTCAATATGGTATGGTTCTTTGCAAGATGCAACGGCTAATTCAAATCCGTTGCCATCAGATACTATATTGCAAAATGGATTTACTTATTATGCAGTGAATGATAACGGACAATGCAGAAGTCAACCTTTTGCAGTAACTGTTTCGTTAAATTTAAGTGTTGCTAGTAATGAATTTCTATCATTCAAATATTATCCAAATCCAGTTAGTTCTATTTTAACTATTTCGGCTACTAATGCCATCCAAAATCTTGAAATTTATAATCTTTTAGGACAACTTTTAATCAGTAGAACTTTTAATGAATCTACTATTTCTATTGATTTGAACGAATTATCAAAGTCAGTATATTTGGTTAAAGTAAAAGCAGAAAATTTATCAAGAGAATTTAAAATTATCAAACAGTAAATTTGAACAACTTTAATTGTAATTTAATTCACTTAATTTTTATTCTCATTGTGATGAATTAACCGTTTATGCTTCGGGTTTATCAATTTATCTGTAGATGTATTTTACGAAAAAGAAGATGTAGAATTATTTTAAGTTTTCTTTCTGGCTTTTGACTTTGTCACTTTCCGACTAATGTTTATCTTTGCGCCTTTAATTTGAAACACAGATAATGAACAAACTTTTAATAGTAGGAACGGTTGCTTTTGACGCTATCGAAACGCCTTTTGGAAAAACAGACAAAATATTAGGCGGTGCCGGAACGTTTATCGGACTTTCTGCTTCTCATTTTAACTTACAATCAGCGATTGTTTCGGTTGTTGGTGATGATTTTCCACAAGAATATTTAGATTTATTGACGTCAAGAAACATTGATGTTTCTGGGTTAGAAATAGTTAAAGGTGGAAAAACCTTCTTTTGGAGCGGTCGGTATCATAACGATATGAACTCAAGAGACACCTTGGCTACAGAATTAAATGTTTTGGCTGACTTCAATCCGGTTGTTCCTGAAAACTTTAAAGATTCAGATGTGTTGATGTTAGGAAACTTACATCCCATTGTACAAACGGGTGTTTTAAACCAAATGACACAAAAACCAAAATTAGTGGTTTTAGATACCATGAATTTCTGGATGGATTGCGCATTACCTGAATTATTAGATGTAATCAAACGTGTTGACGTAATTACAATCAATGATGAAGAAGCACGTCAATTATCCGGAGAATATTCTTTGGTAAAAGCGGCAGCAAAAATCCATACCATGGGACCAAAATATGTGGTAATTAAAAAAGGGGAACATGGCGCGTTGATTTTTCAAGACCACGAAATTTTCTTTGCTCCAGCATTACCTTTAGCAGATGTTTTTGATCCAACTGGTGCAGGCGATACTTTCGCTGGCGGATTTGCTGGTTTTATTACCCAACAAGGCGATATTTCATTCGAAACCATGAAAACCGCAATCATTCAAGGTTCAAACTTAGCCTCGTTCTGTGTAGAGAAATTTGGAACCGAAAGAATGTTAGAACTGACAAAAGAAGAAGTTAACAAACGATTAAAACAATTCAAATCGTTAACACAATTTGAAATAGAATTATCATAAATTTATGCCTCGAAGTTTCGGGGCATTTTTATTTAAAAAAAAGAGTATGAGAAAAATTATTTTATTATTTATTGTTTCGTCACAATTCGTTTTGGCACAAGCGCCTAATTGGACTTGGGTTAAAAAATCTACAGGTGATATTAATGAAGGTTTTGCTTGCGTCACTACCGATTCTAATGGGAATGTATTTGCTGGTGGAAGCATTATTTCTGACACCGCTGATTTTGGTTTGGGACCAGTAACAACGAATGGCTATGCAGATTATTCATTAATTAAGTATGATGCCTCGGGAACACCTTTATGGATGAAAAACGGTGGCGGACTAGGGAATGAAGTTGTGTATAATTTGGCCACCGATTCTAGCAATAATGTATATGCGTTGATCAGATTCGAGTCGCCATCTGTAACTTTTGGAAGCTTTACTTTAAACTGTACTCTTGGTTCGGTTTTTGGCACAACAGTTCCACTTCCTTCGGATATAGCTTTAGTAAAATATGACACCAACGGCTCGGTTTTATGGGCAAAAAAAATAGGAGGACCAGAGCGGGAATCTACAACAGCCCTTACTTGTGATAATTTAGGAAATGTATATGTATCTGCCTTTTCAGAATCTAATTTAATAACCGTTGGTAATTCAACTATTTCCGTTGGTTCAAATAGTTATGTAGGCGCTTTTTTAAGCAAATTTGATTCTTCTGGGAATACGTTGTGGATAAAACGATTTGGAAATGACAATGTTTATGATGGCTCTTCGATATCTGCTCCTGTATTTGATGCAACTGGAAATTTATATGTAACGGGTGCTTTTCAATCAGAAACGTTTACCGTCGGCTCAATTACTTACACAAACGCCGCACCAGGCCAATTAGATTGTTTTATTGCCAAATTGGATATAAACGGTAATATACTTTGGCAAAAAGCATTACAAGGGAATGGAGATGAAGGAGCATCTGTTTTAGTAGTTCAAAACGAATTATTTATGTCATTTTCTACAAGAGCCAGTCAAGTAATTGGTTCTTCAACTTATTCCTTTGATGGAATAAATTATAATTCGCCAACTTTATACAGCTCAGGATTTATTAAAATGAATACTAGTGGTCAAGTTAATTCTGTTACAAACTATTCAACTATATTTAATCCCATTCTGTCCTTTAATATTAAAACTGATGGAGCAAGCATCTATTTTACTGGTCAATTTGATACGCCCACAATAAGTTTTGGCTCTACAACATTAGTTAACGCTAACTCTAGCACTACTGTTCCCACACAAGATGTTTATGTTACTAAAATGAATACTTTGGGGCAATTTTTATGGGCAAAATCTTTCGGTGGTATTGGTAGTGAAGACGTATTGGGCTTTGCAATCGACCCAATAGGCAACCTTTTTATTGGCGGATATTTTGATTCCACTCTCATGACTTTGGGTAGTACAACAATCGCTAATACTTCCCAAACGGGGTATGTTGATGCATATGTTGCAAAATTGAATTCAACATCACTTTCGAATGCTGATTTTGAAGAAGAACGAATTGTTCTTTATCCAAACCCTACCAGAGATTTTATAACTATTAGTACAAAGGAATCGATTAAAAAAGTCACAATTTTAGATTTAAATGGTAGAATTCTGGATACACAATTTGATACTACCGTGAATCTTACCAATCTTACTTCTGGAATCTACTTTTTGAATATAGAAACCGAAACTGGAATGATTTCTAATAAAATAATTAAGCAATAATTAAGCAACAGAAGCTGAAACAAGTTCAGCTTAAACAACTACTACAATGAGCGACGCATTAAAACACGAATGTGGAATTGCACTTTTACGATTAAAAAAACCGTTGGAATTCTACAAAGAAAAATACGGTTCGGCTTTCTATGGCATACAAAAAATGTATTTGCTCATGGAGAAGCAACACAACCGCGGACAAGACGGTGCTGGTTTTGCCTCGATAAAATTAGATGTTGAACCCGGCGAAAGATACATAAGTAGAGTTCGTTCTAATAAAGCACAAGCAATTCAAGATGTCTTTGCTCAAATTAACGAAAGAATTAATGAAGAACTAACATTGCATCCGGAATATCAAGACGATGTGGCGTTGCAGAAAGAAAACATTCCCTACATCGGCGAATTGTTTTTAGGCCACGTTCGTTACGGAACTTTTGGAAAAAACAGTATTGAAAGTGTTCATCCTTTTTTACGTCAAAATAATTGGATGCATCGTAATTTAATTCTGGCAGGGAATTTTAATATGACCAATGTTACCGAGCTTTTTAATAGTTTGGTAGAATTAGGTCAACATCCTAAAGAAATGACCGACACGGTTACCGTTATGGAAAAAATTGGACATTTTTTAGATGATGCCGTTACCGATATCTACCAAGAATGTAAAAATAATGGGCTTTCTAAAAGAGATGCCTCACCAGTAATTGCTGAAAAATTAGACATTAATAAAATTCTAAAAAGAGCATCCAAAGGTTGGGATGGCGGTTATGCAATGGCTGGGCTTTTAGGTCATGGAGATGCCTTTGTATTGCGTGATCCTGCCGGAATCCGTCCAGCATTTTATTATGAAGATGACGAAATTGCCGTCGTAGCATCTGAAAGACCTGTAATACAAACTGTTTTTAATGTTGATATTGATAAAGTAAAGGAATTACAACCCGGACATGCTTTAATCATTAAGAAAAACGGAACCGTTACAGAGGAGGAAATAATCACACCAACAATAAAAAAAGCGTGTTCGTTTGAACGAATTTATTTCTCGCGAGGAAGTGATGCTGATATTTATAAAGAACGAAAACGATTAGGAAAATTAATTCTTCCAGCTGTTTTGGAAGCAATTGAAGACGATACAGACAATTCTGTTTTCTCCTATATTCCAAACACGGCGGAAACTTCTTTCTACGGAATGGTTGAAGCAGCAAATGATTTTCTGAATCAGAGAAAAAATCAATTCATTCTAAACAACAGAAAAACATTAACCAAAGAAAAACTGGAGGAAATCCTTTCGGTAAAGATCAGAACAGAAAAAATAGCAATTAAAGATGCCAAACTAAGAACCTTCATTACAGAAGATAGTAGCAGAGATGATTTGGTTGCACACGTTTATGATGTTACTTATGGTGTAATTCAACCAACTGATAATTTGGTAATTATTGACGACAGTATTGTTCGAGGAACAACGCTTAAAATGTCTATTATCAAAATGATGGACCGTTTGCATCCAAAACGAATTGTAATCGTTTCATCGGCACCACAAATACGTTATCCAGACTGTTATGGAATCGATATGGCAAAGATGGAAGGGTTAATTGCTTTTCAGGCAACTATGGAGTTGTTAAAAGAACGAAACCTATATCACATAGTTGACGATGTATATGTCAAATGTAAAGCTCAAGAGAATTTTAAAGACAGCGAAGTGATTAATTATGTTACCGAAATATATAAACCATTCACAGATCAAGAAATCTCAGACAAAATAGCCCAGCTTTTAACATCAGAAGATATTAAGGCTGAGGTAAAAATCATATTCCAAACGGTAGAAAACCTTCATATTGCTTGTCCAAATAACTTAGGCGATTGGTATTTTACTGGAGACTATCCAACTCCGGGCGGAAACCGTGTTGCAAACAAGGCATTTATGAATTTTTATGAAGGAAAAAATGCTCGAGCTTACTAAAAATTTAACATTTTTAACGTTTTAACGATTATTGTTGTAGTTCGTCTAAATTATTTGTTCTTAGGATTCTATCCTCTATATATTTGTTGAACCATAGCATTAGTAGGTTAAGTTTATGGTAGATTTGGGGCAAAAAGGGTGAAAAGAAATTTTCACCTTTTTTATTTTATTCCAATAGCAAATCCAATAGCAAATCCCTCAAAAACTTCACAAAATACTTTTAAAATAGACTTTATCGGTTTTTGATGCTTTTCATCTAAATTATTTGTTTGAACCTAACTGCACTTCTATATTTGTTGAACCATAGCATTAGTAGGTTAAGTTTATGGTAGATTTGGGGCAAAAAGGGTGAAAAGAAATTTTCACCTTTTTTATTTTATAATTTTAATTGTCTGAAAATCATCAAGAAATAAGGCATTTCACCCGCATTTGACTATCATCCCAATATATTTTTAACAAAAATCCTTGTTTTTTAACAACTTGTCACTAGTTTTGTCTTACCATAGTATTTAGTAGGTTAAGTTTATGGTAGATTTGGGGCAAACAGGTGGAAGAGATTCCGCCTGTTTATTTTTTAAAGGTATTCCAAAAAAAAACCGACTGCTTTCACAATCGGTTTTCTCTATAAACTAAGGGATTCTTTTATTTTTCTATTGCAAATAATCTTGCTACTTCGGTCCAGTTAATCACATTAAAGAAGGCTTCAATATAATCTGGACGGCGGTTTTGATAATTCAAATAATAGGCATGTTCCCAAACATCCATTCCAAGAATTGGAGTGCCACCACAACCAACACCTGGCATCAGCGGATTATCCTGATTTGGTGTTCCGCAAACTTCTAGTTTGCCTTCTTTTACACAAAGCCAAGCCCAACCTGAACCAAACTGTGTTGCTCCAGCTTTTGAAAAACGCGCTTTGAATTCATCAAAATTTCCAAAAGCAGCATCAATAGCGTCTGCTAATTCACCACTTGGTTTTCCGCCACCTGTAGGCGACATTACGCGCCAGAATAAATTGTGATTGTAAAAACCGCCGCCATTATTTCTAACCGCCGCATTTTTCATGTCAAGATTAATCAAAAGATTCTCTATTGTTAATCCTTCCAAATCTGTCCCAGTAACAGCAGCATTTAAATTTGTAGTGTAGGCATTATGATGTTTTGTATGATGGATTTCCATAGTTCTAGCATCAATATTGGGCTCTAATGCATCATATGCATAAGGTAATTGTGGTAATTCAAAAGGCATAATATAGTGTGTTTAAAAGTTATTAAAAATAATTAAATTCAAATTTAAACATTTAACTTCGTAAAAGAAAATTCTATTTTCTAATTAACAAATAATTAAAACTGATCATGCCGTTCAATACAAAGCCTACTTCACTTCATGATGAGCTAATAAAATTAATCCCGTTGGAGGAATCTCATTTTGATCGATTATTCGAAGTAGCCTCCAATCCTTTGGTTTGGGAACAGCATCCAAATCCAAACCGATACCAGCTACAAGACTTTACTACCTATTTCAAAGGCGCTATTGCTTCTAAAGGCGCTTTTTTAATCCAAGAATCCATTTCCGAAAAAACGGTTGGTTGTAGCCGTTATTATGATTATAATGAGGCGGACAGCTCTGTTTTAATTGGATACACATTTATAGGAATCCAATATTGGGGTAAAGGGTACAACCAAAAGGTAAAAAAAATTATGCTTGACTATGCATTTCAGTTTGTAGACAAAGTCTATTTTCATATCGGAGCCTATAATTTTCGTTCTCAAAAAGCTATCGAAAAAATAGGAGCAGTTAAAATCGACGCATTTGAAGTCGAATATTATGGTGAACCCAGTAAGTTGAATTTTGTTTATGTAATCAATAAAAGCTAATGCAAAAACCAACGTTCTCAATATACGACGCATCTGCAGGTTCTGGCAAGACCTATACTTTGGTAAAGGAATATTTAAAAATTATTCTATTGTCCAAAAAACCCGATGCCTATCGCAACATTCTTGCCATTACATTTACCAACAAGGCAGTGCACGAAATGAAAAGTCGCGTAGTAGAAAGTCTGTCTCAATTTGCAAAAGAAACGCCTTCTGATAAAGCGCTACAATTAATGCTGGACATCAGCAAGGACACTAGTATGAGCTTGAATTCGATTACCGAAAAAGCCCAAAGCATTATTAAAAATCTAATTCACAATTACGCTGCTTTTGATATTTCTACGATTGATAAGTTTACCCTAAAGGTAATCCGGTCTTTTACGCACGATTTGAATTTGCCAATTACTTTTGAAGTGTCGTTGGATACCGAAAACCTTTTAACAGAAGCTGTTGACGCCATTATTGCTGAAGCTGGAAATAATGAAGAATTAACGCAATTACTGGTTGATTTCACAATGGAAAAGACTGACGATGACAAATCTTGGGATGTTTCGCGCGACATTATGGAAACAGGAAAATTAATTTTAAACGAAAATAATAGAGAAGAAATTGCTCATTTTGACCAAAAAAAGATTGAAGATTTTATTGAAATTAAAGCGAAATTACTTAAGTCCTGTAGCGATTTAAAAGAACAAAGTCTGGCATCAGCAAAAAGTGCTTTGGAGCTAATTCAGAATAACGGAATAGACGAGAAATCCTTTTCGGCTGGGCATTTCCCAAATCATTTGAGAAGTATTTCTGAGGGTAAATTCAATCCCAAAAACAAAACCTATCATGAATTTGAAGACATCCGAATTAACAAAACTGCTGTTGACAAGGAAAAAATTGAAGCTTTGATTCCAGAAATGCTATCGATTCTAGCTTCTATTTATCAAATCCATCAGAAAATAGATTTCAATGAAGCGTTCCTAAAAAACATCACACCACTTTCGTTATTAAACACTTTAAGTAGTAAACTAGCTGATATTCAGCAAGAACAAGGAATTTTGTCAATATCAGAATTCAACAAATTGATTTACGACCAAATTCAGAATCAACCCGCTCCATTTATTTACGAGCGATTGGGCGAAAAGTACAAGCATTTCTTTATTGATGAGTTCCAAGACACTTCAGAAATGCAATGGAAGAATTTAATTCCGTTGGTTGACAATGCGCTCTCGAGCGAAGACTTGGCGGGAGAACGAGGGTCACTTATGATTGTTGGTGACCCCAAACAGTCAATATATCGATGGCGTGGAGGAAAAGCAGAGCAATTTATAGCCTTAAGCAAAGAAAAAAGCCCATTCACTAATCCAGAAAAAAAATTGTTTTCTTTAGAAACCAATTGGCGGAGTTATTCCCAAATCATTGAGTTTAATAACGATTTGTTTTCCTTTTTATCGAATGAATTCTCAAACGAAGATTATACCAATTTATATAAAAACCACAGCCATCAAAAACAGAACGAAAAAAAGGGTGGTTATGTAAACATTTCTTTTGTGCCAAAACAAGAAAAAATTGAATTTGGCGAAGAAGAAACAGTGGAGAAAAACGAACTGTATTTAGTAGCTAGCTTAAAAACGATTCAAAAAGTAAAAACTGCGGGATTTCATTATAAAGATATGGTGATTTTAACCCGAAAAAAATCTCATGGAACGGCAATAGCCAATTACTTAACCGAAAATGGAATTCCAATTGTGTCTACTGAAAGTTTACTGCTCGGCAAGTCTTCAGAAGTGCAGAGTATACTTTCGGTATTGTGTTATTTAAACCGCAATAATGATTTATTGGCCAAAGCAAACTTCCTGTATTATTTGGCATTACAACAAGATCAACTATTTATTCATGATTTTATTGCAAAAGGAATGGATAAAAGTGATGAAATGGAGTTCCAACTCTGGTTGCAAACATGTGGTGTTGACTTTTCCTTTGCCAATATTCGAAAAAAGTCCCTTTATGAAGCCACCGAAATCATTATCTCTAAAATTATTCCAATGAAAATGCGTAATGCTTATGTGCAGTTTTTCTTGGATTTAGTTTTAGAGCACGATTTAAAAAAACAGTCCGGAATTTCAGATTTTCTTCATTATTGGGATAACAATTCGGAAAAACTCAGTATTCCATCACCCGAAGGCAATGATGCGATCCGAATTATGACGATACACAAATCTAAAGGATTGGAATTTCCGGTGGTTATTTTTCCCTTTGCAGAAGAGGATTATAGCAAAGGACCAAAAGAGAAAATTTGGCTCAACGCCGATGAAGAACAAATGGGATTGCCGAAGGTATTGGTGGATAAAAACAGCAATGTTGCAACTTATGGAGAAGATGCCGCGCTGATTTACACTCAAAAAAAACAAGAAGAGCTGCTAGATGATGTCAACGTTTTATATGTGGCACTTACTCGTGCCGAAGAGCAGTTGTACATCATTTCCGGAATGCAAACTCAAAACAAAGAAGGTAATTATCCAAATAATATGGCTTCATTCTTTATAAAATTTCTAGAAGATAAAGGTTTTGAAGCGGATAAATTGGAATATGAATTTGGTTCAGCTGAAAAATTATCTGAATCCAAAGTTATTGTAGACAAAACCGAGACTATTCCACAGCTTCTGGCAACATTAAATCCGAAAAACATTAAAATTGCGCAACGAGAAAGCTTGATGTGGAATACCAAGCAGCAAAAAGCCATTGAATACGGAAACATTATCCACGAGATTCTGTCCCTTATTAAAACTAAGGAGGATATTGATTTGGCTTTAACCAAAGCCGTAGAAAAAGGATTGATTATTTCAAGTCAAAGAAAGGAAGTTTTGAAAACGATAAATGAAATTGTCAACCATAAAGAGTTGGAATTATTTTTCTCAAATCAGAACAAAATACTTAATGAAAAAACCATTATCCAAAAAGAAGGAAGCATCGTAAAGCCCGATAGAATGGTTCTTAACAACGAAAATGAAATTTTATTATTGGATTATAAAACAGGTTCACATCAAGTAAAATACCAACAACAAATAGAAAATTACCAAAACGCTATCGAAAAAATGGGCTTTAAAGTCACTAAAAAAGCATTAGTTTATATCGGAGAAAGTTTAGAAATAGTAAATTTGTAAGCCTTAAAGGAATAAAGAATTGGACAAATAAGAAAGAGTATAAAGTAAAATAAATTATAAAAATGTACGGAAAAATTCAACAACACCTACAAAACGAATTGAACACGATTGCCGAAAATGGGATTTTCAAAAAGGAACGCATTATCACGTCTCCTCAGGGTGCAGAAATTACAGTTAATGGGACAACAGTTTTGAATTTTTGTGCTAATAACTATTTAGGATTGTCATCCCATCCTGAGGTTGTTCAGGCTGCAAAAGACGCTTTGGATTCACATGGATTCGGAATGTCATCCGTGCGGTTCATTTGCGGAACACAAGATATTCACAAAACCCTTGAAAAAAAGATAGCCAATTTCTACGGAACAGAAGACACAATTTTATATGCAGCTGCATTTGATGCCAATGGCGGCGTTTTTGAACCCTTGTTGGGCGAAGAAGATTGTATTATTTCCGATAGTCTGAATCACGCTTCTATTATTGATGGTGTTCGATTGTGTAAAGCAGCGCGGTATCGTTATGAAAATTCCAACATGGAAGATTTGGAAAATCAATTAAAGAAAGCAGTTGCTGCCGGACATCGTTTTAAACTTATTGTTACTGATGGGGTATTTTCTATGGACGGATTGGTGGCGCCATTGGATAAAATTTGCGACTTAGCCGATAAGTATGATGCTTTAGTGATGGTTGATGAATGTCATGCAGCCGGATTTATTGGGGCAACCGGAAAAGGAACTTTGGAAGCTAAAGGTGTAATGGGAAGAGTTGATATTATTACAGGCACACTCGGAAAAGCTCTTGGCGGCGCTATGGGAGGATATACAACGGCCAAAAAAGAGGTGATTGAAATTCTTCGGCAACGCTCTCGACCTTATTTATTTTCAAACTCATTGGCTCCAGCCATTGTTGGAGCATCTATTAAGGTCTTCGAATTGTTAGAAAAAGATACTTCACTAAGAGATAAACTAGAGTGGAATACCAATTACTTCAAAGAAGGATTGCGAAAAGCTGGAATTGACTTTATTGACGGAGACTCCGCAATAGTTCCTGTAATGCTATATGATGCCAAACTTTCACAGATTATGGCCGATGCATTATTGAAAAAGGGAATTTATGTCATAGGTTTCTTTTATCCTGTTGTGCCAAAGGACAAGGCGCGTATTAGGGTACAACTATCAGCTGCGCATACACAACAACATTTGGATCAAGCCATTAGCGCATTTACTGAAGTTCGAGATGCTTTAAATATCAATTAAAAGCAATGATTTTTCAGAATTAGTGTCAATTCCTTATATAATTCACACATTTTAACATTTTGATTTTGATATTAGAATATTAGGTATTACTTTTGTCCCATTATAATCCTTATAATCTAATCAAATTAAGTATGAAACATCTTAACAAATTATTCGTTGCTTTGGTAATGTTAGCTGGATTCAGCTCTCAAGCTCAAGATAGCAACAACCCTTGGGCGATTACGTTTGGGGCTAATGCAGTAGATACAAGAGTGAGTGCTGCTTCTAAACTAGAAGATCAATTCTCTCAGTATTTTAATGCTAATGACAATTGGAATATTCTTCCTTCAGTGTCTTTTGTAAACGTATCTAAATACGTTGGTAGTAATTTCTCATTCGGAGTTACTGGATCTATTAACAAAATAACAAGATTTGTATTACCAAGAGTTGGTGAAGGTCCTTATACTGTTGTTAATCCAGGAGACGAAAACTACTATGCAGTTGATGCGGTAATTAATTACAGCTTCATGAACATGATCAAATCAAAAACAATTGACCCATCTATCCATATTGGTGGTGGTTACACTTGGATTGGCGATCAGATACACGCAGGTACATTAAACGGAGGTTTAGGTTTAACTTATTGGTTTACTGAAACTGTAGGTTTATCTCTTCGTTCTACCTACAAACAATCATTCGAAGACTTACGTGCAGACATGCCATCTCACATGCAACATTTTGCAGGTATTACTTTCAAATTTGGTGGGAAAGATACAGATGGAGATGGAATATATGACAAAGATGATGCTTGTCCAGAGCAAGCAGGTTTAAAACAATTCAACGGTTGTCCTGATACAGATGCTGATGGTATTGCTGATAAAGATGATGCCTGTCCAGAAATTGCTGGTCCAGCTGAATTCAATGGTTGTCCTGATACTGATGGAGACGGAATTGCCGATAAAGATGATGCTTGTCCAGATGTAGCTGGTTTGAAATCTCTAGGTGGATGTCCAGATGCTGATGGTGATGGTATTACTGATAAAGCAGATAAATGTCCAGATGTTAAAGGTCCAAAAGAAAACGCAGGTTGTCCTTGGCCAGATAGAGATGGAGATAAAGTTTTAGATAAAGATGACAAATGTCCAGATGTTGCAGGAACTGTTGCTAATAACGGTTGTCCAGAAGTATCTGACGAAGTTGTAAAAAGATTGAATGACTACGCAAAAACGATCTTATTTGATAGTGCAAAAGCTTCTTTCAAACAACAAACGTTCCCTGTATTACAAGCTATGGTTTCTATCTTGAAAGAGTATCCAAATTCTAAATTCTCTTTAGAAGGACACACTGATAGCGATGGTAAAGATGCTGCCAACCAAACATTATCTGAAGACAGAGCAGCTGCAGTTAAAAACTATTTAATTGAAAATGGTATTGCTGCAGAAAGATTATCTTCAATAGGTTTTGGTGAATCTAAACCAATTGATACTAATAAAACTAAAGCTGGTAAAGCTAACAATAGAAGAGTTGAAGTGAAATTAGTAAAATAATTTTTTCCAAAATATTTTCAATAAAACGCCCCGTTATTCGGGGCGTTTTTTTATTTTTATAGCATGTCAAAACCAACATTCCTACATCAACTTGCTCAAGAAATTCTGAACAACAGTTCCGATACACTTTCAGAATTAACTATAATTTTACCCAATAAAAGAGCCAAAGTATTTTTGCTTGATGAATTGAAAGCATTGGTACCCAATAATATTTTTGCACCTGAAATAATAAGTATAGAAGATTTTATACAAGATGTTGCCGGAATTCGTTCTGTTGATAGTGTAGCACTTTTGTTTGAGTTCTACGAAGTGTATCTTTCGCTAACTAAAGAAAAACCTGATTCCTTTGAAAATTTTGCTAACTGGGCCAAAACCTTACTTCAGGATTTTAACGAAATAGACCGCTATCTTTTAGAACCGAATGTGATTTTGAATTACCTCGAAAATATTAAGGAAATTGAGCATTGGTGGGAAAAAGTTGAAAATAAAACAGCGCTAGTAGAGCGTCATTTGGCTTTTTGGAAAAAATTACCGGAATATTATTATTCGTTTTACCAATACTTACTTAATAAAGGTATTGGTTATCAAGGATTAATTTATCGTGAAGCCGTTGAAAACCTAAATTATTTTTCTGAAAACAATAGCGACAAGCAATTCATTTTTGCGGGTTTTAACGCACTCAATCAAGCAGAGGAGAAAATAATTCAACATCTTTTAGCTTTAGATAATGCCAAAATCTATTGGGATATTGATGCAACTTTTCTCAAAGATTCTTTTCATGATGCTGGTCTTTTTCAGCGTCGATTTCAATCAGAGTGGCTGCATTACAAAAGGCATCCTTATGAATGGATTACAAACGATTTTAAGGAAGAAAAGAACATTCACGTCATAGCAACTTCAAAATCGATTGGACAGGCTAAAATAGCAGGCAGTATTATTGAAAAACACATCGACCAAAACAAATCTGGTTTGCAAAACGTGGCATTGGTGCTTGGCGAAGAGAATTTGTTATTGCCTATACTTCATTCTTTGCCAGAAAGCGTTCCAGCTTTAAATATTACGATGGGATTTTCAAGTAAAAACAATCCAGCTCAATTGCTAATTTCTAAATTATTCAAATTACATAGTAATGCTTTAACCCGAAATCCATCGAGTTACGTGTTATATTACAAAGATGTTTTAGATATTTTGACACATCCGTTGATAGAGCCTTATGTAAATGCCAATTTATTGGTTACTCAGATTAATAAAAACAATTACACATTTATTCCGCATAAAAAACTTGAAGAACTCCATCCGCAAGGCAATGAACTCTTCTCTTTATTGTTTCAAAAATGGGAGAAAAGTGCTGTCGAAGTACTAGAAAATCTATCACAAGTACTACTCAAAATCAAAGCCAATTTGAGTTATGAAAATGAAGAAGAAAAAATAACCAATGCCTTCGTATATTCTGTTTTTAAAGTCATTAACAAAATGATTTCTTATTTTTCAGAACATCAAAAAATAGACGACATCAAAACACTGCATGCGATTTATAAGCAAGTAATAGATATAGCAGAAGTTTCTTTTGAAGGGGAACCTTTGAATGGGTTGCAGATCATGGGTGTTTTAGAAAGTCGTGTGCTCGATTTTGAAACGGTAATCATCACATCAGTAAACGAAGGAAAATTTCCAGCCGGAAAATCGACTAATTCCTTTATTCCCTATGATGTCAAAAGAGAATATGGTTTGCCCACATTTAAAGAAAAAGATGCTATTTATACCTATCATTTTTATCATTTACTACAACGCGCCAAAAACATATATTTAATTTATAATTCAGATAGTGAAGGTTTTGATGCTGGCGAAAAAAGTCGCTTTATTACTCAATTGGAAGTTGAAAAACAACCCAATCACAACCTGACATTTCAATACTATAATCCGGATGTGCCAAATGTTGCACACCAACCGATTATCGTTCCAAAAACACCAAATGTATTGTTGCGGTTGAGTGAAATTGCAGCAAAGGGATTTTCTCCCTCTTCTTTGACAACTTATATTCGCAATCCGATACAGTTTTATTTCCAACGCATTTTGCGCCTATCGGAAACTGATGAGGTGGAAGAGAATATTGCTGTGAATACTTTAGGAACCATTATCCATGGTGCTTTGGAAGACTTGTACAAACCATTTATTGGCCGAAATTTAACCGTTGAAGATATCAAAAACGGACTTGCTAAAATAGATGAGGAGGTTCTGAAACAATTTAAGAAAGTTTATAAGGAAGGCGAAATCAAGAAAGGGAGAAACTTACTGGCTTTTGAAGTTGCCAAGCGTAACGTACTCAATTTTCTGAAACTAGAACTTGATGCTTTGGAAAACGGAGATGAAGTTCAAATTCTTGGCTTAGAACAGCAATTAAATAGAGATTTAGTGCATCCTAAACTCCCATTTCCAGTAAAAATCGCTGGAAATGTTGACCGAATTGAAATCAGAAATGGAAAAATTAGAATCATTGATTATAAAACGGGCAAAGTAGATAAGAGCAATGTTATTTTAAAAGATTGGAATGGCTTGACTCAAGAGGTCAAAAACGATAAAATCATTCAGCTTTTGGCGTATGCCTTTATGTATGAACCCAATGCAAATGGTAAGCAAATACAAGCTGGAATCATTTCGTTCAAAAATTTAAAGGCTGGATTTTTACCGTTCAAACTAAAAGAAGATAAAGCGGAAAATCCCGTTATTTCAGCTGAAATAATGGAAAACTACTTAGAGCAAATTGTGATTTTATTGCAAGAAATACTAAATATGGAAGTTCCTTTTGTGGAGAAAATTTAATTTTAAACGCAAAGCACATGCAAAAAATTGAGGAATGAAAACAAAGTTGCCTTTGTAAGTTTACGATATAGTTTCTTTTGTAATAATCAAGGGAACCATGCGGTTAAACCTTTTTCAAAAAACCAACCAGAACTTTTTTCAAATCTTCCTCATTTTCGATGTGGGACATGTGTCCGTCCGGAAATGAGGTGAGCATTACATTGGTTCCTTCGATTTGTTCAATGGCGTCATCGTATATTAAAACAGGATCTTTTTTGCCCAAAACCAAGTGGATTGGATAAGGAGCAAAATGCAACAACACTTCGCGGTCTTTTCTGATTTTCATACCTTCAAGAGAAGCGACAATGCCTTGTAACGGAGTTTTTAACGCTTCAAGTTTTACGTTCTCTATTTCGGATTCTAATTTTGCTCTATTGTCTTCATTAAAAAGATTGGCAATAGACAAGCGTACAAAGTTGGTGTGGTTTTGTTTCACGGCTTTAATAGCTCGGTTTCTATTGGTTTTCCGTTCGTCGCTATCGGCACGTGTGGTCGAGTTTTGCAGCACTATTCCTTTAATATTCTCCGGATATAATTCGGCGAAAGCCAAAGCTACATAACCGCCCATAGAATGTCCAACAAGCACAGCTTTTCTAATTTTCATCTCGTGTAACACAGCATGAACCATATCGGCTTGATCTTCCATGGTATGAACATAACCCAAACATTCAGTTTCGCCATGACCTAATAAATCGATGGTAATGATTCTGTATTTCTGACTGAGTTCTGGAATAAAGGCATCCCACATGGTTTTATTTTCTAGAAAACCGTGTAATAAAACCACAGCCGTACCTTTACCTGATTCGGTATAAGAGATTTCCGTGTTTTTATAGACGAGTTGTTTCATGGTTTCAAAAATAAGACTTAACCACGAATACAGAAGCAAAATTTGGGAATATTACAAACAAAAACGACCCACAATCGTGAGCCGTCTATCATCTATCAGTCTATTATCTTTTCTCTAAACTAAGAATTCATTATCGACTCAATTTCCTCCACTTCAATTGGAATGTTGCGCATCAAGTTGAATGGTTCGCCTTTTTCCTGAATTACCACATCATCTTCAATGCGGATTCCGAAACCTTCTGCCGGAATGTAGATTCCTGGTTCAACCGTGAAAACCATATTGGCTTTCATGGGTTCATGTAAAAGGCCGTAATCGTGCGTGTCTAATCCCATATGGTGCGACGTTCCGTGCATGAAATATTTTTTATATGCTGGCCAATCAGGGTTTTCGTTTTGCACATCGGCCTTGTCTATCAATCCCAAACCTAGTAATTCAGAAGTCATGATTTTACCAACTTCTATATGATATTGTTTCCAAAAAGCTCCAGGCACTAGCATTTTTGTAGCTTCGTTTTTTACGCGAAGAATAGCATTGTATACCTCTTTTTGCCTGTCTGAGAATTTTCCAGAAACGGGCACCATTCGGGTCATATCGCTAGAATAGTTAGCATATTCCGCACCAACATCTAGCAAAATTAAATCGCCAGCTTTGCATTGTTGGTTGTTTTCAATATAATGCAAAACATTAGCATTGTTACCGGAGGCAATAATCGGAGTGTAAGCAAATCCTTTAGAACGATTTCTAAGGAATTCGTGAGCAAATTCGGCTTCAATTTCGTATTCCATTACATTTGGTTTTACGAATTGCAAAATTCTGCGATAGCCTTTTTCAGTAATATCACAGGCGGTTTGAATTAAATCGAGTTCTTCACTTTCTTTTAGAGAACGAATGCGTTGTAAAATTGGGTTCGATTTTTCCACTCTGTGTGCCGGATAATTATCTTTCCACCATTTTACAAAACGTGCTTCACGGGTTTCGGTTTCTATAGAAGCCCGATAATGCTCGTTGGTGTTGATGTACATCGTTTCGGTGTAAGCCATAACTTCTTTCAATGTTTTATGAAAATCTTGCAACCAGATCACTGATTTGATTCCGGAAACCTCAAAAGCTCGGTCCTTGGTTAGTTTTTCACCTTCCCAAATTGCAATGTGCTCATTGGTTTCTTTTAAAAAAAGTATTTGTTTTAAGTGCTCATAAGGCGCGTCTGGAAACAACAACAAAACACTTTCTTCTTGGTCAACGCCACTTAAATAAAAGATATCGCGATGCTGTGCAAATGGCAACGAACTATCTGCAGAAACCGGATAAATATCATTGGAATTAAAAACAGCAACGCTGTTAGGTTTCATTTGTGCCGTAAATTTTGCTCTGTTTTTAATGAATAATTGACGGTCTATTTGATGGTATTTCATATTTGAAAATATTAGTTATTAGAAGTCAAATATGTAATCGCTTTTTATAATGATGTTTTTTCAAAACCGTTTACTCTTGCGATTTCATAATGAAATGATTATTATTGTGTGTTCCAAAGTTAAAACATTGACTTAAAAAAATTGGTACTTATGAAACAAATAATTTTAGCACTTGGTTTTTTATTGATTTCTGGCATTGGTATAGCACAAGAAAAAAAAGCTTACCAGCTTTTTAATAAAAACGGGAAAAAGGTTTGCTATGAAAAACTTTTAAAGGCATCCGAAAAAGCAGAAGTTGTTTTGTTTGGAGAATATCATAATAATTCAATTGCCCATTGGTTGGAATTAGAATTAGCCAAAGATCTTGCCCTAAAAAAGAATGTGATTCTAGGAGCCGAAATGTTTGAAGCCGATAATCAAAAACAAGTAGACCAATATTTAAATGGAGAAATTGAACAAAAAAAACTCGATTCTACCGCGCGTCTTTGGCCCAATTACAAAACCGATTACAAACCGTTGTTAGATTTTGCTAAAGACAACAAACTAGATTTCATTGCCACAAATGTTCCGAGACGCTATGCCTCAATGGTCTCTAAAAAGGGATTTGAAGCATTAGATGCTTTATCACCTGAGGAAAAAACATGGATGGCACCATTGCCAATACTTTACGATGCTACTTTACCAGGTTATATTGACATGATGAAAATGATGGGAGAACATGCCAGTCCGAATATGCCAAAAGCACAAGCAATAAAAGATGCAACCATGGCCTACTTTATTGCCAAGAATTTAAGGCCTAATTCGGTTTTTATTCATTACAATGGTTCTTATCACAGCGACAACTTTGAAGGAATTTATTGGTATTTAAAAAAAGCATCACCAAACCTTGCTATCATTACTATTGCTACTGTTGAACAAAGGGATTTAAAAAATTTAGTTGAAGAGAATTATAATAAAGCAGACTATATTCTCGTTATAGATGAAGATGTTACCAAAACCTATTAACTTCGTCTAACTTTTCCAAAACAAAACAAAATGAAAAAAACCGTAATCTCTTTCATGTTTTTTGTATTTGTCTCAACTTTTTTTTCGTGCAGTAATGATGCTGTCAGCGAACCGATGTTGATTATCAAATTCAAATTTGATCCAAACCAAGTAAGATTGAATAATTTAGGGCAACCATCGGTTGTTGCTGTTGGAAACGCTGCTCAATCGCCTCTTTTTAATACTATTTCTGCCCATTATCTTGAAATGGCTCCCAATGCAAACACACAAATTGGACAAGGAGCAATTGTGTATCATGCACCTGAAACTACACTTGGAGGAACAAATGCAATTGATTTTAGTAAATCAAAAATTGTATCCCAAGGAGAAACGTTCCTTAAAATACCATTAAGTCAGGTGGCATCAGGAACTTATGAATGGATGCGTGTTTCGTTGTCCTATCAAAATTATCAAATCAATGTTCGTAATGCTGGAGTTGATTATTCAGGCACTTTAGCTAGTTTTGTTGGGTTTAACACTTACATTTCATCGTTTAATATTGGTAATAATATTTTTCCTGTAAATGAGAATAAAGCGCAAGGATATTGGGCATTTGGATTGAATGACCAACCTTATTCCTCCTCTGGACAAGCACTACCGGGTGCAACTACGGTTCCAAATCCGATTGCTTCAACATCGCCAATTCCTGCTGGTTCCTGTGTCGTAACAGGTAGATTTCCATCTGATTTAGTAATCAATGGTACTGAAACTAAAAATGTTGTTATTACTCTTTCATTATCTATTAATAACAGTTTTGAATGGCGCGAAGTAACTGCAGATGGTAAATATGAACCTTCTATTGGCGAAAACGTTACTGACATGGGATTGCGTGGTTTGATTCCGACGTATGTAAAGTAGTTTTGTTTGATTGTTTTTTAGCCCTCCAGAGCCAGTAACCATCTGATATTCAACAATTGTTAAATCCACTTTAAATTCATTATAAATTACAGCGAAATGGTTGTAGTTGTTGACAAATAGCCGTATTTTTGTGTTGTTTTTTAAAAAATCTACACCATTATGGCAAAATCTTCCGTTTTGAGTTCGTCTATTGCAAAAAAAGTTGCCATGGCACTTTCTGGACTTTTCTTACTTTTGTTTTTAGCACAACATTTTTTTATCAATAGTACGTCAGTTTTTAGTCCTGACACTTTTAATTCTATTTCTCATTTTATGGGAAATAATCCTTTGGTTCAGTTTGTAATTCAACCTATTTTGATAATAGGTGTTGTTTTTCATTTTATCATGGGATTCGTATTAGATTTTAAAAATAGATCAGCTAGGCCAATTGCTTATGCAAAAAATAATGGCGCAGCGAATTCTTCTTGGGCATCACGAAATATGATTATTTCTGGCACAGTGGTTTTAGCATTTTTAGGCCTGCATTTTTATGATTTTTGGGTTCCAGAAATAGTTTATAAATATGTAGAAGTTAATCCATTAGAGCCTACAAGATATTATGCTGAATTGACTCACAAATTTGTAAGTCCAGTTCGAACTGGTTTATACTCCGTGTCATTTATTTTGTTGTCTTTACACTTATGGCATGGTTTCAACTCTTCTTTTCAATCTGTTGGATTTAACAATAAATTCTCGAAAGCATTACACAAATTAGGATATGCATTTGCAATAATTGTCCCATTTGGATTTATATTTATTGCATTGTTTCATCATTTTAATCATTAATTTCAAGTTATAAATGACACTAGATTCAAAAATACCTGAAGGTCCAATTTCGGACAAATGGACAGATTATAAAGATCATTTAAAATTAGTAGCACCCAATAACCGTCCAAAGATTGATATCATCGTGGTTGGAACTGGTTTGGCCGGAGCATCTGCTGCTGCTTCACTAGGTGAAATGGGTTATAATGTGAAAGCATTTTGTTTTCAAGATTCACCAAGACGTGCGCATTCCATTGCCGCTCAAGGTGGAATCAACGCAGCTAAGAATTATCAAAATGATGGGGATAGTACCTATAGATTATTTTACGATACCATAAAAGGAGGTGATTATAGATCGCGTGAGGCAAACGTTCATCGTTTGGCTGAAGTTTCCTCTAATATTATCGACCAATGTGTAGCACAAGGTGTTCCTTTTGCTCGTGAATATGGCGGAATGTTAGATAATCGCTCTTTTGGTGGAACACAATTGCAACGTACTTTCTACGCAGCAGGACAAACTGGACAACAATTGTTGCTCGGTGCTTATTCCGCATTATCAAGACAAATTGGTCTAGGTCGTGTTAAAATGTTTAGCCGTCACGAAATGCTAGATTTAGTAAAAGTGGACGGAAAAGCGCGAGGAATTATTGCTCGTGATTTGGTTACAGGAAAACTAGAAAGACATTCGGCACACGCTGTCGTTATAGCAACAGGAGGATACGGAAACGTTTATTTCCTTTCGACTAATGCGATGGGAAGTAACGTAACGGCGGGTTGGAAAGTGCATAAAAAAGGAGCTCTATATGCTAATCCTTGTTATGTTCAAATTCACCCAACGTGTATTCCTGTTCACGGAACAAACCAAGCAAAACTTACCTTGATGTCAGAATCGCTTCGAAATTCAGGTAGAATTTGGGTGCCTAAAAAGAAAGAAGATGCAGAAGCTATTCGTGCCGGAAAATTAAAAGCATCACAAATAGCAGAAGAAGATAGAGATTACTACTTGGAAAGAAAATATCCATCATACGGAAATTTAGCACCACGCGATATTTCTTCAAGAGCCGCAAAAGAATTGTGTGATCAAGGTTTCGGAATCGAAGCAAATGATACCAATGAAGGTGTTTATTTAGATTTTTCAACCGAAATTCAAACTAAAGGAAAACAATCCGCCTATGCTAAAGGAAATCATAATCCCACGGCTGAAGAAATAACCAAATTAGGTAAACAATGGTTAGAAGAAAAATACGGCAATCTTTTCGCGATGTATCAAAAAATTACAGACGAAAATCCATATGAAACTCCAATGAAAATTTATCCAGCAGTTCATTATACTATGGGTGGCGTTTGGGTAGATTATAATTTGCAATCAACAATTCCGGGTTGTTTTGTTGCTGGTGAAGCTAATTTCTCTGACCATGGTGCCAACAGACTTGGTGCTTCGGCATTGATGCAAGGATTGGCTGATGGTTATTTTGTATTGCCATATACAATTTCAAACTATTTAGCAGACGAAATCAGAACTGGAAAAATTTCTACAGAATCACCTGAATTTGATGAAGCAGAAAACAGCGTTAAAGATACTATTGATAAATTCATCAATAATAATGGTTCAAAAACCGTTGACCATTTTCACAAACGTCTTGGTTTGATTATGTGGAACAAAGTGGGTATGGGACGAAATGAAAAAGGATTAACCGAAGCTATTTCTGAAATTGCCGCTTTAAAAGAAGAATTCTACAAAGACGTTTACGTTCCAGGAACTTCAGATGAATTAAATCCAGAATTAGAAAAAGCACTTCGTGTAGCTGATTTTATGGATTTAGGACAACTAATGGCAATGGATGCCCTGCAACGTAAGGAATCATGTGGGGGTCACTTCCGTGAAGAATATCAAGATGCCGAAGGAGAAACACTTCGAGATGATGAAAATTTCTCATTCGTTAGTGCATGGGAATATATGGGATATGACATCAGCAAAGAAATCCTGAATAAAGAAGAATTGAAATACGAGTTTATAAAAATTGCAGCTAGAAATTACAAATAATATACAATTATGTCAACCGCAAAAAACATCAATATAAACCTTAAAATTTGGCGTCAGAAAGATGCTAAATCAAAAGGAAGCATGGAAACTTATAAACTAGATAATGTTTCTACAGCGAGTTCATTTTTGGAAATGTTAGACCAATTGAACGAGCAACTAATCAACGAGAAAAAATCGCCAGTTGCTTTTGATCACGATTGTCGCGAAGGAATTTGCGGTATGTGTTCGTTGTACATCAATGGTAGAGCACATGGTCCAGAAACCGGAACAACAACCTGTCAGTTGCACATGCGTAAATTCAACGATGGCGACACTATTTTTATCGAACCCTGGAGAAGCAAAGCATTCCCAGTAGTGAAAGATTTAGTAGTTGATAGAAGTTCATTTGACAGAATTCAACAAGCGGGAGGATTTGTTTCGGTAAATACTTCGGGTAGAACGATTGATGCCAATGCCACGCCAATTCCTAAAGACGATGCCGACAAAGCATTTATGGCTGCAGCTTGTATCGGTTGTGGAGCTTGCGTTGCAAGTTGTAAAAACGGTTCGGCGATGTTGTTCGTTGGTGCCAAAGTTTCGCAATATGCATTGTTACCACAAGGAAAAGTAGAAGCAACGGCACGTGTTTTAAACATGGTGCGCCAAATGGACGAAGAAGGGTTTGGTAATTGTACCAATACGGGTGCTTGCGAAGTAGAATGTCCAAAAGGAATTTCGTTAGAAAACATCGCTCGCATGAACAGAGAATATTTATCAGCTAGTTTAAAATAAAAGGCAATAGCCATTAGGCAAAAGAAAAAAGTAAAAACGCATTCTTATAAGAGTGCGTTTTTTTTGTGGGCGTTACCTAGCGGCCGGGCTTTACGCTCTATTCCCGATGAAAAATCGGGAGATGCCGCTGCAATCCCTAACGCAAAAAAACAGTATATTTGAGCACCATCTTGTAACCATGAAAAAAATATTTTTTAGTATATTTCTTGTCCTTTTTACGTTGCTTTCAAGTGCGCAAATTCTTAAATTAATGACCTATAATGTTCGGTACGACAATCCAAATGATGCCGAAAATGCATGGCAAAACCGCAAAGAGTATTTCTGTTCCCAATTGGCATTTTATGAACCAGATGTTTTCGGAATTCAGGAAGCGTTACCCAATCAGCTCGCGGATATTACTTCATCTTTACCCAAATATAATTATGCTGGAATTGGTCGTGATGGCATTGGCAAAGGAGAATCATCCAATATTTTTTTTAGAAAAGACCGATTTGAAGTTTTACAGCAAAACACTTTTTGGCTATCCGAAACTCCAGATGTAATTTCAAAAGGTTGGGATGCAGCACTCAATAGAATTTGTACTTATGTTTTGCTTAAAGACAAGAGAACAAAACAAAATTTCTGGGTTTTCAACACCCATTTAGATCATATCGGCGAATTGGCACGTACGAATTCCATTCAATTGATTCTTTCCAAAATCAAAACTTTAAATACCAAAAACTATCCAGTGTTTTTTATGGGTGATTTCAATTCAGAACCAACAGAGGAACGAATGATTCAATTAAAAACCCAACTCAATGAAGCTAAAGATATCTCGGAAGAGAACCCTTTTGGGCCATCAGGAACATTCAATGCCTTTAAGCACAACGAAGCGGTAACGAAGAAAATTGATTATATTTTCTTATCCAAAAAGAGTCCCTATAAAGTAAAAAAATATGCCGTTTTGAGCGACTCTAAAGATTTGAAATACCCATCAGATCATTTACCTGTTTATATTGAAGTGGGCATTAATTAATAGTATTTTTTATCTTTGAAGAATAACCAAACAACCCAATGAAAAAAATCCTTTCATTTCTATTTTTATTACTTACGATGCTTTCTTTTAGCCAAAACTATCATCAATATGTCAATCCCTTTATCGGAACTGGCGGTCATGGTCATACCTATCCAGGTGCAACAACGCCATTCGGAATGGTACAACTTTCGCCCGATACACGAATTGACGGAAGTTGGGACGGATGTTCGGGGTATCATTTTTCAGATACTATTATTTATGGGTTTTCACACACGCATTTAAACGGAACTGGCGTTTCCGATTTTGGTGATATTATGCTCATGCCAACAATGGGTGAACATAATTTGCTTGCCAATGAATATTCTTCTACTTTTTCACATTCAAACGAGAAAGCTTCCGCTGGATTTTATTCGGTTAAATTGGATAAACACAATATCGATGTTCGCTTAACTACTTCAACCCGAGTTGGATTTCATGAGTACACTTTTAATAATGCCGGTCAAGCCAATATTATTCTCGACTTAAATCACCGCGATAAATTACTTCAAGGCGAAGTGAGAATTATCGACAAAAAAACAATTGAAATTTTGCGACGAAGCGAATCTTGGGCACGAGATCAATATGTTTTTGCGCGAATAGAATTTTCTGTGCCATTAGAAATTTCAAATTCTCAGGTAAATGAAAAAATTAGCCCAACTTTATTCGCCGGAACCGAATTAAAACTTGCTTTCTCCAAACAAGTCAAAAAAGGCGAAAAGATTCTAGTAAAAGTCGCGCTTTCGCCAACGAGTTATGAAGGCGCTAAACTTAATATGAGTGAAATAAAAGATTGGAATTTCAATAAAGTCAAATCAGCAGCCGAACAAATTTGGGACCAACAATTATCTAAAATTGACGTTACAGAAAATGATAAAGATAAGTTGGCTATTTTCTACACCGCTTTATATCATACTATGGTTCAGCCAAACATTGCTCAAGATATTGACGGGAAATACCGCGGCAGAGACAACCAAATTCATCAAGCGGATGGCTTTGATTACTATTCTGTTTTCTCGCTTTGGGACACGTTTCGTGCGGCGCATCCTTTGTATACGTTGATTGAAAAGAAACGCACCGCCGATTTCATCAATACATTTTTAAAACAATACAAACAAGGCGGAAGATTGCCCGTTTGGGAATTAGCGTCCAACGAAACCGATTGTATGATTGGCTATCATTCAGTTTCCGTGATGGCAGATGCCATGGCAAAAGGCATGACGGGATTTGATTATGAAAAGTGCTTTGAAGCCGCTAAACATTCGGCTATGCTAGTTCATTTGGGTTTAGATGCTTATAAAAAAAATGGTTTTATTTCC
>JBBRET010000031.1:0-32564 GCA_038202695.1 Flavobacteriales bacterium
TGCTTACTCATAAAATAGAACTCATACCACACAATGAATGTGACCGTGATGCGAATTACGTTCACTGGCGAACTGAAAGAATTATTCCTTTTTTGGAGCAAGCAGAAAAACAGAATCTTGCGATACTAAAAATACATAGCCATCCAGGTGGTTACTCGCAATTATCAAAAACTGATGATGAATCGGACAATGAGTTGTTTAAATCTGTTTTTGGATGGTGTGATTATGATGGTGTGCACGGTTCTGCAGTTATGCTGCCTGACGGCGAGATTTTTGGAAGAGTATTTACTTCACAAATGATAACATTTCCATTTGATAAAATTTCTGTTGCCGGTGATTTAATTAAAATATTTGAAAATAAGAAAGATTCCGATGATGAGTTTTCATTGAGGACAAGACAGGCTTTTGGTGATGCAACATACAATATACTGAAGCAAATGAAAATTGGTGTTGTTGGGTGTTCGGGAACTGGTAGCCCAATTATTGAACAACTGGTACGGTTAGGAGTAGGGACAATTGTAATAATTGACCCCGATACTGTAGAAAAAAAGAATCTAAATCGGATATTAAATTCAACTATTGACGATGCAAATAGCTCAAAACCTAAGACAGAAGTCTTGGCTGAAGCAATAAACAGGATTGGTATAGGTACGAAAGTGATACCTTATAATTCTAATATTTACGAATGCAGAGAATCATTGGAAGATTTAATCGATTGTGATGCTATTGTGGGGAGCGTTGACAGTGTTGATGGAAGGCATTTAATTTCACAGTTAACTAACTTTTATCTTGTTCCTTATTTTGATATCTGTGTTAAACTTGAAGCTGATGGTTTAGGTGGAATTCAAAGCATTACCGCAAGTGTTCATTACATTCAGCCCGGATGCTCGTCCTTGTTTAGTCGGAAGCTATATTCAGCAAAGAGATTGTATGATGAAAACCTGATGCGACAAAGTCCGGAGGATTTTAAAGAATTGGAAAAACAAGGTTATGTTCATAATGCAAACGTTGACCGACCTGCTGTAATTAGTATTAATATGCAAATAAGCAGTATGGCAGTCAATGAACTTTTGAACCGATTACATCCATTCAAAGATGAAAGTCCTGATGCCTATGCAAAAGTTACTATGGATTATGCTGGTGGATGCATTATTAATGAGGCTGAAAACGAATTTGAGCAAGATGCTAATTCTGAAAAATGGGTAGGCAGAGGTGATTGCAAACCATTTTTACGATTAATTGAATTGCAATGAAAAAGTTGTTTGATTTAATCAAATGGGTTAGGGGAAAATGGAACTCAATTTGGAAGATAAAAATAGGAGTTACCACTGTCGTAAATCTTTCAGTAAAATTTGAATATAAGTATTTGGAGGATTTGCCCAATTCAATTTCTGAAGATAAAATATTCATTATTCAGGATGGCAATTTACCAGAACTTTTAGCATTTAAATGCCCTTGCGGATGCGGAGACGTAATTGTTCTGAATCTTTTACCTGATGCAAGCCCAAGATGGAAATTTAATATTGATGAGAATAATGTTATCGATATTTATCCTTCAGTGTGGAGAACTGTTGGGTGTAAAAGTCATTTTTTTGTGACAACCGGAAATGTAATTTGGGTATAGAAAAGCCACCGATAAGGTGGCTTTTTTTTATAAACCAGGTTCAATAGTAACATCGATATCAACTATAGATTTTAATTGAATTGGAATTAATGCATTATATACATTTAATATTCTATTATATATGTCAATCTTTGCCTTTGGTGCCGTTACAGTTAAAATAAGTGCAAATTTCACTTTTTTATTTTCAGATCGGTTACCTCTTCCTAATGCATGTACGTGGAATGTTGGCGAGTACACACTTTTAGCTTTTTTGCTGATCAATCTGGTATCAAGACTATCCCATTTTAAATCTGTCCTCAATTCAGATTCAGTTTTATAGTGTGAAACAGGAGAATCCGTTTTTGGAAATGTACTTTGAACCCATCCGTTTGCTGCTAAGTAATCTGCTCTTTCTGGATTAGATAACATATCTACAACTTCAGAATCTTTTTTCTGACCATCTAATAATCGTTTGTCTACGTTTCTAAAAATATACTTGCTTTGATGAGGATAAAATGCTATTTCTACAGTTGTTGAAGTGTAATCGTCACTACTTAGTTCATCGACATCAGTAAGGACTGCTACCGTCCATTTAAACGTCACGTTTCCTTCTTCTACTGAGTTTTCCCAAGGAATTAGGTACTCGGCGTACTTACCGGAGTCAATTTCACCCCTATATATTAGTGTATATGATTTATCGGCACAACTTACTATAGTTTCAACGTCATCTGGCATAAAACCGTGACCAGTTTCATAAGTGTGGACTTTATCAATACTTGTTGCGTGGATAATCAACGCCTTAGCTATTATGGCATCAATTGTATTGTTTGATTCACCGATTAATCGCCCAGCAATCCCGGCAACAATTGGACTAGAAAAGCTAGTTCCCATACTCAAAACTTTCTTTCCGACTTGTGAGGAAACTAAATGAATTCGATGTTGGTCACAACCGCCAAAAGCTAAAACATCAGGTTTCATTTTACAACCTTCTCTGCCAGGACCAATGCTGCTATATGGTGCTCTTATTTTTTTTCCTTTTTGATTTGTATATGCTCCAATCGAAAGTGAATTTACTGCATCTGCTGGAGATTGAATCCTTTCGTAGCCTGGTTTATCTCCATAATTTCCAACTGCTACACAGAAAAGGATATTATGTAAATTGCTTAATAAATCGCATGAATAAGTAAATCTAGATATGCTATCATCTAAAATTGGCCCTTCAGGTCCGATACTTAAATTATAAACTTTAATATTTTTATTTATTGGTACAATCCTTTTAATAGCATCAATTGCCTCATATAAATCCGGGTCAGATGCATTTGATAATACACCAAAATTTTTAACTGATACCTTTGGTTCGCTCATGGTATCTGATTTAGTGTACTGATTTAACGGACCGAACAAAACAGCTCCCGTGACCTGAGTACCATGCTCAATAAGTTCTTTAAAAGGAACTCCGCTAACTATAAATTCAGAATCAACATAATTGTTTGTATATGGATTTGTTCCATCAAAACCACCATCAATTACACCTACAACAATAGGAGATTTTGTTTTAAAAATTGGCGGAATCGGGCCATCTTCAATTTTAGCGCCACGATGAAAGCCAAGCTCTCTCATTTTTAGAGGATGCAAGGTTCTTAATGGATTGTATCCATTTATCGATTCTAAAATTTTCTTATTAGCATCAAAACTTATAAAAGTAACACCGCTGGCATAAGTTTTATATCTAATTTTATCTCGATTAGCACCTGCCTCTGATACTTTATTAATAAAATGATTAACTGCTTTTTGCTTGTCGATATCAAACGGATGCAAAACTGCTTCTATTTTTCCACTTTGCCAATCAGCCGAGAAGCCTAATATTTGTTCATTTCCTTCTAAAATATCTATAGACGATATTTTTTGGATGTCTTCTTGAAAGCTTTTAGTTAAAGGAAATGTTCTGCTTTGTAAGTAATTCTCGAATTTTGTTAAACTTTCCTCAGTTGCCCTAACAAAAAACATTTTTGATGATACAGCTTCGTGACGTTTTTTTGATTCAGGTTTATGATTTTTTAAAATTCTTGAACCTATCTCTTTTAATCCAAATTTTTCTGTGTCTAGATCAAAAAGCGAATCAGGGTAGTAAGATTTCGCAGAAAATTCCGGTTGCATAACAAATCCAACAACTACTTCGTTAGGTAATCGTTGCGAAGTTGGCATTTGTCTTAAATTAGCTTTAACATTTGCTACATCACTTAACACAAAATCTCTCGCCTCTTCGTAAGAGTATCTCATTGATTTTGGCCCGCCTCCTGAACTTTTATTTACGGGTTTTGCATAAATTTGCCCATTGTATAATATTGGTCGTCTTTTATTTTCGTTACTCATGCTTAGATCTTGTTAAATGATGTTGAACACCTGTTGGACTTAAACCAGTTATTTCAGCCAATTCTCTCACTGTTAATTTATCTCCTAATATCTCTTTTGCAATTACACAAAATTCTCCTCTGAACTTTTTGTCATTCTCAATATCTGGAATTTCCTTAAAAAGAGAAATAATAGGCTTTTCATCTTTTAAAAGATTTCTTCTTTTTACGCGATTCGTATATTTACTTATGTCCGACGCATTTTTTCCATCAAATATTTTAGCAATAGGTTTTAGTATTTCGTTTGATGTTTCAGAAGCAACTAAAAATTCATTTAGCTCTTTTTCCAAAATTTCTAACCTTTGCTCATATTCCGGCATTGGCAATGTAATTATTTGATCAAACCTTCTCCAAATCGCCTTATCAAGTAATTCTGGATGATTACTTGTTGCAATAAATAAAGAAGATGTTGGCCAGTCTTCAAGTTCCATTAAAAGAATATTAACTACTCTTTTAATTTCTCCCAAATCATTATTATCGTCCCTTTTTTTTGCAATTGAATCAAACTCATCGAATAATAAAACACATGCGTTTTGTTTAGCGTACTGAATTACTTTCTTAATGTTTGCGCCAGTTTTGCCCATCATGCTTGATATTATAGCCGATAAATCAAGTATTATTAAATTTTTATCCAATGCTGAAGCAATGTGTTTCGCGAGCATTGTTTTACCTGTCCCTGGTGGTCCAATTAAAAGTAGACTAGTTGTTGGCATTACATTCATTTTGAACAAAACGTCTAGTTTACTTCTTTCCTCAAGAAAATTTAATATTTGGTCGCGTATATCCTTATTTAAAATAGGCAAACCGTTTTGCTCTAGATTTGGAATGCTAGAAGACACCATGTCCAATTGAGAATCATTGTCAATTGGAAGAGGAGAATTACCTATGCCTCTGATTAGAGAACTACCGGTCAACGAAAATTGACTTACAACTTTAAATATACTTTCGGAAATATCAGGATATTCCTTTTTAATACTCCTGGCTAAACTTAGTGCTGCTAATTCTGTTTTTTTTGGCTCTCCTGCAAAACCTGCATGAATAATGTCAAGTATAAATTTAGTTTCAGTCTTTTTCAAAATGCGTATATATTTAGATTAATTAAAAAACGGTACACGCAAATTTACTACTATTATTGATTTAAAAAAATATTTGTACTGTTTTTTATTATTTTTTTAAAAAACAGTACAAGCATATGTTGATAGTGGTTTTACAAATGAAAACCTAAATATATCTGAATGGATTATATCATTTCTTCCTATTTTTCCAGCTATGATTATTAAAATAGTCCCTTTTATGCTCATAGATTTTGCCACGAATGTAAGCGCCAACTATAATAACCAGTATTGCAATAAGAATTTCATACCACTTCATATTTTGAACTATTAGGTTGGCTCAAAATATGAATTGCATTTAAGTAGTAATATTCAATTCGGGAAAATCGTTATACCATTTGGGAATAAAAAAAGATGCCTCTCGGCATCTTAATTAATCATTGTGGTATTTAAAGTGGCTTATCGGGCCAGAAATCTTTTGGAGAACATTTGAAAATCTTCGCGATATCATTTAGATGCTTGATATTATATTTTGCAGTCTTTGAAGGAGCTTCAATATCACCGATAAATCCAACACCTTTTCCTAATCTAAGAGAAAGGTCCATTTGAGTCATACCGCTTTTTTCTCGGTGTTCTTTAACTCTTTGAATAATATAAAGTTCTATTTCTGAAAGCATCGAATTGTATTCTAACAAATAGCCAACTTTTTTAATCTTTTATCAATGGACTATAATCCATATTGAATATATTTTCCTATATTTGCAAATGATTACATAATTTTGCGATACTTCATTTAAAATAATTGAAGCATTCGCTTTGAATCTCGCTTTTGAAAACTGGTAATTTTTAATGGGAACGAGATGATAAGTACGATGCTCACGTCAAATGGCGTGGGCTCACTTATTGTTCCCCGGTATACCAGTACCTCAAAGGCAATAAGCTGAGTTCCGCGCTTTTTTGTGCCCTAAACTCAGCAGATTCTAAGCAAACTTCATCTTATTAGGCTCGCAATTCCCGCCTACGCGGGAATGACAATCACATTAGTATTAATCGAGGTGAGATTGATTTGTCGTTCCTCCTCACAATAACACATAGCCTATGATATAATCAACCAACTACAACCACACTACCAGGGCGGCGTTACCTAAATTTTGGGTTAGTTAGTTGCCGTTCTGGTTTTATTACACAAAAAAAAGGCCCTCTGCATCTTCTTGGCGGTTGAACAGAGGACCGGTAGACAAACAAAACTAATGTTTCATTTAATCAAACCAATATTATGAATAAACTTTTATTATTCAAAGGCAATTGGCTTTATATTGCCTTTCTGTGTCTTTGTATGAATTCTTCTTTTGCGGAAAAAGGAAAAAGGAAAAAGGCAATAGCCATTAGAGATGCTTCCTTCGTCAGCATGACAGAGACTTTGATTCTGAAACAAGTTCAGAGCAAGCAAGTTCAGAGCAAGCTGATTAGCGGAACTGTTTCACATGGAAACGGTGTACTTGCAGGCGTAACTATTACAATAAAAGGAAAAGCTGTTAGTACTATCTCAGACAGCCAAGGGAAGTACTCTATAGCTACTGAACCCAACGATGTTCTTGTGTTTTCTTTTATAGGATATAAGGAAGTCGCAGTCACAGTCTCAGTTGGCAGTACTATTAATGTGACTATGCATGAAGACGCTACTACGCTAAAAGAAGTAACCGTAAATGCTGGTTACTATAAAGTTAAAGACAAAGAACGCACTGGGAGTATTTCAAAAATTACTTCAAAAGACATAGAAAACCAGCCCGTGACTAATGTACTTGCCGCTATGCAGGGACGAATGGCAGGTGTGGATGTTACGCAAACTACCGGAGTACCCGGCGGCGGATTTGATATTCGTATTCGGGGACTTAACAGTTTGCGAAGTAGCGGTAATGCACCGTTGTATGTTATAGACGGTGTGCCGTTTGCCTCGGATGCCATAGGCGATTCGCAAACCTCATCGACTTTGCCTACTGCTACGAGTCCGTTGAATTCTATTAATCCGAGTGATATTGAAAGCATAGAGATATTAAAGGATGCTGATGCTACGGCGATATATGGTTCTCGTGGTGCTAATGGGGTGGTATTGATTACTACTAAAAAAGGCAAGCAGGGGAAAACCCAATTTATTGCCAGTGCCAGTACAGGAACAGGTCAAATAACCAAGAAGCTGGACTTACTCAATACCCCACAATATATTGCTATACGCCAACAGGCGTTTGCCAATGATGATATTACAACTTATCCTTTTACTGCGTATGATGTTAACGGTACCTGGGATGTAAACCGCTATACCGATTGGCAGAAAGAATTGACCGGTGGCACTGCAGAAATTAAAACACTACAAGCTTCGGTTTCGGGTGGGTCGGCACAAACGCATTTTTTGGTTAGCGGGAATACTTATACGCAGAGTTCGGTATTTCCGGGAGACTTTGATTATAAAAAAGGCGCTGTGCATGTGAGTTTGGACCACGAGAGTGAGGATAAACGTTTTAAAGTGGTTTTTTCGGGCGGTTATGATATACAAGATAATGACCAACCCGCTATTGACTTGACTCGGATTTCAAGAAATCTTGCGCCCAATGCTCCTGCGCTTTATGATGCGGATGGTAACTTGAATTGGGAAAACAGTACATGGGAAAATCCTTTGGCCGCTTTGCGCTCGGAAGCTTTGGCTAAGACCAATAGTTTAGTGGCTAATAGCACGTTCTCTTATCAGCTGCCTTATGGTTTTACTGCTAAGACCAGTTTGGGTTTTACTGACTTACGGCATCATGAAAGTAGAACCGATCCTTCGACCATTTATGACCCCGTGTATGAAGCTGGAGCCGAGTACTCGTCTATCTTTTTGACTACCTCTAGCAGACAATCGTGGATAGTAGAACCGCAACTGCAATGGCAGCGAGAGTTAGGTAAAGGCAAAGTAACAGCGCTGGTGGGTGGTACCTTTCAGAATCAAGAGAGTAACAATATGTTGCAATATGGATCGGGTTTTACCAGTAATAGTTTGCTTTATAACTTGGCGTCTGCCAGTTTTAGTAAAACTTTTTATGATGATGTAACGGAGTATCGTTATCAGGCATTTTTTGGAAGAGTGAACTTTTCATGGAAGGATAAATATTTTGTGAACCTGACCGGAAGGCGTGATGGTTCGAGCCGATTTGGTCCTGGTAAGCAGTTTGCCAATTTTGGTGCTGTGGGTGGTGCTTGGTTGTTTTCGGAAGAAAAAGCTCTTAAAGGAAAGCTGTCTTTTTTAAGTTTTGGAAAACTTAGGGGCAGTTACGGCATTGCGGGTAATGACCAGATAGGCGATTATCAATACTTAGATACGTATCAATCGAGTGGTACCTCGTATGACGGTACTGTGGGACTAAGCCCGATACGGTTGTTTAATCCTAATTTTAGTTGGGAGACCAACCGCAAGTTGGAAGCGGCTGTGGAACTTGGTTTTTTGAAAGACCGCATTTTTACCACTGTGAGCTGGTACCGTAACCGATCATCGAACCAACTGATAGGGATGCCGTTGCCAGCGACAACTGGTTTTACTTCGATGCAATCGAACTTAGCTGCTACGGTTGAGAATACTGGTTTGGAGTTGACGTTGCGCACTGTGAATGTGCAAAAGGATTCGTTTGGATGGACTACGAATTTTAATCTTACTGTACCTAAAAACAAATTGATTGCTTTTCCGGGGCTTGCCAACAGTACGTATAGCAATCAGTATGTGATTGGGGAGTCTATCAACATAAAAAAACTGTATCATTTTACTGGAGTGAATCCGCAGACTGGTGTTTATGAATTTGAGGATGTTAATGGTGACGGACAGTTGTCTTTTGCTGATGATGCTCAAACGGTTCGGGATTTTAGTCCGATGTATTATGGAGGATTGCAAAATCAGTTGCGGTATAAAAACTTTCAATTGGACTTTCTGTTTCAGTTTGTGAAGCAGTTGAATTGGAATGCGGCTACGCAGTATTCGGCTCCCGGTGCTTTTGGAAATCAACCAGCCAGTGTAGTAGGAGGGTGGCAACAAGCAGGCGATATTGCTACCACGCAAATTTATACGACAGGACTTAACAGTGATGCCGTGAATGCTTATGGGCGCTACGCTACTAGTGATGCGGCTGTGAGTGATGCTTCGTACATCAGACTAAAAAATGTTGCACTTTCTTATATGGTTCCTACCTATGTGAAAGGGCTGCACTGTAAGCTGACGTTACAGGCACAAAACCTATTACTAATAACGCCTTATAAAGATGGTGATCCCGAGTTTAGAAGCTTTAATTATTTGCCTCCTTTGCGCATTGTTAGTTTTGGAGCCGAGTTTAAATTTTAAAAAAAGAGACATGAAAAATATACTAAAAACTATTCGATTTGTTTGGACAATGACTGTGTGTTGCACGTTGCTATACCTTGCCACATCGTGTGATAATTTTGTGGATGTGGACCAACCTAATTCACAATTGACCGGAGCGGCGGTGTTTGAAAACAATACTACGGCGACTGCCGCGATGAAAGATATTTATGCTAAAATGAGAGACGACGGATTATTGACTGGTAAGTCGGTTGGGTTGTCTAACTTATTAGGGCAGTATACCGATGAATTAGTTTGCTATCAGACAGGCAGCACTACGGCTGAACCTTTTTTTAATAACAGTTTGACGGCAACCAATGGCTATGTGCAACAGTTGTGGAACAGCACTTATAATCAGATTTATGCCGCTAATGCTGTGATTGAAGGCGTTACTGCCTCACCCACGCTGAGCGTTGCACAAAAAAATCAATTGGTAGGAGAAGCGATGTTTGTTAGGGCAATGCTGCATTCGTATTTGGCAGGAGTTTATGGAGGTTGCCCTTATATTACTACTACTGACTATGAGCAGAACAGCACTGTGCATCGATTGACTACAATGGCTGTTTATACTTTATGTATAGCTGATTTGGAGCAAGCTGCTGTTTTATTACCTGAAAACTATAGTAGTGTAGAAAGAGTTAGACCTAACCAATTTGCTGCGAAGGCTTTGTTGGCTCGTTTGTATTTGTTTACCGGACAGTGGGCACAAGCCAGTAATGCTGCTTCGGCAGTGTTGAACCAAACGGGATTGTATGTTTGGGAACCGGATTTGGACAAGGTGTTTTTAAAAGAATGTACCAGTACCATTTGGCAGTTTTCGGCAGGAGGTGGCTATGCCAATGCACAGGAAGGAGCATTATTTGTTTTTAATGCAGGACCTCCGCCAACAGTGGCATTAAGTCCGCAACTCTATACTATTTTTGAAACTGGAGACCAACGGAAGACCCTTTGGGTGCGAAGTATATCTGATGGTATTACGACTTGGTATCAGCCGTATAAATACAAAGAGGATAACAGTTCGACTACTACCACATCGTATTCGGTTATGCTGCGGCTTGCCGAGCAGTATTTGATACGAGCGGAAGCCAGAGCAATGCAGGGTGAATTGACAAATGCTAAGCAGGATTTGGATTTTGTGCGCACCAATGCCGGACTAGTTGGTACGACTGCTGTGACCAGTACCGAAATTGTTGCTGCTGTTTTGGAAGAACGCCGCTTTGAGTTTTTTACTGAAGTAGGAATGCGCTTTTTTGATTTGCAGCGCACCGGAAAACTGGATGCGGTTTTATCTCCCGTGAAACCCGGATGGAATACTACAGATGGTTTATGGCCAGTACCTCAATCGGAATTATTGATTAACCCAAATCTTGCTCCACAAAATGCGGGTTATTAATATGAGACTTCCATTTATTATTTTTTTTGTGTTTGTTTCCTGCTCCGTATTGGGGCAGGTTGCAAGCAAAAAGACTCTTACTGAAGCGGATTACGCTTTGTGGAGTACTATGGAAATGCAAACTGTATCTGCCAAAGGGTATTGGGTGAGTTATCATATGGCATACGAAAGTGGTTTGGATACTCTTTTTGTAAGGAACAAACAAGCTACTATAACTCATGCTTTTGCTAAAGGGTATGATGGGAAATTTGCTAATGATGCTTTTTTTGTTTGCATGCTACCAGAAAATGTGCTGTTGGTTACCAATTTAAAAACGGGTGCAAACAGCCAAATTAAAGGTGTTTCGCAGTATGCTGTTTCGAACGATGGGGCAACATTAGTTTGGCTGACGGATTTGCATCAACTCGGTATAGAACGACTTGATACTAACATTACTGAAATCATAGAGAAGGCAACCGGATTTTATGTGAATCAGTCAGGTACGGGGATGGTTTATACTATAGCCAAAGAGAAAGCTTCTTTGCATTATTGCCCTTTTAATGGTAACAGGGAGCATTTTCAGAAACTGGAGACTGACGGAGAAGCTACCTTTGAAAACATCGTTTGGCAACGGAAAGGAGCGGCTTTTGCTTTTGTTAAAAAGTATACCGACACGTTGGATGTGAGGAATGGCAAGAATTTGTATTTGTATCGATTCGCTCAAAAAAAGCTCTATTCCTTTGATGTAAATACTATTTCCACAATTGCTAAAGGGAGCCAGATAGAATCACCGATGTGGACTCGTTTTACTATTTCTGATGATGGGCAGCGTGTGTTCTTTTACCTAACTGAGGAATCTGCAACTACTATTGAAAAACCGATAGTGAAAGTATGGAATGGAAATGATGCATGGCCTTATCCGCAGGTACAACAAACCGGACGTTTTGACCGGGCTTCGAAGTGTGCTGTTTGGTGGCCTGATAGTGGCCGTTTTTTAAAGGTAACTAACACAGAGTTGCCAAAACTTATGCTTAGTGGTGATCAAAAGTATGCGGTAACATATAATCCAATGGGAGATACTCCGCAGTTTGGCTTTGATGATTGTGCAGATTTTTATATTACTGATTTGAATACTGGTGAGACAACTTGCTTTCTGGAAAATCAAATCTGTGATTTAATGGAAATTACACTCTCTTTTAATGGAAAGTATATTGCTTATTTAAAAAAAAAGCAATGGTGGGTTTATGACATAACTACTAAAAAGCATATAAACATAAGTACTACTATTACTGAATTGTTATCTGACGAAGCACGTGATTATTCTGGACCAAAGCCTGCTTTTGGTATTGCTGGTTGGACCAAAGGCGATACTGAGATTATCCTTTATGATGAATTTGATTTGTGGAGAGTTAATTTTAAAGATTTAAAGGCGAAGCGACTAACAAGAGGAAGAGAAAGAGGCATTTCTTTTCGATTGGCATATCCGTTGGGAGAAGTGCGGTTATTGATGAACTTTGATGGATTTACATTTCGAGAATTGGATTTAAACAAACCTATTTATCTGCAAGCCTTTGAAAAGGATACTAAACAGTCTGGTTTTTATGTTTGGGACGGCGCTGAAAAACCTATCGTATTTAAAGATAAGCATGTGACGCAATTTGGTTTTACAACCACAAGTGACACTTACTATTATTCTGAACAGGATTTTGATGTGCCACCAGCTATCACGGCAATAGATCAATATAAAACAACGTCTAAAGTTGTGATGCAAAGTAATCCGCACTATGTCAATTATTATTGGGGTAAATCGCAACTTATTAGTTACACCAATTCTAAAAATAAGCAGTTACAGGGAGTATTGTATTATCCTGCTAATTATGACCCGACTAAAAAATATCCAATGGTGGTTTATATTTATGAGAAGTTGAGTCAACATTTACATGATTATGTAAATCCAACACTACATAATAATATAGGTATTAATACCAGTAATTTGAATGCTCAAGGTTATTTGGTATTGCATCCTGATATATCGTATACGATGGATGATGTTGGCATTTCTGCTACTGATTGCGTTGTTAGTGCTACTAAGGCAGTTGTTGCGATGGGAATTGTACAACCTGATAAAATAGCATTGACAGGTCATTCGTTTGGAGGTTATGAAGCCGATTTTATAGCGACACAAACATCACTTTTTGCAACCATTATTTCAGGTGCTGGTTCTTCAGATTTGGTTACTACTTATCTTTCGATTGGATGGAATACCGGAAAGTCTGAATCTTGGCGTTTTGAAGCCCATCAATATCGGATGGAGCAACCGATGTATACTAATATGGAGGGTTTCTTAAGGAATTCACCTGTAATGCTTGCCCCAAAGATTAGTACACCAATGTTGCTATGGACAGGTGAATTAGATAGGCAAGTTCATTATTACCAAAGTATTGAGTTTTATAATGCCTTACGACGGTTAGGAAAGAAAGCTATTATGCTTGTTTACCCTGATAATGGGCATATATTGACTGAAAGTAAGAGTAGGGAAGATTTTACGCATCGTTTTGAGGAATGGCTAGCTACTTTTTTGAAGGATGCTCCATCACCAGATTGGATTAACAAAGGGATTCAATAGTCAATTGTACTTAATGAAAAAGCAGTTCCTAATAACTAGGAACTGCTTTTTTTTGGATGCTTAACTGTTTAGTTAAGTCTCCACAACTGCACCGCACAGTGTGTGGCATCGGTCATACCGAAGATTTGCGCACCCCCTGTTTGGGTTTCCGTACACAAAATCCCTGTGTTTACGTTGTTACAGTTGTTTTTAAACACACAAGTCGGTCCTTGTTTGATGTAGCCTGGTACTGAACTTACTACTTTAGCATTTTTAGATGCTGTTGTAGTGAACGCACTTGCTACTGCTGCTGTAAAAAGGATTACAGACAGGAACATTTTTCCATTTTTCATGATGTAAAAATTTAAATTATTTTTTTGATCTACTTTTTTCTACAGGTGTTCGATCTTATTCCTGATGCTTTACTATTTAACGTCTTGCCGTTTTATCGATTTGATATGCGACTAGCGTTTTGTCGAATAGGAAGTATACTTTATCTTTTGTGGCATACATACTTTGTGGTTTTTTGTCGTTAACGTGATAGACATAAAAACTATACTCGTAGGATTTGGTGTTGAGGTTGTACACATCAATCACCGATGTTTGTTTCCAGAGGTTGCCTGATTCAAAACGACCCCGAAGATTGGAATTGATAAAGAGTTGATTACCTGATGTGCTGCTGAGTTTATTGACCATAAGCGGCGGAACTGCCATCTTTCGGTAGCCGTTGCTTAAGGTGGCAATTTTAATTTTGGCTACACTTGTAGTGTCAATTGTTTTGCCCCGATAGTATAGTTTCATTGTTTTATCAGCAATAATAAATTGATTGCGGTAGTAGTAGCTGTAGATGAGTTTTTTGAATTTGGGATTGTAATGTAGTATGCCGTCGGAATCAAAGATTCCGTCAATTTGTTTTTGTAAAAGTCCAGCACCATATAGTACACTTGTTTTGTTATTTGAAAAGGTCATGGCTCCTAAAATGCTTTCTCCAGTTTTTAGGCTTTTACCTCGGAAGATTGCTGTCGTTGAATCGATTGGTTCAAAGGCGGAGAAATATGTTTTATTGCCTTGAATTTGATTTGCTTTCCAGTTGGTAGTTTTCCCCATAAAAAGGCACGGTACGGTTCCGTCAGTGAGGTAAAACCAAGAATCAATTACTTTGACTTGTGCTGAGGTAAATGGAAGTTCATAATTACTTAGTTCTATTTTGTAATTGCCTACCATTTTTAAATTGTTATTTACGGCAAGTATAGAAAGTGGTGCTGTGTAGTTTCCTAAATAGAGAATACCATCAGTCATCCCTGCAAAGTAATATCCGTCATATCGTAAATTTAATTGTGCTGATTTACTGTAAAGATGTGGTGGATATCGGCGGACAAAATTGTTTTCCTGATGGATAATCTGTTCTGATTTTAGAAATAGTATGAGTACTAAACCAACTACGAATATGCTTGTTACTAGGAGTAGCATTATTTTATATCTTGTTTTCCAGATTTTGTTTTGCAGCGGTAACTGTTCTAGTGAAAAAATGATGGCTACGGCGGCAAGAAAGCAAAAGAATAAGTTGAAAATTAAGTGTTGATTCCAGGTCATTTTCTCGAGAATTCCTCCGCAGGAGCATGGCACGAATTCGCTATAGTTCACTATGATATAGATGTAAGCTGAGAACATCATCATCAGTCCGAAGGATGCTACCAGCGCAAAGAGCCGTGTATGGTTGAACATTAGTAAAATTGCGATACCAATTTCTATAGTAGGGATAAACCAAGAAACCCAACCGGCAAATGCGCTCAGTAAAGGTGACTGTCCGAGTTGAATAGTAAAGCTTTCATAATCGGATAATTTGCTGAAGGCGGCATAGGTGAAAAGAATAATGAACAAGTAACCAATTAGGTCTATACAATACTTTTTAGTGGTGGCAGTAATTTTCATTTGTAATGCTTTTGATACTGTAAAATTCTATTAATGAAACATTTATCGTATTTCATATTGGGAATATCTGTATGCAAAAACTGACCGCCCTTATTCAGTGGGATTATTATCTGAATCTATTCGGTTGAGATCACTTGGCATGTGGTTGAATCTCTTTTTGAACGCTTTATAGAAGTTGGTGTAGTTGTAAAAGCCACTCATGTAGGCAATTTCTTTGAGTGGAATGGCTGTTTGTTGAATGAGATTATGTGCCTTTTTTAGTCTTTCTTCATTGTAGTATTGGTAGATGCTTGTTTTGAGAAAATTTCGGAACGACTCTTTTAGAGTGAATTCGTTGATTCCAAACATTGTCGATAATTCTTTGGTTGAAGGTAGCGGTTCTTCTAAATGGTTTATGATATACTCTTGTACTTTTTGCACCATGAGGGCTGCTGTATCATTAGATTCGTTACTGCTAATTTTATTGTTGGTATATGGATTAGCATATCCTAACTCTTGCAATTTTTCGGCTACTTTATTGAGTAGGGTTGCCAGTTCATCAAATTGAACATCCTGCCCATCTAATGTCATTCGGTAAGTCAGATTACCATTGGCTATTTCTAACAGCATACGGTAAATAGATTTTATTCTATGTTGGTTTTTTTGCTTGTCCATTGGTATATATACATGAAAAATTGCCGAAGAGGAAGTAGGAGGGTATGGACAAAATTATATAAAGAAAATTCCCGAATCAAGAAGTATAGTGTGTGATTCGGGAATTAAACACCTTGTTTTTAGAGTATTTTCAATAAAAAAGCATTGCAGTTTACTTGCAGTGCTTTTGAATTTATTATGAACTTTTGATTAGCTGTTGCTGAATGAATTTTAATTTTAGGTTAGCCATATCATCACTAACACGTTTATCCAATACTTTTGCATAATGCTGCGTTGTTCGGAGGCTTTTATGACCAAGCATTTTGCTGACACTTTCAATTGGAACCCCATTGGTAAGGGTTATAGAAGTTGCAAATGAATGTCTGGCCATGTGAAATGTGATTTCTTTTTGAATGCCACAAACATCCCCGATTTCTTTTAAGTAACTATTCATTTTCTGATTGCTGAGAACTGGTAGAATTCTATCTTCATTTAGACATTTAGGATGTTCGGCATATTTCTGAACTAATTCTTCAGCAATTGGAAGTAAAGGTATTTTTGAACGGACATCAGTTTTTTGTCGATTCTTAAATATCCACTTCTGACCATCAATACCAATCCCGAGGTGGTCTTTTCTTAACTGTTGTACATCAATATATGCAAGTCCGGTGAAGCAACAGAATATGAAAATATCTCTGACTTGTTCGAGTCGTGTATTCATAAACTTTTTAGCATATATTTTTTGAATTTCTTCTTCAGTTAGAAATTCTTTGTCAATTTCGTAAACTTTACCGTCATACTTGCTGAATGGGTCTTTGTCTAACCAATCATTATTGAGGCAGATATTGATTATTTTTCTAAAGTTTCGGATGTATTTTACGGCTGTATTATTGGCGCAGTTTTTTACGCTTCTCAAGTAAAATTCTAATTCCATTATCATGGCGTGGTCAATTTTATCAATCCTAATATCTGAGATTTGATATTTCCAAAAAAGGAAATTTTCGATATGATTTAAGGTAACTTCAAAGCGTTGCAGTGTGCCTTGTGCATACTTTTTACCTATAAGTTCTTTCATCTTGTTGTTATGATCTTGGAATATTGGAATGAGCATTCTATCAGTTCTATTGGTTCCAAGTAAAATTGCTTGAAAGTTTTCAATGGATATTTCTTCTTCTTTGTGCAATAAATCCATTTCTGTGCTTAATACTTTCGAACGCATCATGTCGAGATAGCTATTTATTGAACGGGCTTCTTCTGTACTACCTTTCATTTTTGCTAGTTCTGGTGACCATTTGGCTTTATCAATGAATTTTTTTGAGCTGAATTCAAGACGCTCTCCGTTTACGGTTAATCGAACATAGATAGGAAGTTTGCCAGTAGTACTGGTTTTTTTACTTCTTGTGTAGAAGTGTAGCGTGATTTTTGCTTTCATAATGGTGACCTTTTAGTTATTATTCAATTTAAATTTCTATGCAACAGCAAACAAGATGTACACCTTTTGAACTGGTTCGTGAACAGGTTAGAAGTACTGTGTTTGCTAGACTTAATAAGATTTAGCGATGCCCTTTTGGATGTGTTTTTAAAGGGCATCGCTTTTGCCCCTTAAGTTTTAAGATTGAATGAATAATTTGAAGATTACAGAAATGCAAAAACCCAACAAATCCTAAGATTTGTTGGGTTTTGATTCCAATTGAATTTTATAATGTGGGGAGAGCAGGATTCGAACCTGCGAAGTTCACACAGCAGATTTACAGTCTGCCCTCGTTGGCCGCTTGAGTATCTCCCCATTGCAGTATTGCGGTTGCAAATATAAAAACACTTTTTAGCTTCGCAAACAAAAAATGAACTAATTCATTAACCTTTTTTCAATTGTTTGGTTTTAAGTAAAATAAAAAAATCCCCCTAAGGAGATTTTTATTATTTAAGGTCATCACATTACTTTATATTCAAAAGTTCTTTGATTTTTTCTTTTAAATCATCGCCATACAAATCAATTGCTACGACTTTTCCGGTTGCATCCAACAAGTAAGTTGTTGGGATTTGAGTGACGTTGTATTGCAAAGCAATTGGGTCTTTCATTTCTTTCAGATTAGAAACCTGCGTCCATGTCAACTTATCTTTGGCAACAGCTTCTTTCCATTTGGTGGCTTCTTTATCAAGCGAAACACTAATGATATTTAATCCTTGAGCATGTAATTCAGCATAAAGTGCCACAACATTTGGATTTTCTTCTCTACAAGGAGCGCACCACGAAGCCCAAAAATCAATTAGCGTAACTTTTCCCAGATTTTCTTTTAAAGAAACAATCTTACCTTCTGGTGTTGGTGCTTTAAAATTTGGAGCCAATTGGCCAACGGTAATTACTTTACTGCTGGCTTTTTTTTTGAAGCGTCTATATTTTCTTTAATAGATTTTCCTGGTTTTGTTTTTTTCAAAGATGGATCTAATGCATTATAAAGGCCGTCAATATCTTTGGTATATTTAGGATTGTTGGCCATCATTTGTAGAATCAAAACGCTGATATACGATTTTGGGTGTGTTTTTGGGTAACCAAACGTATAATCAGTAATTTCTTTTTGAATTACATCATACTCTTTTCTTAAACGGTTCATGGTGGCAGTATCATTCTTTTGTTGCGCCTCATTCATTACAGCCATATTTTTCATTTGAAAAGCCATTACTTGCTTTTGTGATTTTTTCTGTATTTTATTAGACTCTTCATTGAATTTATTAAATTCTTCGTTGCTATAAGTTCCAGCTAATTTTGATTTATTCAGACTGTCTTTGTCAACAGTGATTTCAATTTCTCCACCTTCAAGAACGAAAGGGACTTTGCCATTTACTTTATCTACTTGAATGAAATGGATTTCAGGCTCAGTAGTTTTTCCTTTAATTTCAAATTTACCATCTACGATTTTTACAGTATCAATAGCTTGAGGTCCCATTCCCATTGGGTTTTGTTTTTCAAGATAAACCAAACCTGTTTTCATTCCTTTTACAGTTCCAGTTATTTCATATTCACCTTCAGCTAATTTGTTACAAGAATAAAGCGCTATAGCTGCGGCTACTAAAAGAAGTGATTTTTTCATTTTTTTGTTTTATTTTTTACCGAATGCAAATGTATTCAATTTGACAATTAATTGCCTTTTTTTTATAATTTATTTTTTGCCTGATGGACATACAAACTGCGTGCAACTCACACTAGTTTGTTTAATTCCGTTTATTCCTTTTTCTATATTTATTAAATTGTGAATGCCTCTTGATTTTAAAATGGATGCCATTATAACCGATCGGTATCCGCCGGCACAATGCAAGTAGAAATCAGTACTTTTTGGAACCGATTGAAAATTTTCATTTAGAGTATCTAAAGGTATATTAATAGCGTTATCAACATGTTCTGCTTCAAATTCACTAGGTTTTCTTGCGTCTACTACACTACTTTTTGAGTTTAGTTGAAGGGCAAATTCTTCCGGTGAAATAGAGCGTATGGAATCGGTTTCAAAACCGGATGCTGTCCATGCCGAGATGCCTCCTTTTAAATAGCCCAAAACACAATCAAAACCAACTCGGGCTAATCGTGTGATTGTCTCTTCTTCTTTTCCTTCCGGAATAACTAAAAGTAATTTTTGGTTTACATCGCGCAATAAAGAACCTACCCAAGGAGCAAAATTCCCTTGAATTCCGATAAAAATAGCGTTTGGAATATGTGCTTTCACAAAATCATTTTCATTTCTGACATCCAACACTACAACATCATCTTGATTTGCAACTGCCTCAAATTCTCGCGGAGCCAGACCGATGTTGCTTTTTTCAATTATGGTATCTAAACTGTCATATCCTTTGATATTCATCATTACGTTTTGAGGGAAATATGCTGGTGGAAGTCCCAATCCGTCTAACAATTCTTTTGTGAATTCTTCTTTTGTCATGTCGGCTCTCAAAGCATAATTGGTTCGCTTTTGGTTGCCTAAAGTGTCTGTAGTTTCTTTACTCATATTTTTCCCGCAGGCGCTTCCAGCTCCGTGACTTGGATATACTATTAACTCATCGCCTAAAGGCATAATTTTATTCCGAAGCGAATCAAAAAGGAAACCTGCCAATTTTTCTTGAGTTAGATCTTCTGTTAATGCTTGTGCCAAATCAGGGCGACCTACATCTCCTATGAATAATGTGTCGCCAGTGATGATTCCGTGCGGTTTTCCATTTTCGTCAAGCAACAAATAGCACGTGCTTTCTAGAGTGTGGCCTGGGGTGTAAATAGCTTTTACAGTGTAATTGCCAATTTTAAATTCTTGGTTGTCGGTAGCGATAAGTGCTTCAAAATCGGGATTGGCAGTTGGACCAAAAACAATTTGACCTTTGCTTTTCTTTGCTAAATCTAAATGACCTGAAACGAAATCGGCGTGGAAATGCGTTTCAAAAATATATTTTATTTGAGCCTTATCTTTTTGGGCCCGATCTAAATAAGGTTGCACTTCACGCAGGGGATCAAAAATTGCAGCCTCTCCATTACTTTCAAGGTAGTAGGCAGCTTGCGCGATGCATCCGGTATAAATTTGTTCGATTTTCATACTAAAAATTTTAGGTAAAATTAAATAATAACCATAAAAGAAAACGATGCATTTAGAATACTTTATGAAAAAAGTTCTTTGTAAAGAATAAAAACAGACATTATTAAAACAAATACTCCAAATATTTTTTTCAAATGATTTTCATTGATAAACTGTTGAATGTAGAGTCCGAGAAAAATACCGATAATGGAAATAGTCGTGAATATAATTAGAAAAGTCCAGTCAATAATTATGTTCTGAATATCGCCCGTAAAACCTATAAGCGAGTTAATTGTAATAATCAACAACGAAGTTCCAATCGCTTTATTCATAGGCAATTTGGCAAAATTTAGTAGTGCTGGTATAATCAGAAATCCACCACCAGCGCCAATCAAACCTATTAAAATACCAACTAAAAATAATTGCATTACAACAATTGGGGAAGCAATGGTTTTAGCAACAACAATCTCAATTTTTTTTTGAGTCCTTAACATCGAATATGCCGCTAAAAGCATAACTGTGGCAAACACTAGCATCAAGAAAGTTCCTTTTGACAGTTGAAGTGAACCAAAATACAGTACGGTATCCGGAATCCTAGGAACAATAAATTTCCGTGTAAGATAGACTCCAATTACGGAAGGAATCGCAAATAAAAAAGCAGTTTTTGGAACCACAAGACCTTTTCTGAAATTCTGAATACTGCCAAAGCCTGAAGTGGTGCCTACAATAAAAAGCGAGTAGGCTGTAGCAATTATTGGATTGTAATTCAGAATATAGACCAATACAGGAACCGTCAGAATAGAACCGCCTCCGCCAGTAATTCCCAATACAATTCCAATTAACAAAGCGCCTATATAGCCTAATATTTCTATCACTACTTATGATTATCAGGGTAAAATTAGTAAAATCAACTAGTAAATTTAAAGTTTTTTCTTTAGTAAATACAAAATGAGGTGCTATTATAGTTAATTCCGTTTACAATATATCATTTAAGACATTCTAATAAATATATTTGTAGTCCACAATTATTTGATTTATGTTTAAAAAATTACTATGCCTACTTGTGCTTACTTGTTTTTCAGTAAGCAATGCTCAAGTCGTTATTAATGAATTAGATTCAGACACACCCAGCACCGATGATAAAGAGTTTGTCGAATTAAAATCGGTAACTCCTAATTTTTCTCTAAACGGTTATGTATTGGTGTTCTTTAACGGAACCGGGAGTTTGGCTAATCTAAGTTATTTTGTTGTCGATTTAGACGGGTTAACTACTGATGTAAACGGAATTGTAGTGCTAGGCAATCAGTTGGTTTCTCCTGTTCCAAATAAAATCTTAAGTGATAATACTTTTCAAAATGGACCAGACGGTGTAGCAATTTATTTAGGAAATGCAACTGATTTTCCTAACAATACATCTGCCACAACAACGAATTTGATTGATGCTTTAGTTTACGACACAAATGATGCTGATGCTACTCTTTTGATGGCAGCACTTGGTGTAAATACGCAAATAGACGAAAATGCTAACGGAGCACAAACTACGCAATCTATTCAAAGAAAATCGGATGGTACTTATGAAACAAAAACCCCAACTCCAGGTGCAAATAACGATAGTAGCGGCTTTATTTTTAACGGAATAACAATTTCTACAACGGCTGTTGCTGGGCAAGTTGGTGAAGGAAGCGCTATAAACATCACTTTTACTACTCAAACTCCAATAACGGCCCCGTTAAATTTTTCATTCTCAATAAATACAGGAACTATTAATAATGCTGATTACACAGGATCTACTGCAGTTGCAATGGCTACCGGTTCGTCTAGTTTTACAGCACTTATTACTTTTGTAGATGATGCTTTAGATGAAGGTGACGAGACCGCTATTATAAAATTTGGAACTTTACCTGCAGCTTATAATCGCATAAATGATAATATAGTAATTCGAGTAATTGATAATGATTTTGTAATATCACCATGGGGCACACCATTGAATCCAACCTACAGAACGGTTATTCCAACAACTCCTCCAGGATATTATAGTTCACTAGAAGGAAAATCGGGTGCAGAATTAAAACAAGCCATACAAGACATTATTGCTAATCCTAGTGTAGTCCATGCTCATAATTATGGTGATATAGAAACTATTTTAAAAAAGTCGGATCAAAATCCATTAAACAGTAATCAGGTTTGGCTGATGTATGTAGAACAACCACGTTCTAAATTAGATATTCAGGAAACCGGAATTAATACAGGAAAATGGAACAGGGAACATATTTACCCTCAATCACGAGGAGGCTTTAGCGACGGAACATCTTCTATCCCGGACGGAATAGCTATATGGTTAACAACAAATGCTAACGATATCATGGCCGGTCATGCGGATGCACATCATATAAGAGCGGAAGACGGACCAGAAAACAGCATTAGAAATAATAGAGATTATGGCGAATATATGGGACCAGTTGGTACCAACGGAAGTTGGCGTGGCGATGTGGCCAGAGCATTATTTTATATGGCTTGTCGCTACAATGGATTAAATGTTGTTACTGGAAATCCGGCAAATACCACCGTGGGACAAATAGGTGATTTAGCTCTTTTGTTGCAATGGAATCAAACGGACCCAAGCGATGATTTTGAAATGAATAGAAACAATATTATTTATACTTGGCAAGTAAATCGGAATCCGTTTATAGATTATCCCAATTTAGCAGAGTATGTTTTTGGGGCTAATGTTGGTCAAACTTGGTTCGCATCGTTGTCAAATTCCAATTTTGACTCTGTGAAAGTCACTTTATATCCCAACCCAACAAAAGATGCGATTACCCTTTCGGGAATAGCTTCAAATGGAACTATCACCCTGTATTCAACTTTAGGGCAAAAGGTTTTTGAGCAAACATTTATTGGAGAAACTACGTTTAATTTTAACTTAGCTTCCGGAATTTATATGGCAAAAATAACAGCGGATTCTAAGGTTATAACTAGGAAAATTGTAGTGGAATAAGCTTTACAACGAACATTTTAGTCCGGTAACCATAAATTCCGATATGCTTTATTCTTGTCGTAATCCGTTGCTTGTTTCTCTATATTGAAATACCGATTTCCTCTTGGGTCATTGCCAACTCCAGCCAAATAAGCCCAATTTCCCCAATTGCTACAAACATCGTAATCAATAAGTTGTTGTTCAAAATAACTAGCGCCATAACGCCAATCTAATTTTAAATCGTTGCACAAATAACTGGCGACATTTTGGCGTCCACGATTGCTCATAAATCCGGTGAGTTTCAATTCAATCATATTTGCATCTACAAAATCGACTCCAGTAGTGCCCTCTATCCAACTTTGTAATTGTTGCAAATTATGCTTGTTCACTGGAATTCCTTTGTCTTGAATTCCGGCTTGTTGAAAAAATTTAGCATTGTATTTTTTCATCATAAACCTAAAATAATCACGCCATAATAACTCAAAAACCAACCAATAAGTCGATTCATTGGCGCCAAATTGTTTTTCATATTTTTTTAATTCCTGATAAATAAATCTGGGTGAAATACAACCCAATGCCAACCAAGCTGAAAATTTAGACGAATAATCTGCACCAACTAATCCGTTTCGGGTTTCTTTGTATTTTGAAATGCATTTGGATTCAAAAAAATAATGGTTTAAACGCTTTATGGCTTCTGTTTCTCCACCTTTGAAATGAATGGCTGCTCTTGTATCAATTGGAGTAAATTCTAATCCTAATGCTTCAAATGAAGGTAATTTTAGGGAGGTAATTTCTGGAGACTGAATCGCAGTTGGTTCTTCAAAAGCAATTCTAATTATGGCATCTTGTTCTGTTTTTTTTCTGAAATTGGTAAAAACATCTGGAATATCTTTAATTGAAAACGGCAAATCTTCGGCATGATATAAGGTACTCGTACTTAGGGTTTGTAATTCGCAACGTACTTTAAAAAGCTCATTCTGCACTAGTAATTCCGTTTGTTGTTCTTCATAAGTAACTTCACGTTTTGCAAAAACTTTGGAAGCTTTATAGTGTTCAACAAGTTTTGGAATTTCAATTTCGGGTTTCCCATATACAATAACTAATCCAGAACCAATGGCTCTTAAATTTGAATCTAAATCAATAAGCGATTCTAGCAAAAATTGAGTTCTGTAACTTCCTGTTTTTTTAAATCCAAATGCAGTACTTGTAAAATGGGATTCATCAAAACAATAAAAAGGAACAATGTTTTCGCTTTGAGCCATTGCTTTTATCAAGGTTTCGTTATCGTGTAATCGTAAATCTGTTTTAAACCAAACTAGTGCAGTCTTCATAATTCATTTATATTTTTCAAATAATAATCGGCTTGCTCTAACAGCGCCGTTTTTGCTTCGGGTTTCATTTTTCGCCAAACGTTATACATCATTCCGATGCGCGGATTTTTGCCTAATTTATCTTCATTTCGGTCATAAAAATTCCAATACAAACTATTAAACGGGCAAGCTTTTTCACCAGTTTTAAGCTCTTTTTTATAGAAACAACTACCACAATAATGGCTCATTTTATCAATATACGAAGCTGAACTCACATACGGTTTTGTGCCTACAATGCCACCATCTGCAAATTGGCTCATGCCACGTGTATTTGTAATTTCAACCCATTCAATGGCATCAATATAAATTCCGAGATACCATTGGTCTAGTGCATCAGGATGAATTCCGGCTAAAAGCGCAAAATTTCCCGTAACCATCAACCGCTGAATGTGATGCGCATAGGCATAATTTAAGGATTGACCAATGGCGTCCTTCAAACAATTCATTTTTGTTTTTCCGGTCCAAAACCAATCGGGTAATTTCTCTTGATTATTGAAGAAATTCAGGGTAGCATATTCAGGCATTTTAAGCCAATAAATGCCTCTCATATATTCACGCCAACCGATGATTTGGCGCACAAAACCTTCTAATTGATTGTATTCAATTTCATTTGGTCGTTTTTCCCATTCTTGTATCGCTTTTTCAATGACTTCTTGCGGTGAAATCATTTTAATATTCATCGAAAAGGATATACGAGCATGATACAGTGACCATTCATTTGGGGACATGGCATCTTGGTAACTTCCGAATAAATGTAGACATTCGGCTAGAAAAAAATCTAATAATTCTAGTGATTGTTTTCTGTTTATTGGCCAAACAAAATTTGATGCATCAATAGTTCCAATGGTTTTAATATCAGTTTTCCTTATCTCATTTAAAATTTTAGAAACATCAGTATTAAAAACTAATGGTGCCGTAGGTTTATGATTTTTGGGCAATTTTTTTCGGTTTTCACTATCATAGTTCCATTTTCCAGTTAGTGGATTATTGCCATCCATTAAAACATTGTGCTTTTTTCGAAGCATCCTATAAAAACTTTCTAACAAAAAGGTTTTCTTGCCTTCAAAAAAATTTCCTAATTCAGTTCGAGTCGTAAAAAAATGTTCGCTATCAACCCCTGAACTTGCGATTGAAATGGATTCACACAGATTTTTTAAATCCAAATCAACACGATATTCGTCAGGAAGTTGGTATTCAAAATGAGTGAAATGGTGTTTAGAGATTAGGTTTTGAATATTTTTCTCAAAGGATTGCAAGTTGTTTTCATCATTTAAATAAAGATAAATTACCTGATGATTACTCGCTTTTAATTCAGCTGCAAAAGCTTGCATTGCCGAAAAGAATCCAACTACTTTCTGAATGTGATGCAATGCATAATCGGTTTCTGTTCGAATTTCCATCATCGCATAAACCACCGAATCATCAACTGATTTAAACCAAGAATGGTTGCTATTGAGTTGGTCGCCAAGAACAAGTCTTAAAGTTTTTTTCATTTTTATTTTATAGAAGTATTTAGAGATTAATAGAAAGTAAGTGCTAAAAACAACTAGGTACTAATCACTCTTTACTAATTATTTTTTCCCTCTGCATTTATCACTGCAATATTTTACTTCGTCCCAAACTTTCTCCCACTTTTTGCGCCAAGAGAAAGGTTTGTTGCAAACAATACAAATTTTGCTGGGCAAGTTTTGTTTTTTTACTCCACGCATTTTTTAAATTTTATTTCGTTTCCAATTAATTTCAATAGCGGAACCTTCGGCTAAAAATACAGCTGTTGGTTCTGTTTTATCTAAAACTGCAAAATCTTTACCGTACATATTTTCAAAATCGCAATCAATTTTACAAGCTATAATTTCATTAATTAGCCAACTTGGATGCGCAATTTGATATTCTTGGGTTGTCGTTTTATTGTATTTTGTGTAGCCGTAATAATGTTCAAAAATGAAATTTTCAAAACTACTTTGCGCCATCATCTTTTTCTCTTTCTTGGATGAAATCTCGATACTATTCCATTTTTTATTCACCAACCATTCGTATTTTATTTCTTTATGTTCTTTGGTAAAATCCCAATGATGTCGCGTTGGAATTGTGGTGTAATGTTCTTTATACAAAGCATTGGCTAACCAAGCAACCGCTTTATAGGGAACAGTTTCGTTAATAAAAACAACTCCTCGTCTAGTTTCATTCCCGACTTTTCGCGAAACATAAAAACGCAAATTAATTTCTTCAAATGTGCCTAGTTTGAATATGGGTACCTTAAATATTTTAGTGTTTTTAAACATAAATCCGACTAAACTGACATAAGCTTTGCCGTTGTATAAATCTAAAGAAACACCTTGTGGGAGGTATTTAGCTAAAATTTCAGGAGCTATTTCATAATTCGCCATTACGATATTTTCCCAATTGGCTTTTAAAAAGACACTCATTTTGATTTCTTTTTTAGTGGTTTACTTGTCGCTTTAGAACTGTTTACGTGTTTTTTTAAAATGCGTTTTCCTTCCTCTTTAACAGCATCTTGCTTCCGAAAACTCCACACTATGTCACTGGCGCTTTTTCGGGTGGCTTCAATATCCACAATTGGGAACGGATACTGAATTCCGATTTTGCAATTGTAGAACTCTTGTTCAATAGCATTTAATTTCCAAGGTTCGTGAATTAAATGAGATGGAATTTTGTCTAATTCTGGAATCCATTTTTTAATAAAAATACCCTCAGCGTCGTGGTCTTCCGAGTTTTTTATTGGATTATAAATTCTAATCGTATTGATTCCGGTTGTTCCTGATTGCATTTGAATTTGAGGATAATGAATTCCGGGTTCATAATCTAAAAACTGACGGGCCAGAAAATGCAGTTCCCGCCAATCTTGCCATAAGTTAAACGTAAAAAACGAAACTACCATTGCCCGCATTCTGAAATTAATGTAACCTGTTTGGACCAAACAACGCATGCATGCATCTACAATGGGAACGCCTGTTTTGCCTTCTTGCCAAGCTTTGATATAGATTTCGTTTTTGGGCTTTACTAATGCATTGTATGCTTTATTGATATTTTCGAATTCCATTCGGCATTCATCTTCAAATTTTTGAATAAAATGGCAATGCCAATGCAATCTAGAAACAAAATTCAGCATGGCTCTTTTATTGGGTGAACTTTCGTAAAATTGGTTAGTATATTGGTAAATCATCCGCATACTGATATTTCCGTACGTTAAATATGGGGACAATCGGCTGCAACCTTTTCGGCTTAAATTTGGTTTTGAAATGTGTTTGCTGTAATTCACATGGCGTTCTTTTACAAAACTATCTAAATAGCGCCAAGCCCAGTACTCGCCACCTTGTTGAAAATTTTTGTGTCGCGTTCTAATCGCCTCTGGAAGTGTATCTCCTTTTAACTTTGTGTAAAAAGCTGTTTTTAAAGTTTCGGTTTTTAAAGCTTTCAAATCGATAATTTTGGGTTCGCCTCGCATGATGTTTTCCCAACGTTTATCCCATTCGCTTCTTGATTTCAGTTTCCGAATTACACCGTGCATTTGCGATTGCTTCCAAGAAATATTGGTGTCATTAAAAAATGATTGCATTGCAATATCTCTATCAAACGTTACTTTATTTCCAATTTCTTGATGAGAAAAAACAGTTTTGATTTCATACACTTGATGTAAATCCTCAAATACGGGTTTTACTTCATTGTAAAAAAAATACATTGTAGCAGCAACCGATGTTAACTTAGACTGCATTTCCTGTAATGATTCATAAATAAAGCGCCAGTGGCGAACATCAGAATCATCATAATCCATAACGGAAGGTTCAAAAAAGTAAACTAAGAGAATTGGAAGATTTGCTTGTTGTGCCAAATAGAGTGGCTCGTGATCTGTAAAACGTAAATCACGTTTGAACCATACAATATTTACCGCTTTTTTAATCAAATTTGATTTATTGAAGTAATTTCTTTATCAGGTTTTGCATAACTTAAACGGTCTAATTGAACTGTTTTGTGATAACTATCTAAACCCGAACACGTGATGGTATTGGCTTTTTCAATATTTATAAAACCATCTTTATGCAAACAATCTTTCGGAATGTAAATTTGAACAATTTCACCTATGATTAGCGTCGTATTATTGATTGAAATTTCGATTTTCTCTCTGAATTCTATCCCTAATTGAATGGAGCTTTCGGCAACAAATGGAGCCAAAAAAGTGTTCTTAAAATCTGTTGTTAAACCCGTTGCATCAAATTCAGATACAGCAGCGTCATATCGAGCCGATGTTTGGTGTGCTTGTCTGTAAATGTTTTCGTTTATATGATTAACAGTATAAAAACCCGTTTCCATAATATTTCTCATAGTATCACGTTCTGGTGGACTTGGACGGAATATCATTCCGATGAGAGGCGGATTGGCACCAATATGAAAAAAGGAACTAAAAATACTTAAATTAGGAACGCTATTAATGTCAATAGAACCAACCAAAGCAACACTTTTGAAACCGCCTAAACTATTAATGAAATGCACACGTTCTTGCTTTTCTAAATTTATAATGTCGGAACTATTAAAGTAAATCTTGTTGCTCATGGGTATAAAATTTTACGAAAAAAAAGAATCTTTTTTATTAAGAAGCATCCATTTTTTATCACTGTTGAGTTTAAAAGTTCCGATGTGTTCTTTATTCCATTCTTGTGGTCCTATCAATGAAAGAAAATTTACGCCATCATCGCCTGTATACAGATGATAAATTTCGCCAACATCGGGTTCAAATGAAAATCGGGCACTATACACTAATTCGTTCCATTCAAATTCTTCGATTAAATTTTGATATTGAATTTTGAGCTCGTTGAATTTGCTTTCAAATTCTTTATTTACATTAGTTATACCTCTACTTTTCCATGAAACTAAATCATCAACTCTAATTACAGGTGCACCAACGGAGGTTGCATATGGCAATGTACTGGCATTGTATCCTTGCTCATCAGAATATACGATATTGTCGGGTCTTTCTTTTTTCATTATTTATTATTGTATTACTAACGCTTAGAAATTTTATTGTTTGAAATAGCACGTTGCATTTTGCACTTAAAACGATCAATTCCGGCTACTCGTTTGGCAAGGTGTTTTGTCTTACAATTTTCTACGCGTTTGCGCCAGAGTTTGTAACTGCTAAATTTCAATTCTTTTTTCATCAACGCTTTCACGTCGGATTCTTTTAGCCCGAATTGAAAATGTATGGCGTCAAATGGAGTGCGGTCTTCCCAAGCCATTTCTATAATCCTGTCGATGTCTAAAAGGTTAAGTTCAGTTACTGACGGCATAATTTGTTTAAACTTTAAATAAAATAATTAAACAAAAGTAATAATAAAAAAGGGACTCCGGAACATTCTGAATTAATATTTTGGAATAAAGTTTTTTTGAAGTGTTATTTTAGCTCGTTTGAATTGCTTTTTGAAAAAGTTACTTTCCGATACAGAAATTAGCAAAAATATTTCCCAATAGCTCATCATTAGTGACTTCTCCGGTGATTTCACCAAAATAATATAATGCTTGTTTAATATCAATGGCCATCAAGTCAGAAGGTAAATTAGATTGCAGTCCAAATTTCACTTTCTGGATTTCCTCCAACGCTTTCAACAACGAATCATAATGACGTGTGTTGGTTACTATCGTTTCATTATTGCGTAAAGCGCCAGTATTTACAAAGGAAAGAAGTTGGTTTTTTAATTCTTCAATGCCCGATTTTTGTTTGGCAGAAATTAATAAAGGATGCAAGTCTAAAGTTTCCAGTTGGTGCTTAATGTTTAAAACTTCTGTATCAGAAATCAAATCCACTTTATTTACCACAACGACTAAGGGTTTTAGAGGATATTTATTTTTTACTTTTTCAATTTCTGTAATGTATGCTGAACCTGAAACCCGAAACTTTAAACTTTCAAACAAATACAAAACAACTTGAGCCTGTTCAATTTTTTCGAATGTTTTTTTGATGCCAATGCTTTCTACAATGTCTTTAGTTTCTCGAATTCCAGCCGTATCTATAAATCGGAAGCCAATGCCGCCAATGACCAATTCGTCTTCAATAGTATCGCGAGTTGTTCCTGCAATTTCAGAAACTATGGCTCTTTCTTCATTTAAAAAAGCATTTAGAAGTGTTGATTTTCCAACATTAGGTTCACCCACAATTGCCACCGGAATTCCGTTTTTAATCACATTTCCAACTGCAAATGAGTCGATTAATCGTTTTAAAACAAATTCAATTCGGGTCAACAATTCATGGAACTGAGTTCTATCAGCAAACTCCACATCTTCTTCAGCAAAATCTAATTCGAGTTCGATAAGTGATGCAAAATTTAGCAGTTCTTCTCGCAGTTTTGCAATTTCATTTGAAAAACCGCCCCGCATTTGTTGCATAGCTATTTGGTGACTTGCTTCATTGTCTGACGAAATTAAATCGGCAACGGCTTCGGCTTGAGATAAATCAAGTTTTCCGTTCAAAAATGCTCTCAGGGTAAATTCACCAGCTTGCGCCATTCGGCACCCTTTTCGCAATAACAATTGAATAATTTGTTGCTGAATGTAAGTAGAACCATGACACGAAATCTCGACAACATCCTCGCCCATATACGAATGCGGATTTTTGAAAAGGGAAAGTAATACTTGATCATAAACTTTTCCTTCGTCAACTATATGGCCCAAATGGATGCTATGCGTTTTTTGTTTAGTAATTACTTTTCCAGAAACCGATTGGAATACTTTTTCTGCAATAGTCAAGGCTTCTTTACCCGAAAGTCGGATAACAGCGATTGCACCAGCACCTGATGGTGAAGCTAAAGCAACAATAGTTTCTTGTGAAATCATTTTAATTTTTTTGGCAAAGTTAAGAAAAGGGATTAAGTAATAATTTTAAAAGTAAACGGAACTTTAAATTAAAGTTAAACATTTAATTTACTGATAATTGTCATTATTTTTTTATTGGTTTTTAACTAACTTTGAAAGTATAAAATCAACCAAAATGAAAAAAATACTTTTCCCAATTGACTTTTCCGAAGCATCAAATAATGCGTTTGTTTATGCCCTAGAAATGGCTAATCTATTTAAAGCAGACTTGGTTTTGTTGCATACATTTGATTTGCCAATTGTAGAAAGTGACGCTATGCCTTTAAATTATGCTACAATTTATGATAATTTAGAAATGGCAAATTTTGAAAGATTTAAAGATGAGATGCCAAAATTAAGAGCGTTAATGGAAAAAAGAAATTTAGAACATGTCGTTATGAATCATATTTTAATGGATGGTGATTTGGTTTATAATATCAAAAAAGTAATCCAACAAGAAAATATTGACTTTGTTATTATGGGCACAAATGGAGTTTCTGATTGGATCGATTCTTTTATGGGAACAAATGCTGGTAATGTGATTTCAGATGTTTCGGTTCCGGTTTTAAGTATCCCTGTAGAATCAAAATACCAAAAAATCGAAACCATTGCTTTCACCACTCGATTTAGAAAAAAAGATATTGAAGCTTTAATAAAAGTATTACTGTTTGCCCGAAAAATAAATGCCCAAGTCAAATGTCTTTATGTAAAAACAGCTAGCTCCGATGTTACCGAAGAAACCATTAAAAGGTGGCAATCGCATTTTGAAGACGAAAAAAGACTGCAGTTTTTTGTGTTGCCCAGCGAAGATGTAAATCAG
>JBBRET010000032.1:0-32400 GCA_038202695.1 Flavobacteriales bacterium
GAACGATACCAGTTTTATCGACTTTAAAGTCGATTTTACCAGCTTTAATTTCAGCAACAGCTTTACCAATATCCATTGTTACTGTTCCTGTTTTAGGATTTGGCATTAGCCCTCTTGGACCTAATACTCTTCCTAACGGACCTAATTTACCCATTACAGCTGGCATAGTAACAATAACGTCAATATCAGTCCAACCGTCTTTAATTTTTTGTAAATAATCGTCTAAACCAACGTGATCAGCACCTGCAGCTTTTGCTTCGGCTTCTTTATCTGGTGTTACAAGAGCTAAAACTCTCATATTTTTTCCTGTACCGTGGGGTAATGCAACCACACCTCTTACCATTTGATTTGCTTTTCTTGGATCAACTCCTAGACGAACAGCAATGTCAACAGACTCGTCAAATTTTGCTGAAGCAACAACTTTCAATAAAGACGAAGCGTCTTTTAAAGAATATAGTTTGTTTTTTTCAATTTTTGAAGCAGCCTCTTTTTGTTTTTTTGTCAATTTTGCCATTTCTTACCTTATTTTAGAGGAGAATCCCCAGTTACAGTTATACCCATAGATCTAGCTGTTCCAGCAATCATGCTCATAGCAGATTCAATTGTGAAAGCATTTAAATCAACCATCTTGTCTTCAGCGATTCCTTTAATTTGATCCCAAGTTACGTTAGCAACTTTTTTTCTGTTAGGTTCGCCTGAACCAGATTTTAATTTAGCAGCATCCATTAATTGAATTGCAGCAGGTGGAGTTTTTACAACAAAATCAAACGATTTGTCTTTGTACACGGTAATTTGTACCGGTAATACTTTGCCGGGTTGATCTTGGGTTCTAGCATTAAATTGCTTACAGAACTCCATGATGTTAACTCCAGCAGCTCCCAGAGCAGGTCCAACCGGTGGCGACGGGTTCGCAGCACCTCCCTTAACTTGTAGTTTAACTACTTTACTAATCTCTTTAGCCATTGTTTAAAAAAAATTGCATTAGTCTGTGGAAGCAGACGTCTGCGGTTTATAATAGTGTAACGAATTATACTTTTTCCACTTGCATAAAGGCTAATTCTAATGGTGTCTTTCTACCGAAAATCTTAACCATAACTTCTAGCTTACGCTTGTCTTCATTTATTTTTTCAATTGTTCCATTGAAACCATTGAATGGTCCATCTACTACTTTAATCGTTTCACCGATAGTATATGGTATGTTTTGAGTATCCGTATTAACTGCTAATTCATCTACTTTTCCAAGCATTCTATTAACTTCTGATATTCTTAATGGAACTGGATCTCCACCTTTTACTTCACCTAAAAATCCAATGACACTTGTAATTGATTTGATAATATGTGGTATTTCACCAACCAAATTAGCTTCAATCATTACATATCCAGGAAAATAGACTTTATCTTTTGCAATTTTCTTCCCATCTCTTACTTGCACCACCTTTTCAGTTGGAACAAGTACTTGAGAAATGTAATCGGACATTCCTAATCTATTGATCTCAGTTTCGATATAAGCTTTGACTTTATTTTCTTGTCCGCTTACAGCTCTAACTACGTACCACTTTTTTACATTATTATCAGCCATTTCGGAGAAATTATGATTTTATCAAATTAAAAATTCCTTCGATTGCTTTTGCACACATTTCGTCAACGCCCCATGTAGCTAGAGCGAAAACAATAGAAAATACGGCAACTATTATAGTCAAACGCTGAGTTTCAGCCCATTCAGGCCAAGTAACATTTGATTTTAATTCTTCAAATGCCTCTGATATATAATTAACAACTTTTGTCATTGTGTTTTTATTTTTGCACGGGCGGAGGGATTCGAACCCCCATCAACGGTTTTGGAGACCGCTATTCTACCCTTCAACACCCCCCGACTATTATTATTAAAAAACAGTGTCTTTAAAAAAAAACGACACTGGATTTTTATTTATATTCTAATTATGATATGATTTCAGTAACCTGACCAGCACCAACTGTTCTACCACCTTCACGGATAGCGAAACGCAAACCTACGTTCATTGCAATTGGACTTAACAAAGCAACATTAATAGTTAAGTTGTCTCCTGGCATTACCATCTCTACACCTGTTGGTAAAGTAATAACTCCAGTTACGTCAGTTGTACGTACGTAAAACTGTGGACGGTAGTTATTGTGGAATGGCGTGTGACGACCACCTTCTTCTTTTTTCAAGATGTAAACTTCAGCTTTGAAAGTAGCGTGTGGTTTTACTGAACCTGGCTTGATGATAACCATACCTCTTTTGATGTCTGCTTTATCAATACCTCTTAACAATAAACCTACGTTATCTCCTGCTTCACCTCTGTCAAGGATTTTACGGAACATTTCAACTCCAGTAATAGTAGAAGTTAATTTTTCAGCTCCCATACCAATAATTTCAACTGGATCTCCTGTATTAGCAATTCCTGTTTCGATACGTCCTGTAGCAACAGTTCCACGACCAGTAATTGTAAATGAATCTTCAACAGGCATCAAGAATGGTTTTGAGATATCACGCACAGGCTCTTCAATCCATGCATCAACCGCTGCCATTAATTCAATGATTTTAGGTACCCAAGCTGGATCGTTATTCAATCCACCTAAAGCAGAACCTTGAATAACTGGACTATTATCTCCATCATAATCATAGAAAGACAATAAATCTCTGATTTCCATTTCAACTAACTCTAAAAGTTCAGCATCATCAACCATATCCACTTTGTTCATGAAAACTACCATTCTAGGAATACCAACCTGACGACCTAAAAGGATGTGCTCACGAGTTTGTGGCATTGGTCCATCAGTAGCAGCTACTACCAAGATAGCACCATCCATTTGAGCAGCACCAGTAACCATGTTCTTTACGTAATCCGCGTGACCTGGACAGTCAACGTGTGCGTAATGACGGTTAGCAGTTTCATACTCAACGTGTGATGTATTGATAGTAATACCTCTTTCTTTTTCTTCTGGAGCATTATCAATTTGATCAAATGATTTTGCTTGACAATATCCTGCATCAGACAATACTTTCGTAATTGCTGCAGTCAATGTAGTTTTTCCGTGATCCACGTGCCCAATCGTACCAATATTAAGGTGTGGTTTGTTACGATTAAAATTTTCTTTTGCCATTTTACTTAATTTTAAACTTAGTTATATATTTATTAGTGTTCAATTTTCAATTCAATTTTTTAGAGCCAACTACGGGAATTGAACCCGTGACCTCTTCCTTACCAAGGAAGCACTCTACCCCTGAGCTAAGTCGGCAGTTTCCTTGGTTTGCGGATTATCAACCTAAGATTGAAATCCTGCAAGGCGATTCACATTAAGAACTACAAGTTTCACTTGTGATCCGCAAGAGTGAACCCTTACGAAGTTTTTAAGACACAATTTTATCCAAACGAGCTTGATAAAATTCCTTACTCAAAAACTTTGTGGGGAGAGCAGGATTCGAACCTGCGAAGTTCACACAGCAGATTTACAGTCTGCCCTCGTTGGCCGCTTGAGTATCTCCCCTAACCATTATTTCAATAAAAAAAAGAGCCGGCGGAGGGACTCGAACCCACGACCTGCTGATTACAAATCAGCTGCTCTAGCCAACTGAGCTACGCTGGCAATTTCAATAAAAAAAGTCCGCTATTTCTAACGGACTGCAAATGTATATCTTTTTGTTATTTATTCAAAACATTTTTTAAAAAAAATCATTTTAAATATGTGTTCTTATTTTTTCCTTTCTTTTAATCAATAATCGTTCTAATGATTCTGCCGAAACCTCTATTGCTTCCTCAAAAGTTTTGCACTGTTTTTTTACAACAAAATCGTCTCCAGGAACATGAATTTTTATCTCAACTATTTTATTTTCCTTCTCACTTATATTTTCCACCTTCAAAAAAACGTCAGAAGAAACTACTTTATCATAAAATTTTTCAAGTTTTGCCAATCTTTCTTGAATAAAATCAACCAATTTTTTGTCAACAGTAAAGTTAACTGCATGAACATTTACCTTCATAATTATTATTTTATTGATTATACATTTGGAATTACTTTTTGTTTCTAGGATGTGCACTATTATATACTTTTTGTAGTTCTGCTAGACTATTGTGTGTATAAACTTGTGTAGATGCTAAACTAGAATGTCCTAATAATTCCTTCACCGAATTTATGTCTGCCCCATTATTGAGCAAGTGTGTTGCAAAAGTATGCCTTAAAATATGCGGACTTTTTTTTACTTTCTCTGAGACATTACTAAAGTAATAATTTATTAATCGATAAACAAACGAATCATTTAATTTAACTCCATTTAAAAGTATAAAAAAACTATCCGAATCTTTAACCTCTTGTATTTGTGTTCTTTCAATCAAATATTTTTTTATTTGATTTCCAATTATTGGTAAAACTGGAATAACTCTTTCTTTATTTCGTTTCCCTAAGACTTTTATAGTACCATTAGACAAATCAACATTGTATATTTTTAAATTGATAAGTTCGGCTCTTCTTATTCCGGTTGTATAAAATAAATCAACAATTAATTTATCCCGAATACCTTCGAAACCTGTTTTATAAGCTATTTGATTTAAAACCATATCAAGTTCTTTTTCAGAAAAAGGAATTTGAATTTTCTTTTGAGATTTTAATGCTTTGTGTTTTAAAAGGGGACTTGAATCTAGCTGCTTAGTTTTTAATAGAAATTTATAAAACGATTTTAAGGAAGAAATTTTTCGATTGATGGAAGAATTTGAAATGCCATCATCTGAAAGTGAAACGATCCACGAACGTATTTGATTATAGTTAACCACAATCAAATTACAATCATCATACTGACTAGTTAAAAAAGTTTCGAAAAAACTAATATCATTTAAATAAGCTGTAACGGTATGCTGAGAATAGTTTTTCTCTAACAAAAGATAGTCCCGAAACCTATTTTTAAAATTTTCCATAAAAAAACCGTTAGCATCAAAGTTAGGAAACTTTAACTACTAACGGTTAGTATATTTTCAGAAAATTATTGACTAACTTTCTAATCCGTCTTTCATGTTCTGGATGTAAGCTGCTTTTTGAACTTGAGCTCTTCTTACTACTGAAGGTTTGATGAAAGCAGTTCGTGAACGCAACTGACGAACAGTTCCTGTTTTATCAAATTTTCTTTTATAGCGCTTTAATGCTCTATCGATATTTTCTCCGTCTTTAATTGGTATAATTAACATAATATAGACACCTCCTCTCGTTAAGGGTGCAAAATTAACAATAATTATGAATTATGAATTACGAATTGCAAATTATTTTTATCCTATTACTAAATAACTTGAAATAACAAATCAAAATAAGATTTGTAAAATATCTATTTAACCGCTGGCGTATAGTTTTGATTGTCAATAATCATTTTTGACAAAATTTCTCTTAAAATTTCAGAAGTTCCACCTCCAATTGGGCCCAAACGACTGTCTCTTAATAAGCGCGCTAACGGATATTCTTCCATATAACCATAACCTCCAAGCATTTGCAAACAACTATAGATTGCCTCATCAGCAACTTTGGTTGATTTTAATTTTGCCATTGTAGCTTCTTTAACTACATATTCGCCTTTATTTAATCGGGCCGTAGCGGCATAATTAAATATTTTACAATGTTCCACTTCAGTAGCATGGTCAACCATAGTGTGGCGTAATGCTTGAAACTTATCAATAGTTTTACCAAATGCTTCTCGATTTGACATATAGTCAATCGTATAGTCGATAGCATATTCTGCTCTGGCGTGCGCATTTATTGCCATAATCAATCGCTCTAGAGCAAAATGTTGCATGATGTAAGGGAAGCCTTTGCCTTCCTCTCCCATTAAGTTTTCTTCTGGAATTTCTACATTATCAAAAGCAATCTCAGCAGTATCTGATGCTCTCCAACCTAACTTATCTAGCTTTGTTGCCGAAACGCCTTTTAGATTTGTATCCATCAAAAAAATACTGATTCCTTTATTTCCAGACCCTATACTTGTTTTCGCCGCAACGATATAATAATCGGCATAAACACCATTTGTAATGAAGGTTTTAGAACCGTTTATCACGTATTTGTTTCCTTTTTTAACTGCTAAAGTTCGCATACCTGCCACATCACTACCACCAAAAGGCTCTGTTAAACACAATGCCCCAATCTTTTCACCGGCAATACTTGGCGCTAAATAATTTTGTTTGATTCGCTCATCACCTTCAGCATTTAAATGCGTCATCGCTAAATAAGCGTGTGCCCATATGGCTGCAGCGAAACCAGAAGATTTTATTTTTTGAAGTTCTTCAAGTAGAACAACAGTATAAAATAAATCTAAATTCAACCCGCCATAAGCCTCTGGATAGTTTATTCCGAAGAAGCCCATTTCACCAAATTTCTTCCAAATAAAACGCTCAATCGTTCCTGTTTTTTCCCATTTTTCAATATGTGGCACTACTTCCTTTTGCAAAAAGTCTCTTAAACTTTCTCTAAATAAATTGTGCTCTTCTGTAAAATATATTGAATTCATATTTAAGTCTAATTTTATGTATTTTTTTAGAATTCCAAATATAAGGCAATTATATTTAATTTTTCAACAGGAAATCCTTTAATTTTTGACAAATCCTCAGTTTTTATGTCTCCATTCATAGTCCGATAAATCACAATATCTTTTGCCAATTGATATCGAAAAAAGGGAAACTGAGATAACTCTTTGACTGATGCGGTGTTAATATTAATCTTTTTACTATTGGCAGTAGATTTTACCGTAAAAGAAATGTTCATTTTTTCAACAACTTCAGGCGACAAACCCCATATATCATTCATTTGTTCCATAGAAACGAAGGCGCCATACTTTTGTTTTTGTTCTAAAATGCGATCTGATATTTTATCTCCAATGCCATACACTTTCATCAAATCTTCTTTTGTAGCTTGATTGATGTCTATAATTACAATTTTTTCTGGTTTAGAAAACTCCTTTTTATCAAATGATTTAAAATTACTTTTTTTAGCGTTTACCCAATCTGGAAATTTAAAATAGGGTGAAATGGCTTTTAGCAAAGAATCCGAAACTTTAGTTACTTTTTGGAATTCTTGGGCGGAGTTGACAAACTTATTTTGTTTTCTAAAAGCCAACAATCGGTCTATTTCTGCTACAGACATTCCAAGTTTATAGCCTTTAAAATCTGTAATAAAATTGGGATTAAATGGATAAATCGTAGGGTTGTAATTTTTATTTTCATTTTTAAGACTGTCTAAGGCACCTTGATTGGCCAACCAAGCTGACATTTTAGTCTCATTTTTTTCAATAGTGTTAAAATCAAAGAAGAAATAAATTCCTTGCACGAATATAATTATCAGAAAAAAAATGAGAATTCCGATTCGCTGACTTTTCGAATACCTTAAAACCGAATTTACAATGGAATTATCGTTTGCCATAAGCGCTATAAATCAAAAACTGACGTTCTTTTTCCGCGTATTAAATCTTTAAGTTTAATCCAAAACGCCAAAGTCAAATAAACGCCAAACCACAAACCAGCAGTTACAAAAGTGATGTAAATAAAAAACAAACGCACGTTCGAAGCTCGCATTCCAAGCCTATCAGCCAAGCGCGAAGACACATGAAAACCATGTTTTTCAAAAAAGTATTTTAACTTGATTACGGTCCTCATTTTTTTGATTTAAAAGTTAAAATTACGCTTTTAAAAGTTGGATTCCAATAGCGCACTGCAAACATTTTCCGTGATTGCAATATTCGTTTTTGAGCTGAAGCAACGCCTGAGTATCGTATGCATTCTTCGCTTTAATTCCGAATCCAGTAAACTTATCTATTATTACATTTTTCTCGGCTGCCACATCGCGAAGCATCTCCAATACTGATTCAGAAACTTCTTTTCCCAAGCTTTTAGCATACGCAAATTGAATTGGAATAATTGTATTGATTAGAAGCAAATCGATAAATGATTTCGAGAACTGTTTTTTTTTCTTCGGACTTTCTTTATCAAATTGATAGTGGGTTTGCCAATACTCTGAAATTGGAAAAGCAAGCAAACGATACAATGCCTCGACAGTTTTTACAGCAATAATTTTCGAGAATAAATTGTGCTCTTTATGATATAGCATTGCCAATTGAGCCAACCGAATTGTCGGAAAATTATCGGGACGGTGTTTGAAAAACTGAACCGGTTCTACAATCACTTTCTGGAACTGATGTTTTTGAGAAAGGTACTCAAATCGTCTTTTCAAATCCATAGTATAATTATCCTGAACATCTATTGGAAACAAATCTGCGGTTCCAAAAAGCAAACTTTCTAAATTTTGCACCTCAAAACTTTCTTTTCTGAAAACTGAAAATGGAATTGATTTGGCAATCTTTAAAAAGGTATCGCCATTTGCATTTAACCCAAAGTTCTTAGCCAACATACAAAACAAGACTGCTTCCCAATCGAAATTGGTTTCAGATAAAAGTTGGGCTATTGGAAAAGATTTTCGTTCTAACCTTTCAAAGAATAAACGCTCCTGCCAATTTTGCCAAATAAAATCATCTTGAGATGCTATTTGATTTTCGCAGTAAATCCAAGACTTCGGAACTGAAAGTGATTGATAATTAGAAATGATATCTTTTGCTACAAATTTTTTAAGTTCTAAAGTAGCAATTTCTGAATTATCTTTTCTGAAAATGGGTGAATCGTGTTCCCAAACAACATGCAAGATTACATTATCATAATTAGAATCGTTCTCGTGATGATGCAAATACCAATCGGAGGACTTTAAGTGAATCTCAATATTTCCGGCCCATTTTTGGTTTCCGATAACAATCTTTGCATTAAAAAAATCGGGACCTTCTTGCTGCAAATAATTTCCAGAATTCAGCAGTTGTAACGATTCTCCGGCAACAGTTGTTAGGTTTGAAAAATCAAACTTCTTATATTGCCATACGTAATGAAGAAAATCTTCTTTCACGATTCCTAATTTTTATCTAAAGTAAGAAATTTACTTTAATAAGCAAAGTTTTTGTAATGAAAAAATTACTTATATTCATTTTACTAGCCGTTTACGGAACCACTGTTTCGCAAAACTACAAGGTCACGTATTTAAAAAGTTCAAATGGATCCTTAATTGAAAATCAAGATCCCATTTGGGTTTTCACTAATTTGGATCAAACCGTATTAACTTCAGCAGCAATTAGTAACGGAAAGGCAGCGTTTCCGCATGAACAAACCTTACTTAGTAGAGATGCCAATTCCTTGAATCAAATAGCCCATTTAAACGAAGACGAAATTATCACTACTAAGGACAGTATTTCATTGCCAAAACAAACTTTTGAATTGCTGTCAGAAACTAAAACCGTGCTGGGATACCAATGTAAAAAAGCGAAAACCATTGTTAATTCCAATACCATAGAATTTTGGTACACCGAAGATTTAAAAGTAAAAGGTGCGCCAACGCAATTAGGTCAAAATTTAGGTTTGGTTTTAGAAATGGTTCGAAACGGAAATTTTATTATTGCTGCGACTAAAGTTGAAAAAGTAAATGCATTCCCCACAATACCAAAGGCAAAAAAAACTGTTGATGTATTGACTTATAAAGATTTGCTTTGGAAAAGCCGCTTTACTACTATTGCCGTTTTCAAAAATCAAATTATCAACTTTTCAGACGCATCAAAATCAAATGATAGTATTTTAAGATTTGCCAATGGAACAATTGCGGTTAGAAAGATTAAAATTCCACAAATAAAAGTGGGAAGCCAAATTTTTGCAGAAGTAACCGAACAATCTAATGGAGATGCTTACGACCGAACAGGTTCGTTTTTCATTATCCCGACAAATAAGGAGATCTCTTTTATGGAAGGTTTAAACAATGGTGTGAAAACATTACCCATTTATAACAACGGCAATGGTAAGGACTATCAGGGTGTGGTGGCTACTGAAAAATATAATCCTGTAGTTGAGCTGATGCGCTTCTTCACCCCGTTTGGCATCAAACACTACAATACCCTTCAGTTGAAAGATAAAAATTGGGCAGACGCTGTTTTGTACCGTCAGGATATTTCTGATTTGAGAATGCTTTTAAGCAATCAAGAAGTTTGGATTGGAATCAACATTGGCAATTATGATAAAGGCGGACATAAAGTTTCTGCTAACATTACTATTCATGAAGAGGAAGACAGTAAAGCTATTCCAACCCAACTTGTACCGCTTTTTTGCACCAACAATATTATGGAAATGGCCGGACAAGAATATGGAACGATGTTTAATAATGAAAAAGGATTAGCAGTAACTTTTAAATTAGACAAGCCAATGAAAAACTGCAAGTTGCGTTATATTACAACGGGGCATGGTGGTTGGGAAAACGGAGACGAATTTGTGCCAAAGAAGAATACAATTTTACTTGATGGAAAAGAAACTTTTAGTTTTACGCCTTGGCGTTTAGATTGTGGATCCTATCGCTTATCGAATCCAGCCTCAGGAAATTTTTTAAACGGATTATCCTCGTCAGATTATAGTCGAGCGAACTGGTGTCCTGGAACCGTAACCAATCCAATTTTTATTGATTTAGGCAATTTAGACGCTGGAAACCATTCGATACAAATTAAAATCCCTCAAGGATTGCCTGAGGGAAGTAGTTTCAGTTCTTGGAATATTTCGGGTGTTTTGATTGGAGAATAGCGTAAAGGGATTAGGGAAAAGAAATAAGCCAAGAAAAAATGTTACTCTTACTTCTTGGCTTTTTCTATTGGCTTTTGGCTTTTCCCTATTTACTACTTAATAGAACCTATAATATCATATTTTGTGATTATATGATGTTTTCCGTTTCCTAGATCCACCAATACAGCTTGGTTGTCTTTGGTAAATAGTTTAGAAACTTCTTCAATTGGTGTATTTCTTTGAACGATAGGATACGGTTTTCCCATTACTTCTTTTATCGGCTTGTCTGCTACGTTTTTATCTGACACGTAACTTTGAAACAAATCGCTTTCATCTACAGAACCAACAAAGCCAGTTATGTCAATTACCGGAATCTGTGATATTTTGAATTTACGCATTCTGTCAATGGCATGTGACACTAGCTCTTCGGTTCGCACAATAGCTAATGGCTTGTCTAAATGGTCTTTGATAACGTCTTCCGCTGTGGTTACCTCTTCGTCTAAAAATCCTCTTTCTCGCATCCAATCATCATTGAACATTTTACCAACATAGCGACTTCCTGAATCATGGAATAAGACCACAACCACGTCATCTTTTGTAAAGTGTTCTTTGAGTTGGTGTAGCCCTTTTACACAGGAACCTGCTGAATTCCCAACGAAAATCCCTTCTTCTAAGGCAATTTTTCTTGTATAAACTGCAGCATCTTTATCGGTAACTTTTGTAAAGCCATCAATCAATGAGAAGTCAACATTTTTTGGCAAAATATCCTCTCCAATTCCTTCTGTGATGTAGGAGTAAATTTCATTCTCATCAAAAATTCCGGTTTCGTGGTATTTTTTAAACACCGAACCATAAGTATCTATTCCCCAAATCTTAATATTTGGATTCTTCTCTTTCAAATATTTACCGATCCCCGAAATGGTTCCACCGGTTCCTACTCCAACTACAAAATGCGTTATTTTACCGTCTGTTTGTTCCCAAATCTCAGGTCCAGTTTGTTCGTAATGCGCAATGGCGTTTGATGGGTTATCGTATTGGTTTACATACCATGAATTTGGGATTTCAGTTCCTAATCTTTTTGAAACCGAATAATACGAACGCGGATCTGTTGGTTCTACATCGGTTGGACACACTATAACTTTGGCACCAACGGCACGAAGAATATCCATTTTTTCTTTAGATTGTTTGTCGGTAATTACAAAAATACATTTGTACCCTTTTACAATTGCGGCAAGCGCTAATCCCATTCCGGTGTTTCCTGATGTTCCTTCAATGATGGTTCCACCAGGTTTTAATCTTCCGTCCGCTTCAGCATCTTCTACCATTTTAAGGGCCATTCGATCTTTAGTTGAATTCCCTGGATTAAAGGTTTCTACTTTGGCCAAAACAAGCGCATCGATTCCTTCTACTATTTTATTAAGTTTAACTAATGGCGTATTTCCAATAGTTCCTAGTATGTTTTCTGCGTATTTCATTCGTGTTATTATTTGTTTGGAGTCATACTGTCTGGTGTTGCAGTCAATATGACGTTTACTTTCTGATTTTTATTATGGTGTAAAGATATTGATTATAAAAATTTCTAATAAATTTTATTGGAAAAAATTCCATACGATTCCAAATCGAATCATGAAGTCGCGATAAGGATAATTGGGAGCAGTATAAAAATTATTGCCTGTAATTCTGGAGTTAAAATGTTCGGCTTTGAGGAAAATTCTCGTTTGTCGAATTCTGGCATTTACAAAAAAATCGAGCATGGGAAAATCCCCAACCTTTTTTTCGTTCTGAACAAATGCTTCAGTAGTTACTGGATTATAATCGTTGATATAGTATTTTGTAAAATAGTTAAGTGTGAATCCCGTTTGCAGATACAAGGCTTTTTTGAAAAAATTATTCGTAAAATACAAGGAGTTTCTCGTTACGATTTGGGGTACATTCAAAATAGCAGCTTCCTGATCTACCTGCTGATACAGTAGTGTGTTATCTAAAGCCAATTTCCACCATTTAAATTCCCGGCTAACTTTTACAGACAAATAATTGATTGTTTTATCGTATTGTTTCGGTGAAATTAGCTGCTGACGATCAATAGTAGCATCATTAGTAAAATACAAATGATCTTTGATAGAACTAACTTGCAACGAGGCCTCAAACCATTGTGTTTTGGCTGTAGCTTCAATGTTATTTATTTTTTCATTCTTAAAATCATTGGACCAATTGTAATTTACAAAACTACTTTGGTATAAATTATAGATGTGGTCCGGAATTTTGTTTACCATTTGATATTGAAAAACAAACTGATTCTTCTCGTTGAGTTTATAATGCAACTTGGCATCAAAGTTTGACATGGGTTGATTTGATATAGAATTAGAATAAGCAAAAGTTCCGTTCCATTTATTTTTTCTGTATTCGTATTGACCTCCAATGGTGTTAATTTCGTCACTCAAAGCACTTGGAACAACTCCACTGTCCAAAATCAATATTCTATCATAGTAATAATTATATCTAAAATCTTCGGCAAAGAATTGGAATTTTCCTAGGAGTGAATTTTCATAAATAATACCTGCTTTATTGTACATTCGGTTATATCGCGTATGGTCATTGATGTTGGAGGAAACATAAGAATCGCCGAAACGCTTAACAGTTGTATTTCCGACTGTAGATAAAACAGTCGCCTGATTGTATTCAAAAAATTTAGTCTCGTAATTAAATTGGTGCGTCAAATACAGATTGTTGTCGCCTTTTTTACTGTTAATTCTGAAATTATGGTCCAAGAAAGTTCTTTTTCCTTTTATAAAACTTTTGGCATCTCTAAGATATACTTCGAGTCGGGCACGGTTTGCAAAAGCTCCGCCGCCATTTTCAAAATCATCAGTAGTAGTAATTCCGCCATTTTCTCCATTCAGCAAATCTTGTCCTGTGAAATGAAAGTTTAAATAATAGCGTTTGTTTAGCGTGTTGTAACTAGAAGTGAATCTGAAATTACCGGCGCTTGACAATTGATTTATAAACTTCCCAAGAGAACGTAATCCTTTGTAGGCAACTGACAAGTTAAATCTTTCAGAGGTATTCACCGTGATAAATGCATCAACAGATTGGCCTTGCTGCATAGTTGTTTTGAAATAGAGTTCGGTTACTGGTGTAGCAACCGAATAGTATTTGATATCGTCTACTGCTAGATAATTAAATTGTTTACCGGAAAATCCGATTTCAGGAAAAGATTTAAAATTTTTTAACCCAAAATCCAAAGTAGCATAAGTTTGACCTTCATTCGCAAAAGGCAGCAATCCAAAGATGTCTTTGCGCAAATAGTTGTATTCGTATTCTTTTTTGATGCTCAGTGAAGTATCCACGTAAGTAGTATCCTTTTGTAAAGTAATGATTCGGTATTGATCGTATGCTCCTTTCGGCTGTTTCTTAGGAACGCTTTTGGCAGCATCACTTGAATCTTCCTGAGAAAAACCAACTGAAAAAAATAACAGAAAGAGTACAGTAAAAAAGTATTTCATCTTAAAATATAACGATGCAAAAATACACAAAACTATTTGTAATAAAATCATAAAAAAACCACCATAAAGGTGGTTTTAGAAATACTTCACAAAAGATTACTCTTTAATGAATTTTTTAGTTGTTGAATTTTTATCCGATTTGAAGGTGATAAAATAAACGCCCGAAGACAACTCTGAGACATTTATCGGAACTGGGGTGTTAGCATTATCATTTCTGAAAATTTCTTTACCTGTTATATCGTTAATAACAATTGATAAAACTGCTTCATTATTAGCAATCATATAATTTAAATACGATGATGTTGGGTTGGGATAGATGTTTATTGCTTTATTAAAATCTAAATCAGTAACACTTAGTGGAGGCAAACAGGCATTAGATGTTTTCAATTCTTTTCTTCTGATAGAATTATTCATTACGGCTCTAATTCTTGTTTTTTGATCATTAGTAAAAATGTTCATACAAGTATCGTCGCTGTAATCCATGTAGTTTTCAACCATGTCAACAAAGTCATCAAAACAGGTATCGACTCCAGATTGGCAACCGTAATGCAAATATCCTGCTGGAGGTGTATCGGCACAAAAATCAGAAGCCGTACAATCGGGAACTTCTGTTTGATAATTGCCTAATCCGTCACCCCAAATGTGTCTTAACCCGAGAGCGTGTCCTACTTCGTGAGTGGTAGTTCTACCTCTGTTGTAGGTGGCATCATAAGCTCCAACATTTGCAATTGCTTGAGAACCAAACGAGGTGTAACTAATAGCAACACCATCAGTGTTGGCAGCTCCACCGCTTGAATTTATACCCGGTAACCCAGAAGTACTTGGGAATTGAGCGTACCCTAATAAGTTATTAATAGTTCCTCCAAAATTAAAGACCCAAATATTAAAGTAACTTAAGGGATCCCATTGTGTTGTTGTTTTGATTGTTTCTACTTCTGGTCTAGAATTAAAAGAAGCTTGGGTAACCGTAATTCTATCAATTCCATTAGTTGCTGTTCCGTCAGGTTTGCGTTGCGCTAAACAAAACTCTATTTCTGTATCTGCTCCAAACTCACTGTCATTAAAGCCTGGCGTGTTCAGAATTCTTCTAAAATCTTGATTTAAAACTTGCATCTGAGAAAAAACTCTAGCATCAGCCAAATTTTCATTAACTCCAACTAAATCTCCGTTACTAAAAATGTGTACTACAACTGGAATAGTGAGGACTTCTGTCACATTTCTTAGTAATGGATTATTTCTTCTTTCTAAAATCTTAGCGTTAATCCAGTTTTCAAATTCTTGAACAGTTTCTCTATCTGCATTAGCTGCTTTTAAAAGCGATTCATTTTCAACACTGGCGCAACGTATTTTACCGCTAGGGGAAACTTCTAAATTGGAAAAATCTTGACTGTTTGCTTTATTCGTAGAAAAGAATATGCAAGAAATCAAAAAAAACAAGGAAAGGTAATGTTGTTTCATTTCAGTATACTATAAATTAAATTGGAAAATAGAACACAAAAATAAAGCATTAGTTGCTAACATAATCATAAAAAACAAAAAAATCCCGACCTTAAGGTCGGGATTTAGTATTTTAATCGGAAAAGATGAATTATCCTCCGTAACCAGGATTTTGTTGACTTAAAATAGCTGGGTTAGGATTTGACTCTGATAATGGAATCGGTAAAGAGAATCTATAATCACTAACAGGCATAGAACAAGCACCATTTGTAGTACAATCAGCACCATCTCTCAACGTACCTTCATTAGCTAAAGTTCCTAAACGTTTTAAATCTATAAAACGGAATCCTTCATAAGCCAATTCAATTCTTCTTTCTTTAAGAACGTCTTTCCAAGCATCAGTATCATTTCCATAAGAAGGAAGTGGCTGCACTCTGTTAGCACGAGCATCTCTAACTGCTTTTATAGTAATAGCTGCACCTGGCAAATCACCAGTTGCAATCTGAGCTTCCGCTTTGATTAAATAAATTTCAGATAATCTACAGATTTTCATATCATTTACTAAGTTTCCGTTTGCAGCAGTACCAGGATATTTTCTAAGAGCTATTTTATCTGAATTTCTGTAATCAGCACTTGTAGCATAGTTATAGTCGATAATTGACGAAGGGTGCACGTTTGTAGCATAACGAATGTCTCCATAATTAGCTTTAGCGTTTAATGGAAACAACGGAGCGTTATTCACATTAGAACTACTAGCGGCTGCTAGAGCAATTGTAGCTGTACCGTTAGCCGTATCTGTAAGTGTTATTACATTCCCAGCAACCGTTCTAACAAAATACACTTTTCCAGCTAACAAAGAACCAGATGGAGAAGTTGTTGTTCCGTTTGCCGTAGTTGCATTAGATGGAACACTAACTGTAGAAACAAACATATCACCAACAGCTAATGTACCTCCAGAGATAGTAACATTATTACCCGTAATATTAGTTACTTGTAGACTTGTTGCAGAAGCTAAGTTGGTAGTGTTAACAATATTAAATAAAGATCTTCCCATTTCATAAAAAGGAGAACCAGAGACAGTAGTGTTCACACTAGCCCAAATAGCACCTGTTCTAGTTTGCGTTACATTCTTTTTCAATTTGAAAATAACTTCAACAGAATTTGCATTTGTATCTGTATGGAAAACTGAAGTGTAATTAGCAAAAGTAGCTAAAGACAATCCTGAAGTATTGATCACGTCATTAGCAAATGTCAAAGCATTAGGATAATCTCCTCTTAATGCAGCAGCTTTAGCTTTTAAAGCTCTTGTAAAATTTACATTCGCATAAATTGGATTAGGAGCGTCAGTTACCGTAGCATATAATGCTTCAGCAGCAGCTAAATCAGCATCAATCAAATCATAAACCGCACCGTTTGTTGCTCTAAGTGCTGTATATGAAGTTGGAAAAACATCATTAGCTAAAATTACGCCAAGCGCATTTCTATCTTTAGGGTTGGTTGAAAAGTAAGACAACAATTGAATGTGACAATGTGCTCTTAAAGTATACGCTTCAGCTACCAAGCGATTAATAACCAATTGGTCAGCAGCATCTACAGCTGTTACATTACTAGAAAACTTAATAACTCTATTTACTCTCGAAAGCGTAAAATAATTAGTAGCCCAAATCCCATCAGGTGAACCAGATGCTGAATTTAAAATAAAGGCATAGTTATCATCTAATCCTTGACCTCCATTTGCAAAACCAATACCTACCTCATCAGTGAATACTGAATTAAATTCAATTTCAGATGTTGGAGTTAAAATAGCATAAGCGGCATTCATTAGTTTAGATAAATCACCACTAGATTGCACTGCTACCTCTTCGGTAAGTGCTCCTGGAGTGAACTGGTCGATCAAACTATCATCACAAGAAGTAAATGAAAGTAGCGATGCCAGAAGAAAAAAACCTACATATTTTTTCATATTATTTATATATTATTAGTTATTAAAATTTAATATCAACTCCGAAAGTGTAAATTTTTGGGGTTGGATACTGAGCTTGATCTGCTGTTCTATTACTTTCTGCATCAAAACCTTGCCATTTAGTCCAAGTTTGAAGATTTTCACCTTGAACATAAAAACTTAAGCTAGACATAAAAGTTTTGTCTAAGAATTTCTTAGGCACTTTGTATCCTACCTGTAAATATCTCAATCTGATATAAGAAGCATCTCTAAGGAAACGGTCAGAATCACCACCATTACCTAAGTTAGCGGCAGTTAATGAAGGCACATCAGTATTAGTATTTGTTGGTGTCCAAGCGTTTAACAAGTCGTTGGTAACTACAAACTGACCTAATGAAGTTGGATCGTATAACCCATCTAAGTCAAAATCAAATCTCCAAATATCTTTAACAAAAGTAAAGTTAGTTGATGCGAAGAATCCTTTGTAATCTAAATCAAATCCAAAACCACCTTGGTATTTAGGCAACTGAGACTTTCCAGTTTCAACTCTATCAGTGTCTGGATTAGGTGTTTCAGTTAAACTACCGTCAGCCGCAACAAATAATAAATTACCATTTGCAGGATTCACACCAGCATAAGGAATCAAATACCACTCAAAAACTTGACCCCCATTACGAAGTGTAGAATTTCCGGCAGGAACAGGAGCAGGCAAATTACCTACTACATTTTCATTTTGATTTATATTACCTCTTACTGTAAATTTGAAATTATCATTTCTTACTACATCATAAGCCAAAGTTAACTCATACCCTTTATTCGTAACTTCAATATCAGTGTTTTTGGTAATGTCAAAAGTACCAGTAACTGGAGATACAGGAGTGCCATAAAATAAATCAGAAGTAACTCTATTATAATAATCAAAAGTACCTCTTAATCTATTTTTAAACATTTCGAAATCTAATCCAATATCAGTCTGTGTTGTAGTCTCCCACTGTAAATCATTAACACCAAAATTAATATTATATCCAGGAGCACCTGAATAAGTGTTACCAGCATTAGCATAAGTATCTCTGGTTAATGGTGGTTGCAATCCAGAAAACTCAGTTCCAGCAAGTACTCTTTGATTTCCAGTAAGACCATAAGAGGCTCTTAATTTCAATACTTGAAATAAATTACTATCCTTTAAGAACGATTCTTTGTTGATATTCCATCGTGCACCAACAGACCAGAAAGTACCCCAAGCATAATCTTGTAAAAATCTGTTTGAACCATCATAACGATAAGTCCCCACAACACCATATCGATCATCAAAATCGTAATCTACGACTCCGAAATATGAAATTAAACTTTGTTTAATTTTTGAAGCAGATCCAGTTGGACCGTAGAAATCATGAGCAGCAATGTCGGCTAAATAACCAGCACCAGTGCCTGGTACAAATGTTAATGGATCAAGCCCTCTTTGTCTAACGTTATTTCCGTTAATCTGCGCACCATAATATTCCGCATTCCCTAACAAACTTAAAGTATGTTTCTCTGCGAATTTTTTATTGTAACCTACTTGCCATAATTGATTGAATCTGAACTCTCTTCTGTTGTTAATATCTTCAAATCCACCAAACTGAGCAGCTGGGTTTAAGAACAAAAAGGCATTGAACGATATTGGAAACTCAGCTTGAGTAAATCTCGTTTCAATAGTTTCAAAAGAAGTTCTTGATTTAACCGTAATATTTTTGAATACTTCATAAGAAACATCAGCAGAAGCCATTATTCTAATCTCATCCGTATTATTTTCATAAGTAGCTAATTTATCCATTAAGAATAAAGGAGTGTATAGTAAAGTTCCATCACTAATGTACAAGTCGAAAACACTTTGCGACCCTAAATATTCAGACGGACTTACATAAGGAGCAGATAAAGTAGCACCTAAAACATAGTTTCTGTTGATTCCACCAGTACCTAAACTTGTGGCTTCATTATTTTTTGAAAAACCTAAAGAGATGTTGGTAGAATAAGTAAACTTATCATCATCAGATTTTCCAGATAAATTGTTTCTCAATGTGAAACGTTTCAATCCAGTGGTCAACAAAATACCCTCTTGATCTAAATAACTCACAGAAGTGTAAGAATTTAATTTTTTCCCAGAAGTTTCAATACTAAATTGTTGCTCTGTTGATTTTGCAGTTCTGAAGAAATAATCAACCCAATCCGTATCAACTGAATATGCATTGATCTCAGCATTTGTAAAAGGAGCTCCTGTAGCAGGATTCAAGTTACCTCTACCCACACCGTAAGTTCTCTCTAAGGTTAATAGTTCTTTAGAGTTTGAAAAAGCATATTTAGCATTTTGAAGTTGTGTATACCCAGTTGTAGAAGAATATCTAAACTTAGTTTTTCCTTCTTGAGTACCACCTCTCTTAGTTTTTATTACAATAACCCCATTAGAACCTCTATTACCATAAATAGCAGTAGCAGCAGCATCTTTTAACACTGTAGCAGACTCGATATCACTAGGGTTAATCGTTCTAAAGTTATCTCCATTTGTTGGCACTCCGTCAATAACGTACAAAGGATCAGTACTTGCGCCAAGTGTACCATTACCACGTATGATTACCGTTGGTTTAGAACCTGGTTGCCCAGTACCTGAAGCAATATTCAAACCAGCTACTTGCCCTTGCAACGTTTGGATGAATGATGCATTCGGACGGTTCTCAATTGTTTTGGCATTAACCGTTGATTGTGCTACAACCGTAGAACTTTTAGTGGTATTTCTATACCCCTCAACAATTACCTCGTCCAATTTAATTCCATCAGAAAGCGTGACCTTGTAGCTATTAGCTGCACCTACAGTTACTGAAGAATTTATGTAACCTGTAAATGATACAACTAAAACCTCACCTGCTTTGGCATTGATGCTAAATTTACCATCAAAATCAGTTTGGGCACTTCTTGTTGTTCCTTTAACAACAATGTTTGCACCTGGTAGTGGTCCAGTTTTATCTGAAACAACACCTGTTACAGTTTTGTCTTGTGCAAAAGAAAACTGCATTGATAACGCTACTAATAGCGTAAAAATCCATTTGAACTTCGATCTCATATTAATTTTATTTGAGTTAGTTATTCTGCAAACTTCTTAATTATTTATTAATTAACCAAATATTAACAATAAATAATGATTTGATAACACTGTTAAATTTTTTTACTCAATTGTACAATTACACTGTGGATACGATTATTTATAAACGGTTGCGTCTAGAATTGTATTTTTACAAAAAAATAAATGCTGAAATTTAAATTTTCTAATTGTGATTTAGAATGTGGTACAGATGAAGCTGGCCGTGGTTGTCTTGCAGGTCCGGTCACTGCTGCAGCTGTTATTTTGCCTAATGGTTTTGAGTTAGAATTTTTGAATGACTCCAAACAACTCACACAAAAAATACGGGAAAAACTAAAACCTTTGATAGAGGAAAAAGTGATTTCCTTTTCAGTTACCCATATTGAACCAAAGATTATTGATGAAATTAACATTTTGAATGCTGCTATTAAAGCAATGCATCACTGTATAGTTAAGCTAAATCCTACTCCAAACCACATAATAGTAGACGGAAATCGATTCAAACCCATTAATGACATTCCGTTTACTACCATTATTAAGGGAGACACTAAATTTATGAGTATTGCAGCAGCTTCAGTTTTAGCAAAAACGTACAGAGATGACTATATGGAAAAAATTCACGAAGAATTTCCGATGTACAACTGGAAAAAGAATAAAGGATACCCAACGGCAGAACATAGGGAAGCCATCAGAAAATATGGTACAACTAAATACCACAGAACTAGTTTCAGATTATTGCCTGAACACTTAAAACTAGATATTTAATTTACAGATTCCTGATTTTTGATTCCAATAATCAACATTTCTGCTTCAAACAAGGTTCTAAAATGCTTAATGATTTTTGCTTTTACTGCCGCCTCATCTACTGCCTCTCCTAACTCTACATGCATAGAAGTAACTGCTTTGCCTTTAATACCACAAGGTATAATGTTGTCAAAGTAGCCCAAATTGGCATTTACATTTAAAGCAAATCCATGCATGGTTACCCAACGAGACGCCCTAACTCCCATTGCACAAATTTTTCGGGCAAAAGGCGAACCTACATCCAGCCAAACCCCTGTTTCGCCTTCGCTTCTTGTACCCATAATATTGTATTCTGCTAAAGTTAAAATGATAACTTCTTCAAGAAAACGCAAATATTTATGAATGTCAGTAAAAAAATTTTCTAAATCCAATATAGGATACCCTACAATTTGGCCTGGACCGTGATAAGTAATATCGCCTCCTCTATTAATTTTATAAAATGTAGCTCCTTTATTCTCTAATTGCTTTTCAGATAAAAGTAAATTGCTCATTGCACCACTTTTTCCTAAAGTATAAACGTGCGGGTGTTGAACAAAAAGGAAAAAATTAGGCGTAATCAATTCGGGCTGCGCTCGCTTTTGCAATTTGATGTCTACTATAGATTTAAAAAGCAACTCCTGATAATCCCAAGTTTCTTTATAATCTTTGAGGCCTAAATCTTGTATTTGAATTTCTTTATTCATAATTAATTAACTGAGGGCAAAGTTACAAAGATTATAAGCATACGCAACGAGAATCTTCAGCCCGGATTTCAATTAGAATCAAGTACTTTGTTAAACAGAAAATGAAAACCAAACTAAACCTAAAATAGCGACTCTAAAAGTCACAATCATTTTCGAATTTTCAAATTGGCACATTTTCAAATTATACCTATCTTTGCACGCTTAAATACAAGTATATGCAACTTTCGGAACAAGAGATTATCAGAAGAGAAAAACTGACTGCTTTACGTGGACTCGGAATCAACCCTTATCCAGCGGATTTATTTCCGGTAAATACGACATCCAAAACGGTAAAGGATAATTTTGAAGAGGGCAAACAGGTAATCTTGGCTGGTCGTATTATGAGTGATCGTGACATGGGAAAAGCTTCGTTTGTAGAGTTACAAGACAGTGAAGGAAGAATTCAATTGTATTTTAACAGAGATGTACTCTGCCCTGGCGAAGACAAAACGTTATACAATCAAGTGTTCCGAAAACTAACAGATTTAGGAGATTTTATTGGCGTGGAAGGAGAATTATTTTATACCAAAGTAGGCGAAAAATCAGTAAGAGTAGATCGCTTTACTTTTTTAAGCAAAACCTTACGTCCGTTACCTTTGCCAAAAAAAGATGAAGAAGGAAATGTACACGATGCCTTTAACGATCCCGAATTAAGATACCGAATGCGTTATGTAGATTTAGTGGTAAACCCACATGTTAAAGAAGTTTTCATGAAAAGAACCAAGCTGTTTACTGCTATGAGAACCTTTTTTAACAACGCTGGTTATATTGAAGTAGAAACTCCAGTTTTACAATCAATTCCGGGAGGTGCTGCAGCCCGCCCTTTTATTACGCATCACAATAGTTTGGACATGCCGTTGTACATGAGAATTGCAAACGAATTATATCTAAAAAGATTGATTGTCGGCGGATTTGATGGCGTATACGAATTTTCTAAAAACTTCAGAAACGAAGGAATGGACAGAACCCACAATCCGGAATTTACCGCAATGGAAATTTATGTAGCCTACAAAGACTACAATTGGATGATGGAAATGACTGAAAATCTATTAGAATATTGCGCAGTTCAAGTAAACGGGACTACTGAAGCTACTTTTGGAGAACATAAAGTAAACTTCAAAGCACCCTATGCCAGAGTTACGATGACAGCTGCTATTATGCAATTTACAGGTTATGATATTTCGGGTAAAACCGAAGCCGAGCTTTTTGACGCAGCTAAATCGATGCATATTGAAGTAAATGAAACCATGGGCAAAGGAAAATTGATTGATGAGATTTTTGGAGCGAAATGTGAAGGCAACTTTATTCAACCCACTTTCATCACGGATTACCCAAAAGAAATGTCGCCTTTATGTAAAGAACACCGTGATAATCCCGAATTGACTGAGCGTTTTGAGTTAATGGTTTGTGGTAAAGAAATTGCTAATGCTTATTCCGAATTGAATGATCCAATTGACCAAAGAGAGCGTTTTGAAGCGCAAATGGCTTTGGCTGAAAAAGGCGATGACGAAGCGAACGGAATAATTGATGAGGACTTCTTAAGAGCTCTAGAATACGGGATGCCACCAACATCTGGATTGGGAATTGGAATGGATAGATTGATCATGTTTTTGACTAATAATCCTTCCATCCAAGAAGTACTTTTCTTTCCACAAATGCGTCCTGAAAAAAAGCAGTTAGAATTGACGGAAGATGAAAAAGTTATTATAGGTTTACTAAAAGCAGAAAACAATCAACCACTAGCTCAGCTAAAAGACAAGTCTGAATTAAGCGGAAAAAAATGGGATGCTGCTATGAAAGGATTAGCCAAACACGGTTTAACCAAAGTAGCTGTTGATGGCGCCAGTAAGACGGTTATTTTGAATTAGATTTAACGAAACTAGATTACCGTTTTTTTAAACAATTTAGATTCCAATTAAACCTTTCTAAATACCCCAAGTCCAATCAGCAAATAAATTTAAAAACAAATAAAATGAAAAAACTATTTTTAGTAGCGGTATTGGTTGTTGGAATAACAGCATTTGCGCAAGAAAAAGGGGGAAGAAAACCTCAAAAAGAAAGAATTTCATCTGAAGAAAAAGTTGATTTTCAGGTAAAAAAAATGACTAAAGATTTAGATTTAAACGAAAAACAAGCTAAAGAAGTTCGAGCTATCATTTCAAAACAAGTTGTAAAAAGAGCATCAAAAAGAGCAGAAATGAGCGAAGTTAAACAAAAACAACGTGATGAAATGAGAGCCAATATGGAGAAAGAACATGCAGCCACTAGTGCCGATATGAAAAAAATACTGACTCCAGAGCAATATACCAAATGGGAGAATAACCTTGAAGAACGAAAAGAAAAAATGAAAGAACGAGTTATGGAAAGAAAAGAAAAAAAGGGTGTAAAATAATTTCCTTTAAACTTATTGCAAATAAATTTTGTGTTTCAATTAAATTAAATTAGTTTTGAAGTTATTATTCTAACTACAAAATATTAAAAAATGAAAAAAATAATTGCTGTTTTAACATTATTCCTAGCATTTTCGTTAAATGCAAACGCTCAAGACAAAAGTGGTTATGTTAACATGAATGCTACTGAAAAAGCGAAAAAACAGGCGTCTGAATTGTCTGAATATCTTGGATTAGATAGCACCATGAACGAAAATTTCTTTAGACTTTTTGAACAAAAATTCACTATACTTGACGACAAGAACATTAAGCCTGAGAGAAAAGCGGAATTGGCTCGAGTAATCGAAGCAAAAATTAGAGGTACACTTGAAGGCGAATTATTAGATAAACTAGAGAAAAACCCAGAATTATTACAGAAATTAATAAATTAATTTTTTTCAAAACTGTAAATAAAAAAAACCCGATTAATCGGGTTTTTTTTATTTATAAGCTTTTAGAAACTTTATTGATAGCATTGATAGTAAAGTCTAAATCTTCATAAGTTAAAGCATCTGTAATAAACCAAGATTCGTAAGCTGACGGAGCAATATATACACCTTCTTGTAATAATCCGTGGAAGAATTTTTTGAATGTATCGTTATCGCCATTTTTGGCCGTTTGAAAATCAAAAACCGGATTGGCATCAAAATGAACCGAAATCATAGAACCTACTCTGTTAATTGTAAATACAATTCCATTATCGGTTAACACTTTATCCATTCCCTTTTGCAAATACGCTGTTTTTTCATCCAATCGATTGAAAATTGTTGAATCAGAATTCAAGGCTTGTAACATTGTAAATCCAGCCGCCATTGCTAATGGATTTCCAGATAAAGTCCCGGCTTGATAAACCGGTCCAAGTGGTGATAAATGATCCATAATTTCACTTCGTCCAGCAAAAGCACCAACTGGCAAACCACCTCCAATTACTTTACCAAAACAAGTGATGTCTGCTGTTACGTTATACAATTCCTGCACTCCACCTTTTGCCAAACGAAATCCAGTCATTACTTCATCAAAAATTAGCAGCGTACCATCAATGTCACAAACATGACGTAAAGCTTGTAAAAAGCCTTCTTTAGGCGGGATACATCCCATATTTCCGGCTACTGGTTCAATAATAACTGCAGCAATTTCATTTTTATTAGCTTCAAATAAAGCTTTTACACTCTCTAAATCATTAAAAGTTGCCAAAAGTGTATCTTTAGCGGTTCCTTGGGTCACTCCAGGAGAATTCGGTGCTCCAAAAGTAATTGCCCCACTTCCTGCCTGAATTAGAAACGAATCCGAATGACCATGATAACATCCGGCAAATTTTATAATTTTATTTCTTTTGGTAAATCCTCTCGCCAAACGAATAGCACTCATACAGGCTTCTGTACCTGAATTAACAAAACGAATCTTGTCGATATTTGGAACCATTGAGACGGCCAGCTTGGCAATTTTGGTTTCCAATTCTGTAGGCATTCCAAATGACGTTCCCTTTTGTGCTTTTTCAATTATTGCATCCACCACTGGTTGGTAGGCATGTCCGAGTATCATAGGTCCCCAAGAATTGATGTAATCAATAAATCGGTTATCATCTTCATCATAAATATAGGCACCTTTAGCGCTTTTGGCAAAAATGGGAGTTCCACCAACAGCTTTAAAAGCGCGAACTGGAGAATTTACGCCACCAGGAATAACCTTTTCGGCTTCAGCAAATAACTGACTACTTCTTTGATATAACATATTATAAATAGGGGTTAAACTTTGGAATTATTTGACAATAATACTTTGACCAAGTGAAATGGTATTGCCGTTTAAATTATTTTTATTTTTCAATTCCTCGACAGAAATATTAAACTTCTTAGAAATAGAGTACAGTGAGTCCCCTTTTACCACAGTGTATTTCTGAGCGCTATCGGTACTAAAAATTGGTTTGTTTGAAACCACCGTCACATATTCTTTTCCCAAAACTTCTGCATCAAATCGACCCAATTGGTATTTTTCAATTAAGCCAATAAGTTTGTCTGGATACTGTTTATCAGTAGCGTAACCGGCCGCTTTTAGACCGTAAGCCCAACTTTTATAATCGTCCTTCTGAAAATCAAATAACTCTGCATATCTTGGTCTGCTAGTTAAAAAATAAGAATGGTCCTTGAACGATTGGCTTGGATCATCATACTTTCTGAAACACTCGTTTTCTTCATCATCAGTATATTTAATACTTGGCCCAGTCCATTCTTTGTGGCATTTAATTCCAAAATGATTATTGGCTTGCATGCTTAAAGGTCCTGTTCCAGCACCTGATTCTAGAATTGCTTGCCCCAAAGTTATGCTTGCCGGAATACCGCTACGAGTCATGTTTTCTTTAGCAACATTTTTATAAGTTTCTATGTAAGTCAATACCATTTGAGTTGTAACTTTAACCCTTGTCGTTGCTTCTAAAACTTCGGTAGCATTCGAATAATTGTTAGTATTGGCAACTGTTGGAGTATCTATGTTAGTATTAACAATTGGGTTTTTCTTGGTAACAGGTCTATAAATTGGCTTCTTAACACGCTGAACAACTGCGGTTTCTGATTTTCTTGGGTCGGGTTTTGTAGTTCTTACAGTTGAATGATTTGCACTACACGAAGCCACAAAAACCATGAGTATTACTAATAAAAATTTCTTAATCATAAATATTAATTTCAATTTGTTTTTTTTGCTTTAACACTTTGTTCATTCCAGCAATCCCTTGTAATCCACCTGTATGAATTACTAGAATTTTTGAATTTTCTGGAAAATAATTTTTCTCAATTAAATCGGTCACACCAAACAGCATTTTCCCGGTATAAATAGGGTCTAACGGAATCTTATACTTTATATAAAACGCATTGATGAACCGTATTAATTCTTCCGAAACTTTTGCGTATCCATCAAAATGATAATCGGTAATTAATTTCCAATTTGAATTAGTTGCAAATTTACAAATATCTTGTGGTATAAAATCACCTTTTAACGCAGTAAAACCTAAAACTTGTTGACTACTTTTTGAACAATTAATGATCCCCGAAATAGTGCCTCCCGTTCCAACTGAACAACAGATGAAATCAAACTTATCGTCATCTAGCGCAAGAATTTCTTCACATCCTTTAACGGCTAAGTCATTTGTTCCTCCTTCGGGAATAGCATAAAAATCCCCATATTTAGCATAAAGTTCTTCCAGTACTTTTGGATTGGTCTTGTCACGATAAACTGTTCTAGTCACAAACTCAAAGACCATTCCTAATTCTGATGCCTTTTGAAGGGTTGGATTTTCACCAACCTTGTCTTTCAGTTCTTCACCGCGTATGATTCCAATCGTTTTAAAACCGTATTCCTTTCCAGCAGCTGCCACTGCTAGTATATGATTAGAAAATGCGCCTCCAAAAGTTAATAAGGTATGTTTATTTTCTTTTTGGGCTTGCGCCAAATTGTACTTTAATTTTCTATATTTATTTCCGGAGATATAAGGATGCAACAAGTCTTCACGCTTAATATAAAGCGTAACATTGGGATGTTCTATATTGATTTTTTGATTGCTACTATCAAGAAAATTCATTTTTCAAAAGTAGTTCATTGGAAAACACTTGCATAAAAAAAGCGATTAAAAAATCGCTTTTAAAATATTTTTATCTAGACGAAACTATGATTTTTTGTCCGAAACTTTGCCCATCATTTGTTTCAACTTTGACTAAGTATACGGCATCACTTAATGAAACTGTTGAAAATTCATAACTGTCCTTAATGCCTAATTTTGTCTTATTAAATAGTCTCTTTCCTGTGATATCAAATAAAGTCACCGCTTTAATTTCCATCAAATTTGGATTTAACAAGTTTAATTGGTGGCTTGTATTATTTTGAATAATTGTAATGCTTTCTTTAATTGGATTTTCAACTCCTAAAGCAGTAGCATCTTTAAACGTAATTTCAAAACGATTATTAAAAATTCCTGCTGGTAAAGTGAATTCATATTGATTGTTTTTAATATCATGATACAAACCTGTTTCATTATCATATAAATAAATGTTGTTTGCTTGATCAAAATTTCTAATTTCTGCTACCGTAATTTTAAATGAAGTAGTGGCATTATTTGATTTAAAGGAAACTGGCAATCTTTTATTTTCATCAAATTGAATTACCGAAATAATATAATCCTTATCATTTAATAAAAAATTCATATCTACTGAAGAATCATCAGGATTTCTTGCATCTTTTGCGTGATCTACACCATCAGTTGCTTCATTATCAAAAGCCAAAACAACTTGTTTAATAGCTTGATTATTCAATAAAGTATTAATTCTGATTTGAGGAACATCAGTTGTGGATACCGTTGTATAATCAAATCCAGATACGGACATGATAGGCGGTAAAAAATTACTATTATTTGTATTAGTAGCATTGGATGTTTTTTCAAAAACTGAAGTTAAAACATTTTCTTTTTCAAAAACTCTATAGGAATTTCTCATTGTTACCGTCGTCCCAAGAGCATTCCCCTGAATCATAAAGCCCTGTCCTACAGGGGCAAATAATCTCGCATAACTATTGTTTGGGGAAGTTTCAGTTAAAGGCAATTGCACTCCTGAAATGTTATAGGAATAAAATTTGGCAGGAACATATATCCCTGTGCCACCTCTTGAAACAGGTGAAAATGTTCCGTAACCTCCTCTGTAAGCAAGCAATGCATGTGATGCCGCTGACTTATCTTGCTCCCAAAAATAAGCAATACCTGTACAATTAGCTGCATTGAATAAAAATGCCGATAAATCAATAGCAGACGGATAAGGATTCCCTGTTAATGTATAATTATTGTTTGCTACGCCAATTGTGATATCACCATCATTAGGTTTTCCTCTAAAATCATATCGTTGATTATTATTTATGCCTACTGAACCAAGAGGGTTATTAAATGTGGCCTCGCCAATTGTAGCCAATGGAGTTATATCATCACCGGATACCCCTTTCATAGTAAATCCTTGCCCAGCTGCTATATCGATATTACTGTATGAATGCAACCAACCTGAATAATCTGGCAACGCAAGAAGTCTGAAAATCCAATAGTTAGATATTGATAATGCTCCTGCTGCAGAGGTTCCGTTATATCCCGTGATAATGCTTGCAGGATTGCTTGCAGTATTTGTTGTAGGCACATTAAACAACGAAACACCAAAATTTTCATTTCGCGCAAAAGTTGAAGGGTTTCCTACAGGAGAACACCAATAATTATAGGCAAAATTATTAACTGTTCCTTCTTGAAAAACAGATAAATTTCCAAGACCTCTGTTTACTCCATTTAAAACCGTACTTCCTTGTAAAAGTTGTCCTTCATTTCTCAGGTAAATAAAACTGGTTGCTGTGTTTAACTCAACATAATCTCTAACATAAACCATTGCTCCTTTATTGTAAAGAAAAGCATCCTTAACGTACAATTGTGCAAAGGTGGTGTTTAAGGAAAATAGGGCGCAAAAAACTAGTAAGGTTGTCTTCATAAATCAGTATAATAAATTCAAAAGTACAAATTATTTTTTTATATCTAATTCATTTCCAAAGCAAAAATAAAATCAAGTACCACAATCTTTAAAAAAAATCAGCAACAAATAAAAATTCTGTAATTGATTACTTCGTTTTTTTAAAAACCAGAATTAAAAAAAATTTTATTAAAAAATAGGATTTGTCGCTAAAAGATTCCTGATTTTAATTTAACAATTAATTAGTAAGTGTTTGTTTTGTTAAAAAAGGAGAGCATTATTCCATTAATAAAGTGCAATTTACCGATTATCTTAGTATTACAACTATTATTTTGTGCTAACTTTTTAATATAACTTACTTTTATTTGCGATATCTACTCATAACAACTATGAAAATAGTAGTCATGAAATTATATTTTGAATTTAGCCCCAACTAAAAAAAATGATATATGAAGAAGAACTACACAAGAACACAAAACACCCATCCTTTTTTTGATGCTATATTAAAAACCACTCCCCTTCTTATAAAAGTTGTTTTGACTCTTTTACTATTTTTTGGAGTTTTTGATACATTTGGGCAAACAAGTTCAAACAATTGTACCAATACTGCTGTTGGCGCTCAAATTACCGTGGGTTCAAGTTGCACTATGGTAAGTTTTAATTCATCTAACAGCACTAACTATTGGACTGGTGCAGCAGGATGTAATGCAGCAGGTAACAGGGATGATGCTTGGGGATGGTTTACTGCAACATCAACTTCAACCACAATAAATTATTACAGTGCTGATGATGCTATTTTGCACTTGTTTACAGGTTCATGCTCAGCTACAATGACAGCTCTTGCTTGTTCTGACAGTTTCATTGCAGGCGGAACTGAAACAATAACATATGCTACTGTAATTGGTGTTAAATACATTATAAGAATACAACAATACGCCAGTAATAATACCATGAACGGCACTATTTGTGTTTTTTCTCCTGTTCCGCCAGCCATTACTAATTTAGGAGCTGCAAGTGGTTGTACTGGTTCTTCATTAGTTATCACCGGTACAAATTTATCAGGAGCTACAACTGTAACTATTGGCGGTACTGCTGCAACTGTAACAGCTAATAGCGCAACAACCATAACCGTAACTGTAGGAGCAGGAACCACTGGTACTGTTAGCGTTACAACTGCCGGTGGAACAGCAACAAGCATTGGAACTTTTACAGTTAATCCAGCACCAGCCAATCCTGGAAACCCTACAAGTAACTCCCCTCAATGTAATCCACCTGGCGTAACTTTAACAAGAGCAGCGGCGCCACCAGTTACCGAAAATTACTATTGGCAAACGCTACCTCTAGGAACAGACACAACTAACAATAACAACACCTTTAACGCAACAACGAGTGGGACCTATTACATCCGTTCTCAAAATATTGCTACAGGATGTTGGAGTAGCGGTCAAGGAATTTTGGCAGTTATTGTAACACCCAGTATAAGCACTTTAGCTACAACACCTAGCCCAACAAATGGAGCTACAGGAGTTTGTTATGCAGGAGGAGGTGCTGTAACTAGTATTTCATGGACTGCAGCAGCCGGAGCAACCTCTTATGATGTCTACTTTGGCGCAGGAAGTCTTCCTGGAAGTGTAACTTCAAATGTTGCAACTACAACATATACAACAGGCACTTTATTAGCTTCAACAACATATTATTGGAAAATAGTGCCAAGAAATGCTTGTGGAGCTTCTACAGGAATCCCAATAACTTGGACATTCACTACAGCTTCGGCTCCTTGTGGATTGGTTTATTGCATTCCAACTGGATCAACTTCTTATTGGATTACAAATTTCACAACAACAGGTGGTGCAACAAATATCAATAATAGCAGTGCTAACAGTAATATATATGGTAACTATACTGCAAGCAGCGTAAGTCAACTTGCGGGTTCAACAATAAACTTGTCTATTTCCACTAATTCTGGCACCCACTTTTTTTATGGTTGGGTAGATTGGAACAATGATGGAGATTTTGTAGATGCAGGAGAAGCAATTTTTTCAACTGCAACATATACAGCTGGATATGCAGGTAGTTATACCATTCCCGCGCTACAAGCTGCTGGTTCCTATAGAATGAGAATAGCAAACAGTTGGCTTGGGGCAATTACTTCTTGTACTGCCGGAGGATATAGTGAATATGAAGATTACACATTAAATGTGCTACCACTTCTTCCATGCACAGCACCAACTGCACAACCAACAACGCTAAACTTAACAGTTGCTGGCACTACGATTAACGGTGCTTTTACGGCAGCAAGTCCAGCACCAAGTGGATATTTAATCGTTAGAAGTTCAAGCGCTATTGCTCCTACCCTAA
>JBBRET010000033.1:0-31328 GCA_038202695.1 Flavobacteriales bacterium
GTTATTAGAAAAATGAATTACAGTGTCGTTGATGCAACCACCACCAAAAGCATACTGCTGAATTAGTTTTTTAGCAAATGATTTGTTTTCGGTAAAGACGAAAAGCGATATCGGTTTTTCATATTTTAAAATGATTTCTTGTAAATCGGTTTCGTTTTTAAATGATAAAATTGGAAGAATTGGCCCAAAAATTTCATCCTTCATGACTAAACTATCAAGTTTTGGTTCATCAAGAAGCGTTGGAGCTATATAAAAATCTGAACTGTTTGTTTGTCCACCTGCAAGAATAATTTCATTGTTTAGCATTGCGGTTAATCTATTCCAATTTTTTTCATTGATAATTCTCGCTAAATCTTTTGAGTCTTCTGGATTTTCTCCATATGCATTGGAAATTGCCTCTTTTAAATACTGAATAAAAGTAGTTTTAACTTTTTCGGAAACTAATAAATAATCGGGTGCAATACACGTTTGTCCAGCGTTTAGGAATTTGCCCCAAACAATTCTTTTAGCAGCCAACTTTAAATTAGCCTTAGCGTCAATTATGCATGGATTTTTTCCACCTAATTCAAGGGTAACTGGAGTCAAATTTTCAGCAGCAGCTTTGGCTACTATTTTTCCAACGCCAACACTTCCGGTAAAGAAGATGTAATCCCATCGTTGTGCTAATAATTTTTGCGCTACTTCTGCAGCTCCTTCAATACATTCTACGTGGTCTTTGTCAAAAGTTTCTCGAATTATTTTGGAAACTATTTTAGATGTGTTTGGTGTTAATTCTGAGGGTTTGACCACAACTTGATTTCCGGCAGCAACAGCCGCAATTAGCGGGCACAATGCCAATTGATACGGATAATTCCAAGGTGCAATAATTAGCACTTTTCCGTAAGGTTCTTTATAAATGAAATCCGTTGACGGAAAATTTAACAGCGAAGGAAAAACCATAGTTGGTTTTGCCCATTTATTGAGGTTTTTGATAGTATGTTTAAGCTCAGAAATGATATAGGCTGTTTCGCTAATCACTGCCTCAAATTCAGGCTTTTTGAAATCAGCATGCAATGCGTTTAAAATTTCTTGTTCGTGATGCTGAACACTACTCAATAATTTTAGGAGACACTGTTTTCGGTAATTGATATCGGTTTTGAAAATCATGACTTGACTTGAATTGGTTCAGCAAGTTACAGGTTTAACCTGTACAAATCAACTTTATTATTTATAAAAATGCCCAACGAGAACCAAAATAAAAATCACCTTGTTTGCTGTTGCTAATTAATGCTGTTACCAGCGAACTCGTTCCTAAATAAAATCCACCAACTCTAAAGCCCAGGCCAACATTTGTTCCTGAAATTTCATGAAATGTAATTGGGACATAAGTTTCAAAATATCTTAAACTAACTCTAGGTGTAATGCTAAAAATATTTGGTGAAGTGATTTGATTGTTTCCGGAATCGTCGTTTAATTTTTGTTGTAAAAAGGCCGTAACATATAATTTATGAACTAGTTTTAAGTCAACATAAGTGGATAGTACTGCTGGTAATTTTACTTTAAAATCTTTTTCTTGCGGGGTTTCTGTTATATAGCCATTGTCTCTTAAAATATCTTCAACTTCGATTAAGCTATCAATATTTTCAAACAAACTTAGGTCTAAAGGCGAATTACCTTGCGTACTGAATGAGTAATTTGTTGATGAATTAGTATCCCCTTTAAAGGTCATGCTGCCCATGTTTCTAACAGATAATCCAGCATTAAGTTTGTATTTTTTATCCTCTCCAAGCAATTGGTAATTTGCGCCTAAATCTACTGAAAAACCATTTAATCCTCCAAAAACTGATTTGCTATAATCATCAAAATTTGTAAAGCTATCTGATAGATTTCCAGAGTAAGCAATATTTAATGTAGCGGGAGAATTAGTTGTTAGAAAGGCGTCGGCACCAACTTGTGTAATTTCTCCATCTAATTTACTTAATCCAAAATTGGCATAAGAACCTGGAAATAATAGTTTTAAAGTCACGCCAGCACTAAATTTGTGTTTTTCGGTTTCATATAATTTTCGGGCTAGTGAAAACCCAATTTCTCCATAAGAAGTTCCGTTTATACGTTGATTATTTTGGTTGTTGATTAGTGTTGTTGCTAAGGGTAAATTATTATTAGTAATAGCATCTCCAATAGTTGGATCAAGATCAACTAAGTCAAACTTTGCATATGCTTTTGAAGTAACAGCCAATCCCCATTTTTTCCATTTCATTGCAAATCCTAAACCATTGAGTTCGGCATCTATTCGGGCATTTATTGGATTTGTTCCGCTAAATAGTAATTCTTCAAAATCGGCATCAGAATCTAAGTCATTAAAACCAACTTTATCATTTGCAGCGTTAATACTAATACCAATAATATTTACTTCAAATTTTTTGGAAAGATTGGTTAACTCGGCAGGATTGATATTGGCATTTAAAATCCCAACGCGACTAGAAGTGCTGATTCCAGAAAAATGATCTTGGGCGAAAGCACTTAAACCAAATAGCAAACTGATGGACAAAAGTATCTTATTCATAACAGTGAATATTATATAAGGTTAGAATTTAATAACGTAAAAATACGTTTTTTAGTATTAAATGCTGCTCCAAAGCACATCTTTTGGAGTAGGAGCGAGGATTTCAAGTAATTCCTTCGTTACCGGATGTACAAAAGCTAATTTTCTGGCATGGAGGTGTATGCCACCATCAGGATTACTCCGGTCAAAGCCATATTTCAAATCGCCTTTTATTGGTGAACCAATTGCTGTTAATTGGGCTCTGATTTGATGATGTCTTCCCGTGTGTAGGTTAATTTCTAAAACAAAGTAATTGTCTAAAGTTTTGATGATTTTATAATCTAAACTGGCTTTTTTGCTTTCGGGAACTTCATTAGTGTGTGCCTTAGAAGTATTATTCTTTTCGTTTCTTTTCAGAAAATGAACCAAGGTATCTTCGCTTTTTGGTGGTTTGTTTTTGACAACGGCCCAATAGGTTTTCTGGGTTTCTCTGTTGCTAAATAATTCATTTAACCGAGTTAACGCTTTCGATGTTCGAGCAAAAACTACAATTCCGGTAGTTGGTCTGTCCAATCTATGAACCACGCCAAGAAACACTTCTCCGGGTTTATTGTATTTATCTTTGATGTATTCCTTAACGACTTCCGACAATGGTTTATCACCCGTTTTATCGCCTTGTACAATATCGCCCACGCGTTTATTCACCACAATGATGTGATTGTCTTCGTGAAGAATTTGAAGGTTGTTTTTATTGGAGACTGTCTTAGACATTTTAGACTTCTTAGATATTTTAGACTTTAAGAGTGGAGCGAAATCTGGAAATCATTTTAATTATTTCGGCTAATTCATTTACTAATTTTTCACAGGCATCACCAGATAAAAATCTCAAGTCAGAGGCAATTAAAATTTGCGTTTCTATCTCATATGCAGAACCAATTGCTATTTCTAAAGATCTTGCGAAATCTTTATTCGAATTTCGTGATGAACCTTCAGCAATATTTGATGGAATCGAAACCGATGCTCGTCTTAGCTGATTTGTTAAACCAAATTTTTCATCACTCGGAAAAGCTGTGGTAACTTGATATATTGTAGAACAAAATAGCCGACTTCGTTTCCAAATTTCAAGTTCTTTAAATTTATGCATATAATTATAGATCTAAAATTTTAAATATTCTAAGCAAGTCTAAGCAATTCTAAGAAGTCTATTCTAATATTGCTCATTAGCATTCGGAAAATCTTTTGATTTTACATCAGCAACATAATTCCCAATCGCTTTTGTCATTTGTTCGTATAAATCTAAATAACGACGTAAAAAACGCGGACTGAATTCGTTGTTCATGCCAAGCATGTCGTGAATTACCAATACTTGTCCGTCTACACCACCTCCAGCACCAATACCGATTACTGGAATAGAAATAGTTTTGGCAACTTTCTCTGCCAAAGCAGCTGGAATTTTTTCTAAAACCAAGGCAAAACAACCAATGCGTTCTAATAATTTTGCATCTTCAATCAACTTTTCTGCTTCTTCCTCTTCTTTAGCTCTCACGGTGTAAGTCCCAAATTTATAGATAGATTGCGGCGTCAAACCCAAATGCCCCATTACTGGAATTCCAGCATTCAAAATACGTTTTATACTTTCCTTAATTTCACTTCCGCCTTCTAGTTTTACCGAATGTGCACCACTTTCCTTCATAATCCTAATCGCAGATCGCAATGCTTCTTTTGGATCCGATTGGTAACTTCCAAAAGGCAAATCAACCACAACCAAAGCACGTTCAATAGCACGAACAACACCCGACGCATGATAAATCATTTGGTCTAGCGTAATGGGCAAAGTTGTTTCATGACCCGCCATAACATTACTAGCAGAATCACCAACTAAAATCACATCAACACCAGCAGAATCTACAATTTTTGCCATCGTAAAATCATAAGCCGTCAGCATCGATATTTTTTCACCATTGGCTTTCATGTCAAATAATGACTTAGTAGTAATTCTTTTATAATCTTTTTTTGCTGTAGACATTATTATTGGTTTAGAAGTGCAAAAGTATTAAATCTATTTTTGATGCAACAAATGTTAGTCGCTTAATGTTAAATTATAGTACTTTTGTCAAAACTGATGTGACGTGAGTTGATTGGAATTAGTAGCGAAAGGTTTGGATGTGAAATAAACCATTTTCCTGCTTTCCGTTGCAATGTTTTTATCAAAGTTTTGAAACTTTGACAAAAACGATTTCCACTACATCAGGGCTATTAAGCCAATCATAGTGTTAAATTAGTGCCACCAATAATTCAGACAAAGCGTAAAACTAGAAACAAAAACATATGCCCAAAATATTAATCATCGAAGACGAAGAATCCATCAGAAGAGTATTAATCAAAATAATTTCTGAAGAAAGCGATACTTATACTGTAGAAGAAGCAGAAGATGGAAAAATTGGTTTTGAAAAAATCAAAAATGAAGATTACGATTTGGTGCTTTGTGATATCAAAATGCCCAAAATGAATGGCGAAGAATTACTTGAAGCTGTAAAAAAAATCAAACCTGAGATTCCGATGGTAATGATATCCGGTCACGGTGATTTAGAAACTGCAGTAAATACCATGCGACTAGGTGCATTTGATTACATTTCAAAGCCACCCGATTTGAATCGATTGTTAAATACCGTTCGCAATGCACTTGATAAAAAGCAATTGGTGGTTGAAAATAAAATTCTGAAGAAAAAAGTTTCCAAGAATTATGAAATTATCGGGGAGAGTGACGCTATTAATCAAATTAAATTAATGATTGAAAAAGTGGCGCTGACCGATGCTAGAGTTTTAATTACTGGGCCAAACGGAACTGGTAAAGAATTGGTAGCGCATCAGTTGCATGAAAAAAGTATGCGGGCAAATGCGCCCATGATTGAAGTCAATTGTGCAGCCATTCCATCTGAATTAATTGAAAGCGAATTATTTGGTCACGTCAGAGGGGCATTTACTTCAGCAGTAAAAGATAGAGCAGGGAAATTTGAGGCTGCCGATGGTGGCACAATTTTCTTGGACGAAATTGGAGACATGAGCCTTTCGGCGCAGGCCAAAGTACTAAGAGCTTTACAGGAAAGTTTGATTCAAAGGGTTGGTGCCGACAAAGACATTAAAATCAATGTGCGTGTTATTGCAGCAACCAATAAAGACCTTAAAAAAGAAATTGCCGAAGGCCGTTTCCGGGAAGATTTGTACCATCGTTTGGCCGTAATCCTAATAAAGGTTCCTTCGTTAAATGACAGACGCAGTGACATTCCGTTATTGATTGAGCATTTCGCTTCAAAGATTGCAGATGAACAAGGCAATGCTCTAAAATCATTTTCAAAAGAAGCAATTCAATTGTTGCAAGAATACGACTGGACTGGAAATATCAGAGAACTTAGAAATGTAATTGAACGACTGATTATCTTGGGTGGAAACGAAATTTCAGAAACCGACGTAAAACTATTTGCATCTAAATAAAATAGGGATATGGATAAGACAACAGTCAATTCCCTTTTCCCTTTTAACTTATTCCTTTAAAATGAACCTGAAGAAAATAAACCCCAACCTTCAAAAAGCACTTATCGAAAACGGTTTGACAGAAGCCAACGAAATGCAGCAGGAAACCTTTTCTACGATCAAAAGTGGAGCGGATGTTGTCATTCAATCAGCCGGAGGAACCGGAAAAACAACTGCTATAGTCTTAAACGTTATTCAGAAATTAGAAAAAACGTTAGACGAAAGTACTCGAGCTTTAATTTTGGTAGAAACCAAAGAAAAGGTCATCGAAATGGAAGAACTATTCCTAAAATACGGCGCTTATACTGATTTGAGTATCTTAGGCGTTCATGAAAAAGGCGACATCGATTATGATAAAAATGTGGTTTCTATGGGATTGGATATTCTAATAGGAACACCAAATAAAATTAACGCTATGTTTGCCTCAGCCGGATTCAATAGCAATACAATAAAGTTACTGGTTGTTGACGATGCCGATGTTTTATTCAGAAACCGGATGGATGCCGTTGTACACCGTTTGTCCAACAGTATCGAAAAAACACAGCGCTTGTTCTTTTGTTCTCAAATTACAGAAAGAGTTGAATCACTAGCGGATAAAATCATGATTGAACCGGTTTTTTTCGAAATGGACGGTGAGTAGTAGTACGTTTTCAAAGCAGCATTCAGTTATAATAATTATTTAAAAAAAACAACCGATGGGACTTATCAAAATATTTTCAGGAGAAGAAATCTTAGCAGTAACTTTAAAAGAACGACTAGAAGAAGTAGCAATTAATGTTGTCATTAGGGATAACAATCAGGCTAATGTTTTACCAAGCATCCAAATGGTAAAAGCGGTAGAGCTTTTTATTCAGGAAGTTGATTTTGGCAAAGCTAATCCTGTTATTGAAGAGTTTAGGTTGAGTATTTAGCATGAAAAAAATCATCAATTCATTTCCGTTCTTTTTATTCATACTGCTACTTGATAGATTTTTCTTTTTGCCGGGAAGAATGGATGGACTGTGGCAATATGAAAGTGGGACTTTTGTGGGTGATCCGATTGCGTACGACAATATAGAAATCATAAATAATTTTGAAGTTAAAATTCGGAAATCATCAAAGTTTGATTCCTTTTACCTTCTTGGATGTTACTTTGGAGGCTTATATTTATTAGAAATAAACACGTTAAATTACACCAAATATACCGCACTTGACGAAAGTGATTTACTGGATTAACTACTTAAAAATCTGTAACCTACTTACCAATACCGAAATCAAAACTCCAAATACTCCAATAATAGCAAAAGAGTATTTCAAACTCGTTGATTCGGCAATAAATCCAATTAAAGGAGGACCAATTAAAAAGCCAAGGAAACTTATGCTCGAAACAATATTGAGTGCAATTCCTGTTGGGACTTCGGTATTATTTCCAGCAACACTAAAAATGATGGGAACAACATTAGAAACACCAAATCCAACAACCATAAAAGCAATAGTACACGGAATTAAATAGGGAAATAAAACGGCACTATATAATCCGGAAGTAATTACTATTCCGCTGATTATAAGCACCTTTTTCACACCGTATTTGCGGACTAAAACATCACTCAAGAATCTCCCAATAGCCATACTAATCATGAAAGTTGTATAGCCTAATGCCACTAAAGCACCCGGAGCTTTTATGATTTCTTTAAAATAAACCCCACTCCAATCATACATTATTCCTTCGCTAGCCATACCACAAAAACAAATAATTCCCAACAAAATCAAAGTAGTATTGGGATTTTTAAATAAAGAGAAGTTGGAGTTTTTTTCTTGTTTTTTCGCTTTAGCTTCTATAATAAATTTATAGTTGAACGCTACAATCAAGGCAATTAATACAAATGCAATTGTAAAGTGTTGTAGCGGATTTATTTTTAACGCTAACATGAATACACTCAATAAGGCACCAAAAAAACCAGCCAAACTCCATGAACCATGAAACGATCCGATTATTGGTTTGTCAAAAAGTTTCTGAGTATATACCGCTTGTGTGTTGACTGCGATACTACAAAAATTTGCAAAAAAACCAAAAAATAATAAAGCAATAGCTAAATGCCATTTTTCTGTCGCCAATCCCAATAAAATAAGCGATAATGAATAAAATAAAATACCCAAAATCGAAATGATACGACTTCCATATTTGGTAACAATCTTACCAGAAAAGGGCATGCCAATTACTTGTCCAATAGGCAATATAAAAAGTAGTGTACCTAATTCAGCTTCGCTTAGATGCAACATCGATTTGATGTCTGGAATTCTACTTGCCCAAGTAGCAAAACAAAATCCCATACCAAAAAAGAATAGGGAAGTAGCCAATCGAACTCTGTTTAAATACGATTGCTTCGCGGTTCTAAAACCTTTTTTAATTTTGGTTTTAGGTGATGTTTTGGATAAAAAACTGTAATAATTTAACGGCATGTTCAAGACGTATTCTTTAATCAACTTTAAAAGTAACCAATTCCAATTGGATATAAAAGTTTTGAAACAACAACACAAACTTATGCAAGAATTACATCGATATTGTTATAAAGTTATTTGAAGAGGGTATAAAAGCAATATTTTCAAAATCATTTTCAAATTTTGAAATTGACTCCGCTTCAAAAAAAACTATCTTTGCCGCTTCAAAAAAAACTAAATGATTACAGTTAACGACATAGCCGTTGAATTTGGCGGCACCACACTTTTCAGCGAAGTAACTTTTGCTATCAATGAAAATGATAAGATTGCCTTAATGGGTAAAAATGGAGCTGGAAAATCAACACTTTTAAAAATTGTTGCTGGAGAAAGTAAACCGTCTCGCGGAGCTATATCTGCACCAAAAGAAGCCGTTATTGCGTATTTACCTCAGCATTTATTGGCTGCAGATGATTGTACCGTAATGGAGGAAGCTTCTAAAGCCTTTGCTGAGGTTTTTAAAATGCGAGATGAAATTGACGAAATTAATGAGCAATTAACGATTCGCACGGATTATGAAAGTGATGACTACATGAAACTCATAGAGCGCGTTTCGGAGTTGAGTGAGAAATATTATTCGATTGAAGAAGTTAATTATGAAGCAGAAGTAGAGAAAGTATTGAAAGGACTAGGCTTTGAACGAGAAGATTTTAATCGTCCCACTTCAGAGTTTTCAGGTGGTTGGCGAATGCGAATTGAATTGGCTAAAATTTTGTTAAAACAACCCGATTTGATTCTACTAGATGAGCCCACGAATCATTTGGACATGGACAGTATTCAATGGTTGGAAGACTTTTTAATCAATCAAGCCAAAGCCGTAATGGTAATTTCGCACGATAGAGCTTTTGTTGACAATATTACAAACAGAACCATTGAAGTTACCATGGGTAGGATCTACGATTATAAAGCCAAGTATTCTCATTATTTGGAGTTGCGAAAAGATAGGCGAGTACACCAACAAAAAGCTTATGAGGAACAACAAAAATTCATTGCAGATAATCAAACGTTTATTGAAAGATTTAGAGGTACTTTTTCTAAAACCGATGCAGTTCAGTCGCGCGTCAGAATGCTAGAAAAAATTGTTCCAATTGAAGTCGATGAAATCGACAATTCAGCTTTAAAACTAAAGTTTCCACCCTCAGTTCGTTCCGGACAATACCCCGTAATTGTTCGTGATTTGGAGAAATCCTACGGAGAACATCTAATTTTTAAAGATGCCAATATGGTTATAGAACGGGGTCAAAAAGTAGCTTTTGTGGGTAAAAATGGTGAAGGTAAATCGACCATGATTAAAGCCATTATGAAGGAAATCGAAATCAACAGCGGTAATGTTGAGGTGGGACACAATTCACAGATTGGGTATTTTGCCCAAAACCAAGCGTCATTATTAGATGGAAATGCAACAATTTTTGAGACAATAGATAATATTGCGGTGGGAGATGTTCGAACTCAAATCAAAAATATTTTGGGCGCCTTTATGTTTCATGGGGATGATGTTCAGAAGAAAGTAAAAGTACTTTCAGGTGGAGAAAAAACGCGTCTAGCCATGATCAAATTATTGTTGGAACCAGTTAATTTATTAATTCTGGATGAGCCCTCTAATCACTTGGATATGAAAACAAAAGACATTATTAAGGACGCTTTAAAGGAGTTTGATGGAACCTTAATTTTAGTTTCTCACGATCGGGATTTTCTTGACGGATTGGCAGACAAAGTATTTGAGTTTGGAAACAAACGCGTAAAGGAACATTTTGAAGATATCAAAGGGTTTCTAGCACACAAGAAGATGGAGAGTTTGAAGGAGATTGAGAAGTAATTTTCGAGTGCTATAACTAAATAAAAAACCCTGTTCGTGTGCAATCGGACAGGGTTTTCTCATCAACATCAATCTAACTTAATTTTTATTTTACGGCATCCATCAATCGGATAAATTCTGCCCTGTATCCTTGATCATCATAGGCCAATCCTTCATGAGCTAATTTTTTTATATCACTTGACGAAGTATTGGATATAAACTTTGAATCTCTCAACTTTAAACCAAACCAAGCAACGGCAGTACTAAATTTCATATCATTTGAAGCTTCATTAATTACAGTTGCTGGGTCTTCAATTATGCTTACCATTTCGATACTTTTATCGCCATCAGGTTTTTTATAACGAAATTTTACCGTTGCCAATTCATCGTTAAATTTGGTTTCCGTTGGCGTTACTTTACTGTATTTTAAATCAGTGGGTTCGGTATAAAATTTACTTTTGGCACCTATTAGAATGATTTCATACAAAGCCGTAACGGTATGGCCACTTCCTAATTCTCCCGCATCAATGGCATCATTTTTAAAATCTTCAGGATTTAATTTCCGATTTTCGTAGCCAATCAATCGATAGGAAGCAACATGTGCTGGATTGAATTCAATTTGGATTTTAACATCTTTGGCAATGGCAAACATTGACCCTTTAAATTCTTTTCCTAAAAACCTATTGGCTTCTTGAATGGTATCAATATAGGCGTAATTTCCGTTGCCTTTATCGGCTAAAGTTTCCATTTTACTGTCTTTATAATTGCCCATTCCATATCCCAAGCAGGTTAAAAACACACCCGATTTTCTTTTGTTTTCGATTAATGTTTGCATAGCACTATCAGACGACGCACCAACATTAAAATCGCCGTCAGTAGCTAATATTACACGATTATTGCCTGATTTTATAAAATTTTCTTCGGCAGTTTTGTATGCCAATTCTATACCAGCACCACCAGCTGTGCTTCCGCCAGATTGTAATTTTTCAAGCGCATCTATAATTGCTTGCTTGTTATTTCCCGAAGTTGGTGGTAAAACCAATCCCGCTGCACCTGCATATACCACAATTGAAATTTTATCTTCATCGCGCAATTGGTTTACCAACACTTTCAACGACTCTTTTACCAACGGCAATTTGTTCATATCACTCATCGAACCTGAAACATCGATTAGAAAAACCAAATTAGAAGCTGGTAAATTATCTGTAGGAATAATTTTGCCTTGCAACCCAATGCGAACTAATTTAGTATTCGGATTCCAAGGGCAATCACTATATTCGGTATTGATAGAAAATGGTTTATTGTCTACAGGTTGTGGATATTGGTATTTAAAAAAATTAACCATTTCTTCAACCCGAACGGCATCTTTTGGCACTTTTTGACCCGCATTAATAATGCGTCGAATGTTAGTGTAGGAAGCATTATCAACATCGATAGAAAATGTAGAAAGCGGTGCGGTTTTTGGACTTTCAAAAACATTTTCTATAAATGTTCCGTATGCTTCATCATTGCTATTATAAGCCAATGAACTTGACTTCAAATCTTTATCTTTACTAGTAGTTTCAGCATTTTGAGAAGAAACACCTATAATAACCATAGCGGAAGCAGCTGATTTTCCAGAATCTTGTTTAATATTTAATCCTACAACCTGACCTTGTAAAGTTTGAATATAGTTAGCATTAGGTCTGTTCTGTATACTATTAGAAGAAATAGTTGATTGAGCAACGACTGTTTGCGATTTTGTCGTATTGTGATAACCCATAACAACTATTTCTTCAAGCATAACGTTCCCGTTTAAAGTAACATTGATGGTATTAGAGTTTGTCACTTTAATAGTTTTTTCTTTGTATCCAACAAAGCTAAATATTAAGTTTTCACCAGTATTGGCTTTGATTGTATATTTCCCATCAAAATTTGTTTGTGTGCTATTAGCTGTTCCTTTTACAACAACATTGGCACCCGGCAGCGGTCCAGACTTATCTGAAACTACTCCAGTAATGGTTCGTTCTTGTGCGAATGATACGGCACAAATAAACATAGCAATGGCTAATGAAATAAGTTTTTGACTTTTCATGACTTTAAAATTTAAATGTTAAACAATAGTTATTTTGTTTTCTTAGAAGCAGTCACGGGTTTTCCGTTTTTGGTGGTAATTATAACAACTCCTTTTTCCCCTTTTTTTCCGTAGATCTCAAAAGCTTTTTCGTGCTGCAGTACCGAAATAGTCTCAATTTCTTGTTTGTTTAGTGGTGTATAAGGACTGGTAGGATTAGGGCCAAAGACTTGTTGTTCTGTAAATTCTGTTCCGTTAATGATGTAAAGTGGCTCATTTAAAACAATTAAAGAATCAGCTTCATTAAATTCAACTTCTCTCAATCCTATTTTAGATACTTTTTCATCAATCATGACCAAAGGTTCTTCTTTTCGGATAGTTTGTGTTTTTCCACTTTTATCCATAAACAGTTCAACATCCTTAGATTCAGAATTATATTTTAAACTGCTTTTCAAATAGCCAAGATTAGTTGCTGTATTTGTATTTAAAATTCCTTGTCCTGTTTTAGAAATTCCATCAGAACTACCAAATGGATGCGTTTCTGTTTGAATTACAGCATCATCTTCTTTAAATTCATCAATTTTTTTAAGGTCTTTTTGCACTGTTGAAGATGCAAGAGCAACCTGAGTTTCTGGTTTGATTTGTTGGTTCAAAATTTCTTCAGCTTCTTTTTTGATTGCTGGATTTAAAGGAACTGCATTTCCCACTTCACTAGTATCTTGAGTTCTATTTTTAATAGTATCGTTAACGGTTATTGTTTGATTTGATTTAATGGTATTCGGATTGTTGATAAAAAACTGATATCCTAATGTTCCAAATAACAGTAAAGAAGCGGCCACAGCAATTTTTTTCCAGTGTTCAACTGCTTTTTTGTCTTGTTTGTTATCGAGCTTTTCTTCAACGCGTTGCCAAACTTTTTCCATTCCAGAAAAATCTGTGTTCGCATCGTTTTCCGCAGCTGCCTTTATTTGGTTAAACAATTTATTTTCTTTCATGATGTATGCTGAATTTATTGCAGTATTATTTTGCATTTTGATAATAAAACTGATTGACTAAGTTCTTTAACTTTGTTTTTGCAACATTTAATTGTGATTTGGATGTTCCTTCTGAAATGTTTAGCATTACAGCAATTTCTTTGTGACCGTATCCTTCAATTACAAAAAGATTGAAAATGGTTTTACAACCCTCCGGAATGCGTTCTAATAATTTTAACAAGTCTTCTTCTTCTAGCGGTGTTTCTTCTGGACTTTCAGGTTGTATTTTCCATTGGGTATCTTCTAAATACAAATTAAAATTTAAGTTGCGTTTTAATTGATGCAGACAATGATTCACTGTAATTTTGCGTGCCCAAGCTTCGAAAGCTCCTAGTTCTTTTAATTGATCCAACTTAGTGAATACGGTATAAAACGCATCAGCCATTACTTCTTCAATTTCTTCCTCTTTTTTCAAATACCTTTTGCAAGTCCGATACAACTTAGGCGCCATATAAACATACACTTGACGCTGTGCATCACGTTGCATTTTTTTACAGGCCAATAAAAGGGTTTCGTTTATCACAGTGAGGGTATTTATAACTAAAGAGAAACTATTTTGTAAAAAGGTTGGGAACAGAATTGAAAAAAGTTATTTTTTTCGAAATACTTATTTTATTTGGTTTTGTTTAAAACTAATTTATAGATAGTTGAGACCAGCTGTTCACTATCATTATCTTCACACAGCAGCAATTCAATTTGAGTTGCAGTTTTTTTATACAACGTCAATCCTTCAAATTTTTGTTTGTCTGAAATTTGAAATGTAAATTCAATTTTTAGAGTTTCAATATCAAGGCAACCTATTATACTACCTAAAACATCTCCATCTTCGTAAGTCGAAGTAGTATCTTCTGCAGCTGCCAAAAAATAGACTTTATCCCCAATCAAAATAGCATCTGTAAAAGTTGATTCAACGTGTTTAATTTTGGGTAATGAAATTGGAATGTATTTTAATTCTTCTGCAATAATTATAATTCCATTTTTAGTGTTACGACCATTTCCTCGCTGAAACAAATAAAGTATATCCTCTTTATAAAAAGCTCCTTCAATGTTCAACTCCTCGTCAGTAATATCAAAGTTGGATTTTATTTGTTTGTAAATAGAGACTAAGTTTTCTTCCACAATCATTGAAGTGATTGAGTTGTAAATAAATTTTTTGTTGCGATTTTCAGTAGAACCAGACCCAAAAATGTGAAGATCATTATCCTTCGAAGTAATAGCTTCAAAATCAAATTTTTCTTTTTTAGAACTATTTTCTTGGCTATTATCAACTAAAGAAATTTTAGTCAATTTTTTATTTACCAAATCGTATTGATACAAATAGGAACTAGAATCTGAAATAATATAGAGCAACTCGGAATGATATATAATGCCTGATGCTGAACCAATTCCGTTAATATTAAATAATGCCGAAAGTTGAAATTTTTCCATAAGTTTACAAATATAAATAGTAATAATATGAAAAGCATAAATCCGGATGATTTTAGAGTTGTTGATACAATTGAACTGTCACAAATCCCTACCGAATTAAAAATTGATGATGATGATGATGCAAAAAGAACTGAATTATTAAAAATTCAACAAAAGTTGAGCAAACGTCAGGATTTAATGTATGCTCACAATAGATACGCTATACTTATTTGCCTACAAGGCATGGATACTAGTGGAAAAGACAGTATGATTCGCGAAGTTTTCAAAGAATTTAATTCTCGTGGAGTAGTAGTGCATAGTTTTAAAACACCCAATTCAACGGAGTTGGAACATGATTATTTGTGGCGTCATTATTTGGCTTTGCCCGAAAAAGGAAAGTTTGCTGTTTTTAATAGAACACATTATGAAAATGTTTTGGTAACTAGAGTTCATCCTGAATACATTCTGTTTGAGAATATTCCGGGTATCGAAAAAGTAGAAGACATCACCCCAAAATTCTGGGAAAATAGAATGGCCCAAATCAATAACTTTGAAAAGCACATTACACAAAATGGGACACTTGTTTTGAAGTTTTATTTACACATGAGCAAAGATGAACAACGCAAACGATTACTAAAACGACTAGAAAACGGAGAAGATAATTGGAAGTTTTCTGTTGGAGATTTGAAAGAACGGGAACTTTGGGATGAGTATATGAAGTATTATGAAGCAGCTATAAATACTACTTCAAAAGAAAATGCGCCTTGGTTTGTGATTCCGGCTGATGATAAAGAGATGGCACGTGTAATTGTTGCTAAAATTATTTGGGAAGAAATGCAAAAGCTTACCGATATTAAAGAACCCGAATTAGATCCAAAGGTAAAAGCTAATATTGATTTATATAAAGAGCAATTGAAAGCATAAAAAAATGCTCTGAAAAATTTTCAGAGCATTTTTTTAAAAGTATTTGTTTAGTTTACAATTCAAAACCATATGCTAAACGCAATCCAAGTTGACCAACTCCTTTACCAACTTTGTTGTCATTAAAATTCGGAAAATCATTATAACGTTCGTAACGCAAACTGATGTCGATGTATTTTGTAGCATAACCAATACTTGGCGCAAGCAATAAAGAGTTTTTATTGTAATCGTTTGTTACAGCAAAAGCACCACCAATTTCGCCCATTAAATAAAAAGTATCTTTAAAAACAAAGGCTTTAAATCCAGCTTTTACTGGAATAAATCCTAAATCATTGTCTTTTCCATTAATAGACAAATTTGTGAAACCTGTAGTTAAGGTAATAGAATATCTTTTGGACAAGTCGTATTGCAATCTAGCATCAGCTCCTAAAGTGAATTCATAAGGATCATCAAATACCGTTCCCGCGTTGATTCCAATTCCTAATTTAAATTTTTGATCGTAATTTTTAGTATCAGCACTTTCTTGCGCTACGATAGCATTTGTAAAAAACATTGAAATGGCAAACACCAATGCTAAATTAATTTTTGTTGTAATTTTCATAATTATTGTTTTCTGATTTTAATACCCAATTAGTTTAAAAGAGTTTCTCTAAAATCAGGTGCAAAAGTATTTGTTAATCCTATGGTTAATGTTGCACAACTATTTTAAATAGTTACATGATTTCCACATCAGTAAAATCTATTTAAATAAAAAAACGCTCTGAATTTCAAAGCGTTTAATGTATAGTAGTATAGTTTATAATTAGTTAACTAGTATCTTTTGTGTATGCCGATAATTAGTACTGGTTAAGATTTCTACAATATAAACTCCAGCAGTACGAATAGGATTAATTACAATATCATTGATAGTTTCATTTAATGAAATACTTTCGCTGTCAATAGTTCTACCTTGAACGTCATAGATTGTTAAAATTGCTTTTTCGATTGTACTGTTTGATTTAATATTTAATATTCCTTGATTTACTTGACTGCTTGCAATAACAAATGTTTCTTTATTAAACTGTTCATTAGCTAGAGAAAAAGTTAAACCTTCCCAAGTTCTTGAGGCACTGATCAGTCCAACTCTTCCAGTTGGCATTCCGGCTGGACCTGCATTTTGACGAAAAGCCATTCTATCAATATTTCCTGCTTGGTCAACACCAATTCCATTTGGCAAAGCACTAATTGCAGAAGGCACTGCTGGTTCGCCTGATATATAAGGTGGATCAACATACAAGCGCAATTCATCATCATTTGCACCTGTTAAAGTAGAATATCTGAATATAATTAAATGATCTTGGTTGTAGCTATACGCATTAGCTGTGTTAATAGTAACATTACCCGTATCTCCTTTTCGTACTCCAAAACTAAATGTATTCCCCGTAATTGGAGTCACAATCAATCTAAAGGTTGTATTAAAACTACTGCCACTCAATACTCTAAAAAAATCAATCGGGGATGAAGTTGCAGCACTTATATTAATTACCATACCAATATATAGTTCACCTGTGGCAATAGCTGGAGTTATATAATGCCCAACACCATCGGTATTTGGAGTCAGACTTAATGTTTTGGTTGATGAACCATAATCAATATAGCTAATTGTATTATTTTCAATGGTTGCTCCACAGGTTGCAGAAAATGGCACGCAGGCACCAGTACCTGGTCCACTTGGAGATGAGGTATTGTGAGACCAAACGCCTTGAGCATGTAAAGCAAATCCAGAAGTATAGGCCGTTAAATCATCTCTAAAAATGTTTTGTCCAATCGAAACCATTGTTGTTATCGAAAAACTAAAAAGTAAAATTTTTTTCATGGATTTTGTTTCTGTAATTATTTTTTAATTTTGAGTTCAAATCGGAATCAAAGTTAATTTTTATTTTTTAAATTTTAAGAAATGTTTAACCCTTTTTCAATTGTTGAATAGCCTACTTTTGCCTAAATTTTTGAAAAGTGAATTTATCTCAATACACCAAAGAGTTCTCCTATAATTTAAGATTGGCTTATCCGGTTATTATTGGTATGCTTGGGCATACTTTAATCGGTATTGTCGATAATGTAATGGTGGGAAAATTAGGTAGTACAGAACTGGCTGCCGTTTCCTTGGGTAACAGTTTGATTTTTATTGCCATGTCACTTGGTATTGGATTTTCAACAGCGATTACCCCAATTATTGCGGAAGCGGATGCCGAAAAAAACATTTCCAAAATTCGTCTAACATTCCACAATGGTCTTTTTTTGTGTATTATTTTAGGATTTGCACTTTTTGGATTGGTTATTTTGGCTAAGCCAATTATGGAAGTATTACACCAACCCAAAGAAGTTATTGCCTTGGCAAAACCTTATTTAGACTGGGTTGCCTTTTCATTAGTGCCGCTAATTATTTATCAAGGATACAAGCAATTTGCGGATGGTTTATCATTGACTAAAGTTTCGATGTACGCAATTGTTTTGGCCAATATTTTACATGTAATTATTAATTATTGTTTGATTTATGGCATTTGGATTTTTCCCAAAATGGGAATTCTTGGAGCTGGATTAGGAACTGTAATCTCCAGAATTGCTATGGTAGTTTTTATGCATAGTATATTATCACGAAAAGAACAACTAAAACAATATTTTCAAGACTTTAGTTTTGATGAAATCAAAAAAGAAACCATTAATAAAATAGTCAATCTTGGTTTTCCCTCTGCCATGCAAATGTTATTTGAGGTTGTATTATTTACTGCCGCTATTTGGCTTTGTGGTAATATTGGAAAAACCAGTCAAGCCGCCAATCAAATAGCTTTGAGTTTAGCATCAATGACTTTTATGGTAGCTATGGGTTTAAGCATCGCTGCTATGATTCGAGTGAGTAATCAAAAAGGGTTAAATAATTACAAGCATTTAATTATTGTGGCCCGTTCAATTTTTTTATTGGCCATACTTATTGAAATAATTTTTGCCTTGTTATTTGTTGCTTTACATCAAGTACTGCCGTATTTATTTTTAAACATGGACAATCAAACGCAACTTTTAGACAATCAGGATGTGATAGCTATTTCGGCAAAATTACTTTTAGTTGCTGCAGTATTTCAAATATCAGATGGCATTCAGGTTGTTGTTTTAGGTGCCTTGCGGGGATTACAAGATGTCAAAATTCCGATGTACATTACCTTTGTGGCCTATTGGATTGTTGGCTTTCCTATTTCCTATTACTTAGGAGAACATACTTCGTTAGAAGCAGTTGGCGTTTGGATTGGCTTATTAGCGGGATTAACTGTTGCAGCTGTGCTATTATTCATCCGATTTCATTATTTGACCAAGAAGTTGGTTATAGAAAATCCAGTAGAATAGGCTGTGATTTGAAGCTAAACAAGAAAATGGAATTGATGGTCGACTTTTTGAATTAGTTGTGTATTTTTGTCTTGGTGCTTTACCTAAATTTTCAAATCATAAATAAAATGGAATTACCTAAATTTTTACTAGCCGACAACTCTGATTTACCTGAAGATGATATTTTTGTAATTCACCTTGATTTCCCTCGTTTTATTATCAATTTAAAAGATGATGAGGTAGAGTTTTTAGAAGATTTAGAAGGTGAGGATGAAACCGAATTAGAGAGTGAAATGGAGCATCTTATCACTTTGGCAGGCGAATTTTATGACCGAGAGATGGAACGCTATGAAGAATAGCTTTTAATCTAACCCGCTTTTATTAGCAAAAACTCCCAATCCCACTCGGGTTTTACTATTCAATTTTTCACACAAGCTATTGCTATAGCTTTCTATAGTTCGAGGGCTGCAAAACATTTTTAAGTAAATATCCTCGCGCTCCCTTTTTTTCATTTGAATCAAACTTTGCTCATCTTCCTGCATGCTTAAAACCAAGACTAGAATATTAGCATGATTTTCACACAACCATTTAACCGTTTCAAAACCATTTCTTGAACCAGGTCAATATTCATTGTTTAGCAGCCATTTTGATTTGTTTTTTTGGATTTTAAACAGACACTAATAGAAAGCAATAGTCATTTTAGCTTAACAAACCATCCCATTATTTTTTAAAAGACCTATAGGGTTTTTACGTAATATGTATTTGAAAATATAGGGAAAACACTATTTCAAATACCGTAAAAACCCTATACGATTTCTTGAATACATTTTGCAACTTTGAAATACTTTAGAACTTAAGTTCTTTTAAAGAACCTTTTGACTTTCTGAAACTCTTTTTCCAGCAGTTTCATCTTAAAAGAAGGTTAGAGTTAGTTAATCCTGCCCATAATTTCATTGTGGTATTTGAAGTTTAAATAAAGGGCAGGTTTTTTTCTAAAGTAAATAAAGTATAAGAAAGATGAAACAATTAAATACTATCGGGCCGAATATGATAATAAAATCTGATAAGATAACCCAAGTTCTTGTCAAACTTATTTTGTTGTGTAGCATTCTACTTGTGGGCTGTGAATTATACATCCTTAACAAATTATAAAAAGAAGGCTCGAATTTTTTTTTATTGATTCTAAATAGCCCACCGCAAATAATAACTATAGGCAACTTGTAAAATTTGTTTCTATTGTATTAGAATAAAAAAAATAGTATTCCTTTCAACCCTCTTATAATTTTATTTGAGACATTAATTTAAGAGGGCTTGTAAGGATATAATAATAGAATAGCCCATGTGGAAAAATGTAGAAAACAATTGTAAAGCATTATATGAATACCAATTCATAGATGGCAACAAACCAACAGAACGAAAAAAACTTATTGGGCTAATCGCCGAGGAATTCCCAGAGTATCCTAGAATGCGCATTGCTCATGCCGTTGACCAATGTATCAAGACTGTAACTGGACCTATGAGCGCCACTACTTTTCTGAGTTTTGTTAAGGGGTATTTGAGGTAAATGCTAGGAGTAATGAATGATTTTTGAGAAATATCCATTGGCTAAAATTATGAATATAAAAACGAGTGCTTTATGAAGTTGCTCCAAATGAAACTAAACGATAGGGAGAAAAGTGGATTTGTACTGTGTATAAATTGCTAAAAAAACAAACTAAATAGCTAACAACTTTAAGTTAAAATCAAAAACTTAAAAAAATCCTACTTAAAATACTTCTTTAACAAAATTTGTGCAGCAGCAAAAGGCGATATAGTATTATTAGCAACTGCTTTTTTGTTAGCTTCTAATAAATCGGTAACTTCAGGATGCGCATAAAAGTTACTTTTCAATTGCTCATTAATAGTCTCCAACATCCAAAACTGATTTTGATTGTTTCGCTTTTCATCATAATAGTGATTGGCTTTAACCAAATCTAAATAGTTTGAAATTGTTTGCCAAACGGCGTTAATTCCTTCTTTTGTAATAGAACTACAAGTTGATACTGTCGGAATCCAGCCTGATTTTTTAGCCGGAAATAAATGTAAAGCTCTATTAAATTCGGTTTTAGCAAGTTTCGCTTTGTTGATATTGTCACCATCGGCTTTGTTGATTACTATCGCATCCGCCATTTCCATAATGCCACGTTTGATACCTTGTAATTCATCTCCAGCTCCCGAAATTTTTAGCAGTAAAAAGAAATCTACCATACTGTGCACCGCTGTTTCACTTTGCCCAACTCCAACGGTTTCAATAATGATGGTGTCAAACCCCGCTGCTTCACAAAGAATAATAGTTTCTCGGGTTTTACGTGCAACACCGCCCAATGTTTCTCCTGAGGCTGAAGGTCGGATATAGGCATTTTCATCTTTTACCAATTCTTCCATTCGGGTTTTGTCTCCCAAAATACTGCCGTGTGAAATCGTACTACTGGGATCAACAGCCAAGACAGCTACTTTTTTTCCTAATGCAGTTAAGTATTTTCCAAATGCTTCAATAAAGGTAGATTTTCCAACGCCAGGAACTCCGGTAATTCCAATTCGCACCGATTTATTTGCAAAAGGCAAACACCCGTTGATGACGTCATTGGCTTTCGCCTGATGAACGGTGTTAATACTTTCCACTAGAGTGATGGCCCGACTCAAAGCCACTTTGTCATGAGCCAAAATTCCAGAAACCAACTCAGCTGCTGAAGGTTGCAGTCTGCGACGCTCTACAATTTTTTTTAATGAGGAAACACTCAAACTTTCCGGTGGCGGAATGCCCTCTTTTTCGTGAAGCGCTGATTTTGAATTTGGTTTACTCATACAATTCACAAATTTATAATAAAATACAAAGCCATGAGGACGTAAAGTAAGTAAAAGAATAAATAAAAAGTCATAATTTGTTTTTAAAATTTTATTTTTGCTCATCAAAGTACCACTAGTGAATCCCACCTCTTCTTCTATAAATCAACAATCGGAGTTCGTTCAAAAAACGATTTTTTCAATTTTATTTTCGATCAGTTTCGCGCATTTGCTCAACGATTTAATTCAGGCCATCATTCCATCGGTTTACCCAATTTTGAAGCAGAATTACCACCTTTCATTTTCACAAATCGGACTAATCACGTTTGCGTTTCAGTTGGCCGCGTCTTTACTTCAGCCTTTCATTGGTTATTATACTGATAGATATCCCAAACCTTTTTCACAAGTTTATGGCATGCTATTTTCCTTGGCCGGAATTGTATTATTATCGTTTGCCAATAATTTTTATTGGATTTTACTATCGGTTGTAGTAATCGGCATAGGATCCTCAATATTTCATCCCGAATCAGCTCGAATTTCTAATTTGGCATCAGGCGGTAAAAGGGGTTTGGCGCAATCGATTTTTCAGATTGGAGGAAATTTAGGAACAGCATTAGCGCCACTTTTAGTAGCTTTAATCGTAGTGCCCAATTCGCAACGATATATACTTTGGTTTGTCATTGCTGCTGTAATTGCTCTTGCCATTATCAGTAAAATTGCCTTCTGGTACCGAGATCATTTAGTAGTAAAAAAGAACAAGCCTGCTGTGTTTATAGATTTTCATACTCTGTCAAAAAGTAAAGTGAAATGGGCAATTGTGATGTTGCTGATTGTCATTTTTTCTAAGTTTTTTTACACGGCCTGTTTGTCTACTTACTATACTTTTTATATTATGGATAAATTCCATTTAAGTATTAAGCAAGCACAATTTCACATGTTCATTTATTTGATTGCTTATGCATTGGGAACTATTCTTGGCGGACCTTTAGGCGATAAGATTGGAAGGAAACATGTAATTTGGCTATCTGTTTTTGGAGCTACACCTTTTGCTTTACTGTTGCCTTATGTGAATTTGTTTTGGACCGATGTTTTGATGATTACAATTGGAATCATTATGTCATCAGCTTTTCCAGCAATCTTGGTTTATGCGCAAGAATTAGTACCAAAAAAACTCGGAATGATTTCTGGATTATTCTATGGCTTTGCTTTCGGAATGGGCGCATTGGGTTCGGCTTTGCTGGGTAAATTAGCCGATTACACTTCTATTCAGTACGTGTATCAAGTTTGTTCTTTCCTCCCTTTAATCGGAATCATTTGTTATTTTCTTCCTAATTTGAAGAAGAAATAAAATACTTCAAAATAGTAAAGTAAGATTTCTCAATCTTAATTTCAAAAATTCTAAAAACAATTAATTTAATAAGTATTAGTTTTTAACACTATAACGTTTTCGTTGATGATTTAATACTATTGACATGTATTTTAGATGTAAATTTTACTAATTTAACACAAATATGTTGTTATCATTAAAATAATAACCATCAAACTAAACTTTAAATTATGATTAAAATCAGACTTATTAAATGCTTTCTATTTATGTTTATTATAGGTTTTAATTCCTGTAATACTAGTGAAAATATTGAAAATCAAGTGGTAAACCAAAAAGAAGAAATCAAAATAGTTAACGTTACGCATCATGATGGACATCCATTTAGCACAGGGCAAATATCCTCTAATATATCGGGGAAGTATGTTGCTAATCCCGGCGGTGGTGTGATGATGCAAGCTTTTTATTGGGATGTTCCATCAGGGGGAAATTGGTGGAATACAGTAAGTTCAAAAGTAACAGAGTGGTCAAATGCAGGCATTGGTTCCATTTGGTTGCCACCAGCATCTAAAGGGCAAAATGGTCCTTTTTCAATGGGATATGATCCTTTTGACTATTTTGATTTTGGAAATTTTAATCAAAGTGGTTCTACAGAAACGCGTTTCGGTTCTAGAACAGAATTAGAAAGTTTAATAACCAAAGCACACACTGAAAATATTCAAGTTTATGCTGATATTGTTATTAATCACTGTTCCGGAGGACAATCTCAAGCTAATCCTTTTACAGGCGGAAGTACCTATACAAATTTTAATGGAGTAGCCTCTGGAATGTTTAAAAGAAGTTATTCCGATTTTTATAAAAATTCTTTCGGAAATAATGATGAAGGTTCATTTGGAGGTTATCCAGACTTATGCCATCAAGCACAAAATGTTAAAGATTGGCTTTGGTTAAGAACTGATGGTGTTGGTAAATATTATAAAAACACAATGAAATTTGATGGTTGGCGTTTTGATTATGTTAAAGGATATGGTCCATGGGTTGTCAATCAATGGAAAACTAATGTAGGTGGTTTTTCTATTGGAGAATATTGGGATAGTAATGTCAATTTATTGGAATCTTGGGCGAATGCTGCCAATAGTTCTGTTTTTGATTTTGCGTGTTATTATAAAATGCGCGATGCTTTTGATGGCAATAACTTGTCGCTTTTGAATGATGATATGATGTGGAAGAGAAATCCTTTTAAAGCGGTAACATTTGTTACCAATCACGATACTAATATTATTTGGAATAAAAACTTGGCCTATGCATACATTTTAACAGCCGAGGGATATCCAACAATTTTTTATAGAGATTATGAAGAATGGTTAAACAAAGTAAAACTAAATAACTTGATTTGGATTCACAATAATAAAGCAACAGGAACAACTTCAATACTCTATGCAGATAACGACGAATACGTTGCCAGAAGAAATGGTTATAATGGCAACCCAGGATTGGTAGTTTATTTAAATAATTCTTCTTCTTGGCTTGAAAGATGGGTGCCAACAAACTGGGCAAATACTCAAATTAAAGATTTTACAGGCAGTTCAACTTGGTATCCAACAACGCAAGGAGACAAATGGGTTAAAATTCAATGTCCACCGAACAGCTATACGGTTTGGTCTATTAATATGTAAAAAATAATTTTTAAAAAAGGAGAAGCTGTTCAGAGAAAATTTGAGCAGCTTTTGTTTTGTAATATCTTTACAATCCTTACTTTTACTATTCAATTTTTAGCAAATGTCAATCAGTCCCGAAATCCTTCAAAAATTATCGAATATAGTTGGTGATTCTTATGTGTTTACCGACCAAGAAACCCGAAATCATTATGGTCATGATGAAACAGAAGATTATGTTTTTCCGCCGCACGTTGTTGTAAAACCTGCAAATACAATTGAAATTTCAGAAATACTGAAAGTCGCCAACGAGTATAAAATTCCAACTACACCCATTGGAGCAAGAACAGGTTTGAGTGGTGGTGCTTTATCCATTTATCAAGGTATTGGTTTATCATTGGAACGTTTAGATAATATACTAGAAATTGATGAACAAAATCTTCAAGTAACTGTTGAACCAGCAGTTATCAATCAGGTTTTGCGTGAGGCTGTTGCTGAAAAAGGATTGTTCTATCCTGTTGATCCGAGCAGTATGGGAAGTTGCTGGATTGGTGGTAACATAGCCGAAAATGCCGGTGGAGCAAGAGCCGTAAAATATGGTGTAACCAAAGATTATGTACTCAATTTAGAAGTTGTATTGCCTAATGGTGAAATCATTTGGACAGGTGCGAATACCTTAAAAAATTCGACGGGTTATAATTTGACTCAATTGATGGTAGGAAGCGAAGGAACTCTGGGTGTAATCACTAAAGCGGTCTTGAAATTAATACCTAAGAATACACATAATGTATTGATGTTAGTGCCGTTTTATAAAGCAAACGAAGCTTGTGAAGCAGTTTCAGCTATTTTCCGTGCCGGAATTGTTCCAAGTGCTTTAGAGTTTATGGAACGCGATGCTATTGATTGGACACTAAAATACAATCCCACTATCAGTATCAATGTTGATCAAAAAGTACAAGCCCATTTATTGATAGAAGTTGATGGGAATTATCCTGAAATACTGATGATCGAAGCTGAAAAAATCATGACAGTTCTGGAGCAGTTTGATATTGATGAGGTTTTATTTGCCGATACCGAAGAGCAGAAAAATGCGTTGTGGAAAATGCGCCGCTCGGTTGCTGAAGCAGTGAAGTCAAACTCCATTTACAAAGAAGAAGATACCGTAGTACCAAGATATATGCTGCCTGAGTTATTAGCTGGAATCAAAAGAATTGGAGCTAAATATGGATTTAAATCGATTTGTTATGGGCATGCGGGAGACGGAAATCTTCACGTAAACATCATCAAAGGGACTATGACCGACGACAATTGGCGAACACAAGTGCCTGTTGGAATTAGAGAAATATTTGAATTAACTGTAGCACTTAAGGGAACTTTGTCGGGTGAGCATGGAATTGGTTATGTGCAAAAAAACTTCATGGATGTTGCTTTTTCCAAAACTCATTTGGAATTAATGGAAAGTATCAAACGAGTTTTTGACCACAATAATATTTTAAATCCGGGCAAGATTTTCCCGGATTAAAAAACAACCTTTTTAATAAATACTACTTTCTAACTTTTCATATTTATTGTGAATATACAATATCATAACTCCAATTAACACTGCAGCCACAGTAATGATGGTATTTAAAACGCCATCTATAGTAAACGAAAGTTTAATTAAAATTGTTGAAATTAAAAATCCTGAATTCCGAATAACTTGATTGAATTTGTCTGTATGTAGAAACGAAAACAATAGCAGTAAAACATCAATTAAAATTAGCACTGTAAAAAATTCCTCGAAGAAAATTTTATTAGTATTTGTAATAGAAACAGCGGTGTGATTTACAGAATAAAAATTTTCGTAAATCCAATGACTAAAATTATAAACCGCCAAAATCAAAAATATCGGAACTAACAGGGTTGCAATTGTTTTTTTTAATTTGATAAATTTTTCGACTTCTATCGAAACTTTAGACACTTGCTTTACGTCTACAATTTTATAAAACACATAGATTAAGTAAAATAATATAAGCACTGCTAACACATCTAAAGTGAATAATATATTGTCCTTTTTGCCGAACCAATCTGCCGTTAATTCTATTTTGTAAAAATCTTTAAAGATACGTCGTATGATAATTAAGGTAATAATTTCATATTGTTTACCAATGTATTTTGTAGTCGATTTTGGTAAATAATAGACCAAAAGATAGGCTTCGTAAAGTAAAATAAAAGAAAATGGAGTATAAATTGCTACCATTGGATTTTTTAATAATCCAGAAAAATCATTTGGATTTATCCAATTTAAATCTACTAAAACGATCAGAATTAAATGAATTATAAAACTAATTATAGCAATTGATACAACTACTTTTTCACTTTTGTTTTTAGTTTTTTCAGACAAAAATTTGTCGAATAAATTTTCATGAAGTAAACTTAATTTTTTCATTTTTTGATAAATTTAGGTTGAATATTTTATAGAAAATATATAACAATTGTTAAATTTTTAAAAAGGCCTGAATCCAAAGAGATTTTCTTATCCCATTTATAAATACGCAATTTGCCGTATTGCCACTTTTTTTGCCTCTCCGTACTTTTATACCATTATTAATCTAAATTATATAAAATGAAAAAAGTATTATTTATTGCTGTTTTGGTAGTTGGGACAATAGCCCATGCACAAAAAACAAAATTCGGAGTGAAAGCTGGAGTTGATTTTGCTTCTATTAAAGTTAAGGTGGCAGGAACTTCAGCCACTGCCTCTGAAACGGGTTTCTTTGTTGGTGGATTTGCCACGTTAGGAATTTCAGAGAAATTCGCGGTACAACCTGAATTGTTGTATGTTGCTATTTCAGATTCTAACTTTTTTAGTGTGCCCGTTTTGGCAAAGTATACCTTTGCTGAAAAATTTAGTGCTTTGGTTGGACCAAGTTTCAATTACTTTTCAGATGCTACCGAAGACAAATTAAAAGTAAACATTGATCTTGGGGCTACTTACGATATTACAGAAGAAATTGATGTGAATGCTAAGTATTCCTTAGGCTTTGGTGATGTTGCCGTAAACGGAATCTTTATCGGAGCAGGTTATAAATTTTAATTTTGCGAGCTAGAATATGGAATAAAAAAACCATCTTATTTTTAGAATAAGATGGTTTTTTTGTTTAGTCTCTTTTTGGAGTACTTTTTTTATCTCGTTTTTCAGCTTTTTTTTCTTTAGCGGTCTTCAACGGTTCTTTTTTTACTGCTTTTTGGGTGTCTTTTCCTTTTGCCATGATATAAATTTTTATGTGAGGTTAGTAATTATTTGTGTAGTAAAGGTAAATACTATTTTATTATAATCCCAATTCTTTTTTTGTGCTTGCATCAAAAAGAGTTTGGAAAAAGTTATATTGAGCAGCTTCATCAAAGTTGAAGAATTTCCATTCTTTATTGGTAGTTTCATCCAGAATAGCAACAAAAGTTGTTGTTCGTTTTACATTAAAACTGTATCTGTTGGGTTCAAATATAACTTCTTTGGTTGTATTGATTTCCTTTAACCAAATAGCTTTTTCCGCTGCAGTTTCGGTAGTTAATTTGGCTTCAAAGAAATACCGCATCGGATTGCGACAGGTAATTACACAAAATGATTTGCCTGCTATTTGTTTGATGTCGCCATATTGAAACGGTATCATTTCTAACTGCAAACGCAATCGGAATTCCGTATTTTCATAATGCTGTTCTGCGTTTTTTAACATTACTTCATTTCCAATAGTCGCTACCATTTTTGGATAGGAATAAGCAACCATCGCTTCAAAATCCATCAAATAATTGGCTTGATAATTTTTTTTTACAGCTATTTTTAAACTTTCGGCAGATTGGGAAAAAGTTAGAAGGCTTAAGAAAAGAAATATAAATAGTAGTTGATTTTTCATTTGCATTTTAATTTCAGTATCAAATATAAAAAATCCCCAACAGTTAGCACCATTGAGGATTGTTTTTTAAGATGATAAGAAGTGTTTAATGCCTCAAATTGTTAAATAAAGCTATGTAAAATCAGCATTCTAAATTAAAACCCATTCACCAGAGGCAATCATACTTTCTGCTTTTTTGAATTTCATAGATTCAGTTTTACCGCTCATAACATGTTTAATGGTAACGTTGTCATTACGGTTGATTTTTGGAGCATCTCTTACTATTGTTTCAGTTACTTGTGGTCTTTGTGAAGTTGCCTGACTTGCCGCTTTATTGGCACTCTCACTGCTTTCAATTTCGTCTTTACTTTCGGTGTAATTTTGTTTTTCTCGTACTTGACGAGCTTCTTGAATGTTGTTATTTTGCTGTGGTAAATCGCCTTTAAATAAAAACGAAATTACCTCTTTATTAACACCATCTAACATACTACTAAACAATTTAAACGCTTCTAATTTATAGATAAGCAATGGGTCTTTTTGTTCGTGAACCGCTAATTGAACTGATTGTTTTAATTCATCCATTTTGCGTAAGTGCTTCTTCCAAGCTTCATCAACAATAGCAAGTGTGATGTTTTTCTCAAAATCAGCTACTAGCTGTGCACCATGCGTATCAAAAGCTTTTTTCAAATCAGTGACAACACTCAATGTTTTGATTCCATCAGAAAACGGAACGATTATGCGTTCAAAAGTATTGCCTTCTTTTTTGTAAACGTCGGTGATTATTGGCAACGCTTCTCGGGCACTTCTTTCAGTTTTCTCAGTGTAATAGGCCAAACCGGCTTTATATACTTTACCCGTAATTTCCATTTCAGATAATTTCTCAAATTCAGTTATAGTAATTGGAGACGTTATAGAGAAATAACGGATTAGTTCAAATTCAAAGTTTTTAAAATCGCTTTTACTTTTGTTTTCACTCACTATTAATTCGCAAGTGTCATACATCATGTTGGCTATGTCCAGTTTTAAACGCTCTCCATGTAAGGCATGACGACGGCGTTTGTATACAACTTCACGTTGTGCATTCATTACATCATCATATTCAAGCAATCGTTTACGGGTTCCAAAGTTATTTTCTTCGACTTTTTTCTGAGCTCTTTCTATAGATTTGGTCATCATAGAATGTTGAATCACTTCACCTTCTTTCAATCCCATTCTGTCCATAATTTTAGCCACTCTTTCAGAACCAAATAAACGCATCAAATTATCTTCTAAAGAAACATAAAATTGTGAGCTTCCCGGATCTCCTTGACGACCAGCACGACCTCGCAACTGGCGGTCAACACGACGTGAATCGTGACGTTCAGTACCAATAATGGCAAGACCTCCAGCAGCTTTTACTTCTGGTGTTAATTTAATATCGGTTCCACGACCTGCCATATTTGTTGCAATCGTTACTACGCCCGATTTTCCTGCTTCTTCTACAATTTGTGCTTCTTGTTTGTGCATTTTTGCATTCAATACATTGTGATTTACACCACGTATTTTCAACATTCGGCTCAATAATTCTGAGATTTCTACCGATGTTGTTCCAATCAAAACTGGTCTTCCAGCTTGAGATAATTGAGTAACATCTTCGATGACCGCATTGAACTTTTCTCGCACAGAACGGTAAATTAAATCTTCTTTATCTTGACGTGACATGCCTCGATTGGTTGGAATTTCGACAACATCTAATTTGTAGATTTCCCAAAGTTCTCCCGCTTCTGTTACCGCTGTCCCGGTCATACCAGACAATTTGCTGTACATACGGAAATAATTTTGTAACGTTATTGTAGCAAAAGTTTGCGTTGCGGCTTCAATAGTAACTTGTTCTTTGGCTTCAATGGCTTGATGCAATCCGTCTGAATACCGACGACCATCCATGATACGACCTGTTTGCTCATCGACAATCAATATCTTGTTGTCCATGATTACATATTCTACATCTTTTTCAAAAAGGGTATACGCTTTTAATAATTGCGTCAGGGTGTGAATTCTTTCTGATTTGATTCCGAAATCTTGAAATAATCTTTCTTTGGCCTCGGCTTCGGCATCCTTATCCAGATTTTGTTTTTCGATGTTTGCAATTTCGGTTCCGATATCTGGAAGAACAAAAAAGGTAGCATCAGTATCTTTTGAAAGAAATTGAATTCCGTTATCCGATAATTCAACCTGATTGTTTTTTTCTTCGATAACAAAATACAATGCTTCATCAACTTCCGGCATTTTGCGGTTGTTGTTTTCCATGTAATCGTTTTCGGTTTTTTGCAACAAGGCTTTAACTCCTTCTTCACTCAAGAATTTTATAAGTGCTTTATTTTTAGGTAAGGCTCTGTAGGCTCTCAACAATTGGAAACCAGCCTCTTTCATATTGCCTTCCTTGAACAATCGTTTCGATTCGGTTAAGAATCCGTTGGACAATTGACGTTGTAAATTGTATAAGTTTTCAATTTTTGGCTTTAATTCATTGAACTCGTGGCGATCACCATCTGGTACTGGTCCTGAAATGATTAGTGGTGTACGG
>JBBRET010000034.1:0-31024 GCA_038202695.1 Flavobacteriales bacterium
CCCGCTCCAGAAATAAACGTGAGGGGAATTATTGGTGCGAACCCGACAATTTCTGATGGTGACAGTACACCAAGTGGGTTAGACAATACGTTATTTACCACTGTAGTTGTGGCAGGTAGTCAAGCTAAAACTTTTAGAATAGAAAATACAGGTAATGCAAATTTAACCGTAAGCAACATAACGCTTACTGGTTTAAATCCGGCCGATTTTGTGGTTTCTGGTATTTCATTTCCGACCGTTATTGCAGGTGGTGCTGGTATAGATTTTACCATTACGTTTACCCCTTCCGCGGCTGGTACAAGAACCGCAACGCTAAACATTACCAATACTGATGCCAATGAGGCAAATTATGACTTTGCGTTGCAAGGAACAGGAACCGCAACCCCAATTGTAGAAATCAACGTTAAAGGAAACGGGCAAAGTATTCCGGACAACAGTATTTATCCGCAAGGCACCAATTGGACGTATTTTCCGGTAACGGCACAATTAGGTACATCACCAAGAACATTTACCATAGAGAATTTGGGCACTACGCCACTTTCGCTTACCGGAGCATCACCCTACATTCAGATTACGGGCGCACATGCCTCTTTATTTACGGTTACAGTCCTTCCGTCCAATTCAATCGCAGGAAATAGTACCACTACATTCACTATTACTTTTGCTCCACTAACAGGAGGCGCTAAGAATGCTACCATCACAATTTTTAACAACGATACTGACGAGAGTATTTATAATTTTAATATTGCCGGAACTTGTATAGGCAACAACAATATTTATGTGACCGGAAATGGTTCTGATGTGGTCAAAGGTGCAGTAACCACGTCAACTACTAACCTCACTAATTTTGGTTTGATTGCAGTTCCGTCAGGAGTGAAACAAAATACATTTGTAATTACTAATTTATCTGGCGCCACAAGATACTTGAATAATGTATCGGTTTCAGGTGCTGATGCTGCCCTATTTACTGTAGTAGCGCAACCCAATAATGGTGCTTTTGGAAACGGAAACACTACCTCATTTACGGTAAGCTTTACCCCAACTTCTGCTGGAGTGAAAAATGCAACGGTTAGTTTTAATGTCTATACCAATTCAGCCAGAACTACTCCTGATTTACTTGATCCGGTATATACTTTTGCCGTTTCTGGAGAAGGAATCGTGTATACCTCGTGTACTAATAACGCTGTTCAAACCATTGCCATACAAGATTTTGAAGCGGTGCCTGCAACGCCTACTTGGGCTTACACTCCAGTTCTAACAGACGCTGTCACTGCAATTGCAGGTGGATCCTTTAATAATGGTTCTGGTGCAGTCAATGCGTTTATTGGGGCACGATCGTATCAATTTAAAGGAGCCACAAACGGAACAACAGGAAGTGCGGTACTAACTATGAATTCAGTTAACGTAAGTCAGTTCAACAATATTGATTTTTCTATGAGGGTTGCTGCATTTAGAGTCAGTGGTACCACACAAGGTTTGGATGTTAATGATTTAGTACAAGTAGAAACGAGTATCGATGGCGGTGTGAACTGGTCAGTAGAATCGGTTTTGCGAGGATACACTAATTCGAGATGGGGTTTTGCTGCAACGGGTAATTTTAATGCTTATTATACCGGAAATAATTCGGGCAGTACGATTGATACCCGATTGGGAAATGCAGAATTGTTAGGTGCTGCAGGAATTTCGACTTATTATGTCAAAAACTTACCGCAGTCAACGGCGCTTTTAATCCGAATTACGCTTAATGTAGACCGTACTGATGAAATGTGGGCATTAGACAATATCAAAATTGAAGGACAAACACCGCAATCCACCAACTGGAACGGATTGAATTGGTCTGCTGGTTTTCCAACTCCGAGTACTAAAGCAATCTTTAATGCTGACTATACTACGCTTGTGGACCCTGCTCACGGAATTGGTAGTGTTGAAGCCTGTGAATTAGTAATAAGATCGAGTGCCACAGTAACTATAGATTCTAATTTTTATTTTGAAATTCAAAGTGATATTAAAAATAGTGGTGCTTTGACTATTGCCAATAACGGAAGTTTGGTTCAGGTAAACGATGCGGCAGTAAACACTGGTGCCATTACTTACCAAAGGACCTCAACACCTTATGAGCGCTATGATTATACTTACTGGTCGTCACCTGTAGATACTGCAACGTCACTTGCAACACTTTTTAGCGGTTGGAGAACTGATTATGCTTTTGAATTTAATACTGCTAATTTTTATGATGTAAAAACCATCAACAGTGCCGGAACCGTTACGGCTGTTGCTTCTGATAGTTTTGATGATATTGCACCTTTTGCATGGCAACGCTATACTGGCGCTATGACTAAAGGAAAAGGCTATGCTATAATGGCTCCAACAGCGGTAACATTTAGCCCTTCAGCTCCTGGAGTTGCTGTTGCTTTAACTGGAATCCCCAATAATGGCGTCATTACACTTCCTTTAGTTGAGACTGCTAATTTAGATGCTGGTTATGTTGGCGTCAACAATCCGAATGATGATTACAACTTGGTTGGAAATCCCTATCCGTCTGCACTTTTCGCAAATAAATTTATCATTGACAACGGAACCAACACTTCGGGAACATTATATTTTTGGACACATGTACTGAATATTGCTGCCTCAAATCCGGGACCAAGCAACTTGAATTTCATCTCTGATGATTATGCCTTGTACAATATGTCTGGTGGTACGAGAGCTAGTTTAACTACTCCGGCAAGTAGTACTCCTACTGGCTATATTGGTTCGGGACAAGCTTTCTTTATAGAAGCGCAAAGTTCGAATGACTTAAAATTCAACAATTCGATGCGAAGCAAAAACTATGCGAATACTGAATTCTTCAGAACCTCTACTGGCGCACCTCAAAAAGATAGGGTTTGGTTGAATCTTCAAAATACAGACGGAATGTTCGGACAACTGCTGGTAGCTTATTTTGATGAAACCACATTAGATTTTGACTGGGCGTACGACGGTAGAGTGAATTTGACAAATAATTATGTGAGCTTTTATTCTATAGCTGGTGCAGAAAAATATAAGATTCAGGCCCGACCTACTTTTGACCCTTCGGATGTGGTTCCGTTAGGATATTTCTCAGGTGTTTCCGGACAATTTACTATTAGTATCGATGCCAAAGAAGGAGCGCTAAATGTGGATAGCACGCCAATATATTTAGAAGACAAACTACTCAATATCACACATAATTTGAAGCAATCACCGTATACATTTGAAACTACTTACGGTCGATTTGAAAACCGCTTTTTATTGCGATACACCGAAAACGCTTTAAGCAATCCGAATTTTGAGAATATAGAAAGTAGCGTTATTGTAGCAACAAATCAAGGCCAACTGAATATCAATTCTTATCTAGAACCGATGGAGCAAGTAACGGTTTATGATATTTTAGGCCGACAATTATCTGACACTAAAAATATTGCTAATGAAGTCTTTACAGTATCAAATCTTACTGCAATTCAGCAAGCTTTAATTGTAAAAATCAAACTAACCAATGGAATGACGGTTACCCGAAAAATTATTCTATAGGATTACTGCTAAATTAAAAAGAGTCCGATACTAACACTAGTATCGGACTCTTTTTTATTTATAGAATACATTTAAATTTTTACCTTTTAAGTTCATTGAGATGTGGATTCCAGCCTTCGCGGGAAAGACAAGGGGCGAAAGTTTATCTTATTTCCCTTTTGTGGATGCTTCTAAATTCTTTTCAATTTTATGACCTGGTCTTGTCCATTTAGGTTTTTCTCCCAGAGACTGGTATTGTGAATCGGCTGCTTCAACCGTAGTAGGTTGCATCACTTTTATAAATGGCTTTTGCGGAACCAGTCCAAGTGTTGCAAACATTTTCATGTCTTCATTAACATCTGGGTTTGGTGTAGTTAGTAATTTATCGCCAGCAAAAATAGAATTGGCTCCAGCAAAGAAACACATTGCTTGACCTTCTCTTGACATTTCCGTTCTACCCGCTGACAAACGTACTTGCGTTTCAGGCATGACAATTCTGGTGGTTGCAACCATTCGAATCATTTCCCAAATCTCGATAGGCTTTTCGTTTTCCATCGGAGTTCCTTCTACGGCAACCAGCGCGTTGATTGGCACAGATTCCGGTTGTGGATTTAAAGTAGAAAGTGCTACCAACATTCCGGCGCGATCCTCAATGCTTTCTCCCATTCCGATAATACCACCACTGCAAACAGTCACATTTGTTTTACGAACATTCTCAATAGTTTCCAATCGGTCTTCAAAACCTCTAGTAGATATTACTTCTTTATAATACTCTTCAGAAGTATCTAAATTGTGATTGTAAGCATACAAACCTGCTTCCGCTAAACGTTGCGCTTGATTTTCGGTAATCATTCCAAGTGTACAGCACACTTCCATATCCAGTTTATTGATGGTTCTTACCATTTCTAAAACTTGGTCAAACTCTTCGCCATCTTTTACATTACGCCAAGCTGCACCCATACAAACACGGGAAGAACCATTTGATTTGGCTCTCAAAGCTTGCGCTTTTACCTGACTCACAGTCATTAAATCGTTACCTTCTAGGTTGGTGTGATACCGAGCTGCTTGTGGGCAATAGCCACAATCTTCAGGACAACCTCCGGTTTTTATCGACAATAAAGTAGATACCTGAACAACGTTAGGATCGTGTTGTTCTCTGTGAATTGTTGCTGCTTCATAAAGCAAATCCATCATAGGTTTGTTATAAATAGCAATTATTTCTTCTTTGTTCCAATTGTGCTTAGTGATGCTCATGTATGCAATTTTATAGTGCATCAAAAGTAGTTAAATTGTATGTAAGTTACAATTTTGAATCCTAATTAAGGGATAATTTTTAATCTCGGCTCGAAGTTTTACCGCGCCACAGCTGCATAGCAATAAAAACAATTATGACAGCCGATGCCAAACCTTCAAAAAGTACGCCGATACAGTATTCGTTAACGCTAGGTGTTCCGCCAAATAAAAAGTCTTCAGATAGTGTTTCGACAAATGCCTCGCCACCTTTACTGTAAATGTAGATTAGTAATCCGACGATGCTAAACACTACACCTAAGAAAGCGGTTAATCCTGCGGAAATTAAATTAGCAACATAGCCTGATTTTCCTTCCTCAAAATTAGAATTCAAGGTTCTATAAACACCATAAAACACTATGAAACCATTAAGAATTCTCAGATACAGTAAGTTGGTTAGTCCAAAAAATTCCATCAGAATGAAATAAACTGCTATACCGGCAAAAATTATAAAGGCATTGATAAGTTCTTTAGGAAGTTTCATTAGAGTAGCATTTAAGTGAATAATAAGAAGGACACTTTCAAATTTAAGGAAATACTTTTGAGAATAATTATTTTTAACAAAAAAGGTTAAAATTAGTTAGTTAAATACACATTAAGTTGCATTATCTCAGTAACCTGATGTACTCTTGAGCGGTTATTTTGTCTATACCAAGTTGGTTTTTCAACGCAGCAATGGATTCGAATTTTTGTTCCAAACGCATTCTTTCAAGCAACGAAACGGTAATGGTTTGATGGTATAAATCTTTATTAAAATCAAAAAAGTTAACTTCTATAGTTTGTGTTGTGCCCTCAACTGTTGGTCGCATGCCAATGTTCATCATCCCATAAACGATTGCCTCATTAATTACTGCTCTTACCACATAAACACCGTTAGCTGGGATTAACTTATAGTCTTCTTCGATTTTGATGTTGGCGGTCGGAAAGCCTATGGTTCTTCCTAATTGTTGTCCTTTAGAAACTATTCCGGTCAACGAATAATGATACCCTAAATAGGTGGCGGCCAATTGAACATCGCCTTCTAATAATGCTGTTCTGATTTTGGTAGAGCTAATTGAAACTTCGTTGATTGCTTCGGCTGAAATTTGGGTCACTTCAAAACCATATTTTTCTCCAAATGTGACTAAATCTTCAATATCAGCGGTTCTGTTTCTGCCAAAACGATGATCGTAACCAATGATGATTTTTTTAACATTGAACCGGTCAACTAAAACTTCTTTTACAAAATCTTCGGCCGTGAGTCTTGAAAACTCTTTATCAAAAGGATGCACTACTAAGTTATCGACACCTAAATTATCTAATAATGCAATCTTCTCGTTAAGGGTGTTGAGTTGTTTCATTTCAACATCCTTTTGAAGTACCATTCTGGGATGTGGGAAAAAGGTCAGCACCAAACTTTCACAATTCAATTCGAGCGCACTTTTGGTGATTTGTTCTAGTATTTTTTGATGTCCCAAATGCACGCCATCAAAAGTGCCAATCGTAACAACGGTTTGTTGATTGGAGGAGAATGATTTTATGGAATGAAATATTTTCAAGAAACTTAATAAAAATGCAACACGACAAAAATATGTTTTAGAAATTAAAAACCATCCTTTTTGTCTTTTAAATATCAGAAAAAATACGTGCCTAAATTCAGTAAAGTTCTCCCTTACGCTACTGAAGTACTTCTGCTATTTTGAATTGAAGCACCTTAGCATTTTCATTTGGTTCTATTACAAAAAAAAAATTCAACTCTTATCGGATAAGAATTCCCGTCTTTTTTCATGATTTATTTTAAGTTGATAAACAAAAATAAAAAATTTAACCAGAGAAAAGAAATAAGTACTTGGGGGATATTCTCGTATTAGATTTGTATTAAAAGCGCTATCTCATAAGGAAAAAGATACTGCCTCTTTTGAATACTTTTGAAGTATCTGACAAAAAATCGAATTGAAATTTACCAATAAATCAAGTAAGCTGTTAAAATATGATAGCTGACCCGTAATAATTCGATAGATAAATTTGCAATTTATTCAAACATACTTATCTTTACCTACATTTATTAAATCAACAAATACCATGAAAAAAAATTTACTACTAGTTGTTTTTATCTTTTCTGTTAGTTTATCATTTTCTCAAAAAGCCTCTTGGAAGCTAGTAGAAAATTCTAGAATGATAGCATCTGAAAAAATAAGAGAAACAGCTTACTCTGAAAATCAAAAATTAGTACAATTCGATGCTTTTCAGTTTAAGCAAGCACTTGCCAATGTTACCCAAAAATCTTCAGGACAAGCAGGTGTTGAAATTCAGTTACCAAACATCAAAGGGAACTTAGAGAAATTCTTAGTTTGGGAATCTTCCAACTTTGAGCCAGCTTTACAAGCACAATTTCCGGAAATCAGATCTTATGTTGGAAAAGGAATCACAGATCCTTCCGCAATTTTGAACTTTAGTTTTGACCCAAGAGGAATACAAACTATGATTTTTAGAGCGGATATCGGTACTGAATTTATAGAGCCTTACACAAAAGATCGTTCTGTTTATGTTGTTTTTGATTCAGCAACAAGATACAAAGGGCAATTGCCTTTCGTGTGTAGTACTGAGGATATTTCAATCAACCAAAATCTGTCTAATAAATTAGTGAACGCTACCTTAGCTAGTAATCAGTTGTACAAAACGATGCGATTGGCATTATCCTGCACGGCAGAATATACCATTTATCATGGCGGAACTGTTGCAGGTGCTTTAGCTGCAATGAATGCTACAATGGCTAGATGTAATGGCGTTTTTGAAAAAGATTTGGCAATCAAATTGCTAATCATTGCTAACAACGCTAACATCATTTTTACTAATCCAGCAACTGATCCTTATTCAACTGAAACAGGAACTGGTGCACCGGCAGCATGGAATTCTCAGTTACAAGCTACCTTAAACAATGTTACTTTTATAGGTGGTGCAGCCAATTATGATATCGGACACTTATTTGGAGCTACTGGTGGTGGTGGAAATGCGGGTTGTATAGGATGTGTATGTGTAGATGCTACTAAAGGAAGTGGAATTACTTCTCCAGCAGATGGTATTCCAGAAGGAGACACTTTTGATATTGATTATGTAGTTCACGAAATGGGCCACCAAATGGGTGCAAATCACACCTTTACCCACACAACAGAAAACAATACTGTAAATGTAGAACCAGGTTCTGGGTCAACAATTATGGCTTATGCTGGAATTGGTGGTAACGGAACTGACATGCAATCCAACTCAGACGATTATTACGCGTTTAAAAGTATTTCACAAATTCAATCAAACATGGGTGGGAAAACATGTCCTATTACTACCAGTTTAGCCGTTACAAACCCAAGACCAACAGCAACAGTATTAGGAGCTGCATTCTCTATTCCGATCAGTACAGCCTTCAAATTGACTGGGACTGGAGTTGGAACAACTGGTGAAGTATTAACCTACTGCTGGGAACAAAATGACGATGCAACAGTAGTTGGTGGCACAGCAACGTTCCCTTCTCCTACTAAAACTGATGGACCAAACTTTAGATCACGTCCACCAAGTCTTTCACCAGTAAGATACATGCCTCTTTTTTCAGATGTTTTAGCTGGTAATTTAACTACAACTTGGGAAACTACCTCTTCTGTAGCAAGAAGTTTAGCTTTTGCATTTACGGTTAGAGATAATGTACTTAATGGAGGGCAAACTTCTAGTGTAGCTACTGTAGTTACTGTAGTGAATACTGGAGCTGCTTTTGCTATTACTTCTCCATCCGTTGCGGATACTTCGTGGGATCTTGGATCAACTGCAACTGTAAATTGGAACGTAGCTGGAACTACTGCTAATGGAATTAACACTGCTAATGTAAACATCCTATTTTCTACAGATGGTGGTCTAACATTCCCAATAGTTTTGGCTGCTAATACTCCAAATGATGGCTCAGAAAGTTTTACACTTCCTACTACTCCATCTGCTACTTGTAGGATTCTAATTGAAGCGGTTGGTAATATCTTCTATACTGTTTCTAAAAATATTGCACTCGGTTATTCTATTGTTAGTGCTTGTAATACCTACAATTTTACGGGTACTATTCCAATTACAAACCAAGCGCCAGGAAGTTTTACAACGCGTACTTTAAATGTTCCAATTGGCGGAACGATATCTGATATCAATGTTTTCAACAGTTTAACACACACTTATTTATCGGATGTTCAAACTGATATTAGTAGCCCACAAGATCCAACAACTTTTGTAAAGTTATTTAATAGAAGTTGTGGCAACACTAGTGGCACTTTAAATTTGAAGTTTAGCGATGATGGAGCGGCAATTAACTGTACTGGCGGTGCAACACTACAAACTGTTGTGCCAGGAGTAAACCTTTCTGCATTTAATGGTCAAAATCCACAAGGAAACTGGACTTTCAGAGTATACGACAACTTTGCTGGAGATACGGGTACCGTAAATTCATGGGGCATAGAAGTTTGTACGCAAACCATTGCATTATCCACGCCAGTGAATCGATTAACTGATTTTGCAATTTATCCGAATCCAAATAGAGGTAACTTCAACATTCAATTTGAAAATAACACTTCAAATGAAATCAAAGTAAGTGTATACGACATGAGAGGAAGAATATTGTTTGAAAACAATTATTCAAATCAAGCTACGTTTAATGAGAACATTCAATTAAACAATGCACAAGCAGGTGTTTATTTAGTTTCTATTTCAGATGGTAACGAGAAATTAGTACAACGTATTGTGATCGAATAAGTACTTGAATTTAAATACAAAAAAAGGGAAATCAAATGATTTCCCTTTTTTTATGCTTTTAGTTTAATTTATAATTTCCCGCCAAATCTTAAGTAGGCCTTTTTAATAAAACTAGGTGAAACCATACCGTTACCTATTTACAACTTTATGCCATTGGAACAGGAGTTCTTTTTTAAGCATAGAATACATTTAAGTTAGAGTTGTAAAACTATACTTATCTAAAAAGCAAATAATTACAGCAAGCTGTGCAAAGTATCATTATTCATAACATTTTTTGGTTAAAAATTACATCATGAAAAACATTTGTCTATTTTTGAACACTTTTAAATTAAATCACCACATATAATGAAACTAAAATTACTTTTCGTACTGTTTGTTTTTCAAGTAAGTTTTGCCCAACACAGAACCTGTGGCATGCAAGAAAAGATGGCGCAAATAATGAACAACCCTGCTCAGAGACAAGCCTATTTTAATCAACAAAGTAAGTTTGATATTGAATTACAAAAATTAGCCGCTAACAGAAACAGTACTACTACAAACACCGTAATCCAGATTCCTGTTGCAGTTCATTTCCCAGCCGTTGCAACTACATCTACTTTAAAAGCTTGTTTTAGACAATTGGCTCAAACACAAATTAATATTTTAAATGCTGATTATAATGCGACAAACGCCGATATTTCTAATTATGAAGCTGATGCTCCCTTTTATCCTACTACGAATACTGGAAGCTTAGAAGTAGAATTCGTTTTAGCAACTCAAAATCACCCTGCAGGAACTAATCTAGCTAATGGGGATTTGGCCGTAACATTCGGGACAGATTTCTTAGGCAGCAACGACAATGATCCAACTTGGGCTGGTTATTTAAATTTAGTATGTAGAAATGCTGGAAATGGAATATTAGGGTATTCTAATTTAGGAGCGTCTCCAGCTGCTGGAGATTGCGTTGTTATTGCAAGAGCAGCCTTTGGCTCAGGAAGCGGTTGCACCGGATATGTTCCCGGAGCTCCTTACAATTTAGGAAGAACATTGACACACGAATTAGGACACTATTTTAATTTAGACCATACTTTTGCAGGTTGTGGAGAAACAAATTGTGCTGTTTATAGATTTTTTAACCCTAATGGAGACGGAGTTTGTGACACTCCTTCACAAAATGTAGAGGATTACGATTGTCCGTCAGCCGGAAGCGTTCCTGGTTGCTTAACTGACGAATATGCCTTAACGATGAACTATATGGATTATGTAAATGATGCGTGTATGTATATGTTTACCGCAGGCCAGGCAACAAGAATGCTAGCATGGTATAATTCTATTGCAAGTGAGTTTAAAACTAATGTTTTAGCAAATGACTCTTTTTCACAAAACGATTTTAGCATTTATCCTAATCCAAATAAAGGTAGTTTTAACATTCAGTTTAAAGATTTAATAAATAACTTTTCGGTGGAAGTGTTTGATGTTACTGGAAAAACAATTTATGAAAATCAATTTGATCAATCAGCCAATTTGGTTCAAGTTATTACTTTAGAAAACGCTAGCAGTGGTGTATATTTTGTAAATATTAAAAGTGATAAAGGAATTGTGACTAAAAAATTAGTTGTAGAATAAATTCTTAACGCTAGTCAAATAAATAAGTCCTGAATTAATTATTCAGGACTTATTTATTTGCCATTAAAGCCATTCATAGTTTCGTTTAACCCGGCTAAGGCAAAAGATTCTATTATTTCTTTAGCGACTTTATACCTTTCGGTCAACTTCACTTTTTCGGCCTCATTCCATTCTCCTAGAACATAATCTACCTGCTGTCCTTTTTTGAACTCGTCACTAATTCCAAAACGGAAACGGGGATAATCAGTGGTGTTCAAGATAAGCTGTATGTTTTTCAATCCGTTATGCCCACCATCTGAGCCTTTGGCCTTTATTCTAATAGTGCCAAAAGGCAAATTCAAATCATCGGTAATTACCAGTACATTTTCTTTGGCGATATTTTCTTTATCCATCCAATACTTTACCGCTTTACCACTTAAATTCATATAGGTGTTGGGTTTCAGCAATAGCAACTTTCTGCCTTTTATAGCGTATTCGGCTACCGCGCCAAGTTTGGCAGTTTCAAATGATACGTTTGCAGTTTGCGCAACATAATCAACTATTTTGAAACCAATGTTATGGCGTGTATTTACATATTCGGCTCCAATGTTTCCAAGCCCGACAATAAGGTATTTCTTCATTCCGTCTGAATTTTCAGAGATTGTAGTTGTTTTAAATAATTTCTTAAACCAATTCATGGTGCAAAAGTAAACTAAATAGCGGTCAAAAAAAAAGCACCAGTACAAACTGATGCTTTTGATATTGTAAAAATAAAGTGCTTATTTTTTCTTTTTTGCTCCACCTTTTTCGGCTTTTGCAGCTTCTTGAGCCGCTTTCATAGCAGCACGAGAAATCTTAACTTGAGCCACAACCGTATTGTCTGGGTGCATCAATTTAAAGTTTTTTGTTTCTAATTTCGTAACGTATAATTTGTTACCCATTTGCAATTCTGCAATATTTGCTTCAACAAAATCAGGTAAATTTTTTGGCAAAGCTTTCACTTTTAATCTACGTTGGTTCAAGTTCAAAACACCTCCTAAAAGTACTCCTGGAGACGTTCCAGATACCTTAACAGGCACTTCCATAATGATTTCTTTGTCATCACTCAATTGGAAAAAATCAATGTGATTGATTCTGTCTGATACTGGGTGAAACTGAATGTCCTGCAATATTGCATTAGTAATTTTACCATCCAAATCTATCGCAACTGTGTGTGCGTTTGGAGTGTAAACCAAGCTTTTGAATGCTTTAACTTCTGCTGCAAAATGTACTGGTTGACTTCCTCCGTAAATAACGCAAGGAACCATTCCAGCATTACGTAAGGCTTTAGTCGCAACTTTGCCCACGCTTTCTCTTTGTGATCCTTTAATCGTAATCGATTTCATTGTAAAATATATATAATTAATAAAAAATTCAATTTGGGCGTTTCCTTCGGACCAAGCTTTCCGCAGTACATGGTACTTGCTGCAAATCCTTGCATTCACTGAACACTTAAAAAAATAAATGTTTGGTGAAGTAATCCTAAACGCAATCTTCTGCTAAACTTCAAAGATAATATTTCAATTGAAGTTTTTTTTCTTTCCTCTTGCTTCTTTTTTCCGACGTTACATCAAAAACTTACCACTGATGGAATTGTTGTGCTGCACCATGTTCATCACTTCTGCAAAAAGAGGCGCACAACTAACTACTTTAATCTTTTTTGATTCCTTCTTTAACGGAATAGAATCGGTAACAATCAATTCCAATAATTTGGAATTTTCTATTTTCTCATAAGCTTCACCTGAAAGGATAGCGTGTGTACAAATTGCTCTAACGCTCAAAGCTCCTTTTTCCATCATCAAATCAGCCGCTTTAGCTAATGTCCCTCCGGTATCAATCATATCATCAACCAAAATCACATTTCTCCCTTTCACCTCACCAATCAATTCCATGGTATCAATCACATTGGCTTCTTTTCTTTGTTTGTAGCAAATTACCACATCCGATTCTAAAAACTTAGAATAGGCATATGCTCTTTTGGAACCTCCCATATCTGGAGAAGCAATAGTCAAATTGTCTAGTTGCAAACTCTTTACATAAGGCAAAAAGATAGTCGATGCAAACAAATGATCGACTGGCATTTCAAAAAACCCTTGAATCTGATCGGCATGTAAATCCATTGTCATGATTCGAGTAGCTCCAGCGGTTTCTAATAGTTTTGCTATTAGTTTTGCTCCAATCGGAACTCTTGGTTTGTCTTTTCTGTCTTGTCTTGCATAACCAAAATACGGAATTACGGGAGTTATGTGTCGGGCTGATGCTCTTTTTGCAGCATCAATCATTAACAAAAGTTCCATTAAATTGTCGGCACTTGGAAAAGTGGAACAGACAATAAAAACACGCAATCCTCTTATTGATTCTTCAAAAGAAGGTTGAAATTCACCATCACTAAATTTTGAGAACGTTACTTTACCTAGCGGAACACCATAGTTTTGAGCTATTTGTTCAGCCAGATAGACGCTTTGCGAACACGCAAATATCTTTGCTTCTGGTTCTAAATGCGACATTTTAATTAGTTGTTTTACCTGCTGCGCTCCGTTAATTCAGAAGTGCCTCGGGTGTAGTTAGTTAGTTGTTGTTCGTTTTACCGAGGTGCAAATTTAGAAATTAAATCTAACTCTGAAAGGATATTTTACAGTATTTTTTTTAGAAAATGATATTTTATTTTTTACATTTGCACCGTGTTTAAAAATAAGCAATCTTTTTGTTGTTTGTTTTTCGCGATAAATCAACTGTTGTTGGTTTTGTCTCCTAAGCCCGGATGGCGGAATTGGTAGACGCGCTGGTCTCAAACACCTGTGGGCAACCGTGCGGGTTCAAGTCCCGCTCCGGGTACAAAGCTTCTCTGAAAAGAGGAGCTTTTTGTTTTTTAGGAGCGAGTCAAACCTTTTTAGGGTTATAGTTCAAAACACAAAATATCTCAGAAAAAGTTTCCTTTTTGTACGCTCATTTACGTATTTCCAATTTGTTTTAGTATATTTATTTTTACATTGTTAGTAGCAATAAGGATGAAAAAGAAACTCTGTATAGTAGAAGATGACCACGGATTGAGAGAAGCACTTTCGATGATGATTCAATATACCAATCAATACATCCTCGTAGAATCCTTTGAAAATGCAGAAAAGGCTTTGGCATCTATTCCAATTCTAGATTGTGACGCCGTTTTAATGGATATTAATTTACCCGGAGATAATGGTATCGAATGTGTCAAAAAACTAAAAAGGATTAAACCTAGTCTGCTTTTTTTGATGTGTACTTCCTTTGAAGATGACGAGAAAATATTTCAAAGTTTAACCGCTGGCGCCAGTGGTTATATTCTAAAAACGGAAGGACCGGTTAATATCATTGCCGCGTTAGACGAGCTTTTTGAAGGCGGAAGTCCAATGAGTATTAGTATTGCCCGAAAAGTGGTGGCTAGTTTTTCTAAGTTTGAAAATCAAAACCCTGAAATTGAAACACTGACGCAACGTGAAAATGAAATACTCGACCTTATTGCAAAAGGGTTAATGAATAAAGAAGTAGCGCATCACTTAGGGATTAGTGTTGGAACAGTTCGAAAACACATTCAAAACATTTATGAAAAACTGCATGTGAACACTAGAGTTGAAGCCGTAAATGTTTACTTAAAGCGATAAGGATATGAATAAAAGCCTTATTTTGTTACTATTTAGCTTGTTATTTTCCAGTATTTGTTTTTCCCAAAAAGAAAAAAAGAAGCTGATTCAGCTCTATAAAAATGCGCACACTTCAAATGAAAAAATTAAGTATAGTTTTCTTTTAGCAGAACATTTTTTAGATACGGATGAAATCGATTCTTCTCAAAAATGGTTGATTAAATCAAAAGACCTGCAGACTATAAACACAATCGACACTACAAGTTTCTTTTATAAAAGTTTACAGTCGGAACTGTTTTATTACAACGGATTATTTCAATTTGGAACCACCGAAGCGCAAAAGGCAACTGCTATAGCCATTCAATTGAAAGACAGTACACTTATTTCAAACGGATATTTTTTTCAAGGGATTAATTTTTTCGAAAAAAAACAATATTATGACACGGAAAAAGCGTTACAAAAATCAACCAAGTTTTTTCCAAAAAAAGGAGTAAGCCATCATATTAGAAGTAACATTGATGAAGAATATATTTATAACAATTTAGCGCAGGTAAAATTGAGGATCAATCAAGTTGATTCTGCGTTTTGGTATAATAAAAGAGCATATTATTATGCTTTAAAAAACAAAAGCAGAAGAGGAATTCCGAACACAGAACAAACCTTCGGAGAAATTTATTTGGCACAACGAAAGGTGGATAGTGCTTTCTTTTACTTCAATAAAAGTATTGCATCGGCCACCGAAAGTGACTATTACGATGTGGTACTCATCAATTATGGTTTGATTTCTCAATGCTATGCTACGCAATCTAACATCGATCATTATTACCAGTTAGGAGAAGTAATTTTGAGTGATCACGCCGTAAATAACGCTTATAAAAAATATTTTTACACTTATATTTTAGAAAGTTACCAAAGCATTGAGGACTATAAATCGGCTTCCATCATTCAAGATAAAATCATAGCCATTGATATGGAAACACGTTTGAAGGGAAACGAATTCATTCAGAATATTTCTGAACTTTATTCCAAAAACGAAAATAAGTTGCTTTCACTTGAAGTTGAAAAGCTAAAAAATGAAAAGCAGTTTACGTATTTACAAATCATTGCTTTGTCGCTCTTTATATTCCTACTATTATTGACCATTTTAATTTTTAAAAGAAAAAACAGAATCCAAAAACAACTTTTAGAACAGAAGAATGAAATTAGCAAAGATTTACACGATGATATTGGCAGTGGTTTGAGTAGTATTTTAATTTACTCCAATTTAATTGTTTCTGCTGAAAACAACTCTGATAAATTACAATTGGCTGAGAAAATTAATCAAACAGGAACAGAAATTTCTAAACGATTGCATGCTTTTATTTGGTCCTTAAACGCTGATCAAAACAACCTGCATCTTTTCTCTGAATATATAAAACAATATGCTTTTCAGCTTTTTGACAAAACAGCGATGACTTTTTATTTTAAAAATGATATTGAAAAATTAGAAGAAATTATCATTGATGGACGGTTTAGAAAGAATTTATTTTACATCTGTAAAGAAGTCTTCAACAATTCATTAAAGCATTCAAATGCTACTACGGTTCATTTTAACATCCGTTTAATAGATAAAAAAAAGCTACAAATCGTGATTAAGGATAACGGAACTGGTTTGACAGAAAAGAATCCGTTTGGAAACGGTTTGAAAAATATTGAAAACAGAATTCAATCGATCAATGGAACTGTTTCTGTGAAAAATGACCATGGATTAACAACAACTTTACTGCTTACCTTGTAGTTTCTTAAAATCTCTTATATACGCTTTATGGCGTATTTTTTTATTTCTAAATTCCCCCCTCTTCTCAGAAGAATCTGTAAATTCTACTGATTATAGGCATTCTTAATTTTTTCTTTCCATTTATCCGTAAGTATAAGTACTCCAAATTTCGTATTGCATTCAAAGACAATATTAATAACCTTTAAACTTTTAAAGGATTGATTATTAACTATTTCATTTCAAAACAAAAAATGCAATTAATACTAACAGCATGAAAAAATTATACTTCTTTTTATTTTTTCCAGTAGTCGTTTTTTCACAAGTTGGAATAAACACTACAAACCCAAACGCACAATTGGATATCAAATCAAGTAATGAGGCTACACCAAGCAATACGGATGGCTTATTGATACCGAAAGTAGATGCTTTTCCGGCTACAAATCCAACAGTTGCACAACAAGGAATGTTGGTTTATTTAAAAAACGACATAGGAGCAACACTCAAAGGTTTTTATTATTGGAATAATACAACCACTACATGGATACCTATTAAAGGAAGTGATACAGGAACATTAGATCAAGCTTACGATTTTGGTGGTGCAGGTTTAGGAAAAACAATAACTGCCGATGCTGGTGCTGTTTTAATAAATGGAACAGATGGTTTGGTTTCTACAGGAACTTTAGGAAATGGCGCTATTGCACCAAGTGGTGCGGGAACAAAAATGTTTTGGAATCCTAGAAAAGCGGCTTTTAGAGCGGGTCAAGTTAATTTTTCACAATGGGATGATGTTAATATTGGGATTTATTCATTTGCATTTGGAGAAAGTACAGAGGCAAGTGGAGATTATTCAGCAGCTTTTGGTTTTTTTACAAGAGCAAGTGGAGATAATGCGACTTCTTTTGGTGGTTCAAATATTGCATCCGGAAATCTTTCAACTGCTTTCGGCAATGCGACGATTGCTAGTGGAAATCGTTCAACAGCATTTGGACAAAGTACAACATCAAGTGGGTTTGCTTCAACTGCATTTGGCATTCAAAATACAGCTCCAAGTTTTGGAGAAACTGTTTTTGGAATTGGCGCAACTATTTATTCACCTTCATTAAGCGGAGCAACTCAGTTTAGAGCAGCAAATGCAACGGATAGATTGTTTGTGATAGGTAATGCACTAGATGTTAATAACAATGATTTTCCTGATGCATCTGAACGACGTGATGCACTGATAGTTCTCAAAAACGGTTTAACCCGTTTACCGTCAACAACAAATGCTATGATTACTGCTGCAGATGGAAAAGCAGTGGTTACTAAAGAATATTTGCAAAGTACAGCTTCTGGCACACTAGACCAAGCGTATGATTTTGGTGGAGCAGGTTTAGGAAATACCATTACTGCTGATGCTGGTGCTGTTCTAATAGATGGCACAGATGGTTTGGTTGCTACAGGGACAATAGGAAGCGGAGCAATTACTCCAAGTGGAGCAGGAACACGAATGGTTTGGAACCCTAGAAAAGCGGCATTTAGAGCTGGCATTGTAACTGGAACACAATGGGATGATGTTAATATTGGTAATAATTCTGTTGCTTTTGGAAATAATTCTACCGCTTCTGGATTCGGTTCTTTTGCAGGTTCAGGAGCATCGGCTTCTGGAACTAATTCTTTTGCATTTGGAGCAAGTGCATCAGCAACAGGACAAAGTTCCTTTGCATTTGGACAAGGAGCAGCAGTCACGGGAGGATCTCAAGATGCCATTGCAATTGGTATTGGATGTATATCATCAGTGTCACGCGCTATTTCAATTGGATCGGGTAATAATGCTAGTAATTTTTCATCAGTTGCAATTGGCAGCACCAATACTTCAAGCGGTTTTCAATCAGTAGCTTTAGGTAGTTCGAATTCAGCTACCGGATCTCGGTCAATGGCATTTGGCATGCAAAATACTACTCCAAGCTTTGGAGAGACTGTCATGGGAATTGGAGCAACAACTTATGTCCCTTCAATTAATGGAGACACTCAATTTAGAACTGCCAATGCAACCGATAGATTATTTGTGATAGGTAACGCTATTGATGCTAACAATAATAATATAGTTGATGCGGCTGAACAAAGTGATGCTATGGTGGTTTTAAAAAATGGACTAACCCGTTTACCGTCGACCACAAATGCAATGATAGATGCTGCTGATGGAAAAGCAATAATAACAAAAGAATGGGTCCAAACGAATGCAATTAATACAGCATGGGGTACAACAGGTAATTCAGGGACAAATGCTACAACTAATTTTATTGGCACAACTGACAATACTGATTTAGTTATAAGAACAAACAATACCGATAATTTTAGAATAAAGAATGACGGACGAATTGAAATTGGTAATAATGGCACAAATCCAACATATTTAGGATCTAGCAGTTTGTCCCAAAAGATGTTTGTTGCCTCTGAAGGAATTAATAATAATATTGTTTTTCAATCATCCAATAACACAAATGATCCTATATCAATATTTTATGGATTGTCAAGAGGAACTATTTCTTCACCAACAATATTAAATTCAGGACAATTTATTTCATTTAATTATTTTTCAGGATTTGATGGGACTCAATATATTCCTGCCACTTCAATTAGCTCCCAAGTAGATGGAACTACAGGACTAAATAAAATGCCAGGAGCTTTACACTTTGCTACAACTCCAATAGGCGGAAGCAGTCCTATTACCAGAATGACTATTAAAAATAGTGGTAATGTTGGAATTGGCACATCTACTCCTTTAGATAAATTACATATAGTTGGTAACATTCGTATGGTTGATGGCAATCAAGCTGCAGGCAAAGTTTTAGCTAGTGATGCTAACGGAACTGCTACTTGGCAAAATGCCTCCGCAAATGCTTGGGGTTTAGTTGGTAATTCTGGAACAAATGCTACAACTAATTTTATTGGCACAACTGATGATATCGATGTGGTTTTTAAAAGGAATAATATTATGGCCGGTTTATTTGGTACTACTAATTCTTCTTTCGGTTTGAATGCATTTAATACGACAGCAACAGGAACTAACAATACGGCAATTGGAGCAACATCTTTAGGAATAAATACGACTGGTTCTAATAACACGGCCGTAGGATTTAATGCTCTTTCAACTATAAATCAAGGAAGTAATAATACAGGAATTGGAGCAGATACAGCAACAACTTCAACCTTGTTAACTAACGCAACAGCAATTGGATATAAAGCAACCGCTGGGTCAAGTAACTCATTAGTATTAGGAAGTATAAACGGATTGAATGGCGCAACAGCATCAGTTAATGTTGGTATTGGGACAAGCACACCTCAATCAAGATTAGAAATTGTAGATGAGAACAATGCAACTTCATCAACAGTAAGAGGTAATCTGCATATTATGACTAACAATGCACAGAACATTGATATTGGTGGCGCTTTATCTTTGGGGGGTTATAATAATGATGCGGCAACGGTGACGCGGGTTTTTGCCACTATTGAAGGTCGAAAATCAAATACAACTACAGGAAATAACTCTGGCTATTTGGCCTTTAAAACAAACAATGGTGTGCTGGCAGAAAAAATGAGAATTACAGCTACTGGCGATGTCGGAATCGGAACAGCATTACCCGGAGGACAATTTGAGCTGTCTTTAAATGAAGGTAGAAAACCCGGAACTACAACTTGGACAATAGTTTCTGATCAACGATTAAAAACGATTAATGGTAATTATACCAAAGGATTGACCGAAATTTTACAACTAAATCCAATTCGATTTAATTATAAAAATGTTGGTGAACGCAAGTTTGAACAAAAAGTTTTAGATACTGAATTTGAAGGTTTTATTGCGCAAGAAGTACAACCTCTTTTTCCTGATGCTGTGGGAACTGATGCGGATGGATTCTTAAATTTTAATATACATCCCGTTTTAATTGCCTCTGTAAATGCTTTTAAAGAATTGAATGTTAAATATGAAGACCTAAAAAAGAAAAACGAAGCTCTTGAGAATAAATTAAACGCCCTAATGAGTAGGGTTGAAGCTTTAGAAAAGAAATAGAAATTAATAAAATACGTATTGCAATTAAACAAATTCGTGGTTTAACTCAAAAAAATCAAAACCCAAGAATCATTTTGGCAATTGAAAAGTAAATTAAGATTCCACAGATATCATTGCTGGTAGTAATAAATGGGCCGGTTGCTAAGGCTGGATCGATGCCAAACTTATCAAGAATTAATGGGATAAATGTGCCAATAAGTGACGCTATGATAATTACAGAAATCAGTGCAATGGTTACAATCATTCCGATTTTTGGTTCAACACCAAGGATAAAATGACTTCCGATAAAAAGAATGGTTGCTAAAATAACTCCGTTAAATAAGGCTAAGGAGATTTCTTTTAGCAATCGGTTAAAAATAGAACCGCTGATAGATTGATTGGCCAAACCTTGGACAATAATTGCCGAAGATTGAACGCCAACATTTCCTGCCATTGCCGCAATTAGTGGTGTGAAAAAGAATAATTCGCCGTGTTTTTGCATTGCATCGCCAAATAATCCGAGCATTTCTACAGAAACAAATCCGCCACAAAGCGCTAAAACCAGCCAAGGTAAACGTGCCTTGGTTAATTCAATAATGCTATCATCTGCTTCAACATCCTGAGAGATACCCGCAGCCATTTGGTAATCTTTATCAGCTTCTTCCTTGATTACATCAACTACGTCATCAATAGTAACGCGACCCACTAATCGACCTAATTCATCAACTACCGGAATCGCCTCTAAGTCATACTTTTGCATGATTCGTGCAACTTCAGTGTTAGGCATATTTACTCTTACTGAATCTACTTTCTTGATATAAACTTCACTAATAGGAGTTTTAGTTGAAGTAGTTAACAAATCTTTGAGTGATAATCTGCCTTTTAATCTATTCTCATCGTCAACTACATAAATTGAATGGACTCTCGTAACGTTTTCGGCTTGAATTCGCATTTCTTTGACACAGGTCAGGACATTCCAATTTTCGTTGACTTTCACCAATTCTTTTCCCATCAAACCTCCGGCTGTATCTTCGTCGTAACGCAACAAATCTACAATATCTTTGGCATGCTCTACATCTTCAAGCTCTGAGATTACTTCCTCTTTTTTACTTTGTGAAAGTTCCCCAATAATGTCGGCAGCATCATCAGTATCCATTTCATCTAATTCTTCGGCAATTTCTTTAGCAGAAAGTCCTTTAAGAATTTTTTCACGGACGTCATCTTCTAATTCTAATAAAATTTCAGCGGTGATTTCGCTATCCAGAATTTTGAAAATATAAATAGCTTCTTCAATTTCAAGCTCATCAAAAATCTCAGCAATATCAGCATGGTGCATATCATTCAATAAAATTTCCAATTCCTGGTCATTTTTTTGATGAATAAGCTCCTCGATTTGGACTAAGAGTTCTTTGCTGATTTTAAACTGCATTGGCTTCTATTTTTTGAGTAAGTTCAATAAATTGTGCTACCGTGAGTTGTTCTGGTCTGAGGTCAAAGATAGTATCTTCTTTTAAATTATCTGAAAGGTTAAACGATTTTAAACTATTTCTTAACGTCTTGCGTCGCTGTTGGAAACCTGTTTTAACTACTGAAAAGAATAATTTTTCATTACAAGGCAGCGTGAAATTCTCCTTTCTGCGCAAGCGTAAAACCCCTGAATTTACTTTGGGTGGTGGATTAAAAACCTCTGGAGAAACCGTAAATAAATACTCCGCATCATAAAACGCCTGTACCAAAACGGATAGAATTCCGTAGGTTTTAGTGCCTTTTTTTTCGCAAATGCGTTCAGCAACTTCTTTTTGAAACATTCCTGAAAACTCTGGAACTTGGTGTCGCAACTCTAAACATTTAAATACAATTTGGGTAGAAATATTATAAGGAAAATTGCCAATAATTGCGAACGGTTTGCCTTCGAAAACTTCGTTAATATTGTATTTTAAAAAGTCTTTAGCAATTATTTTCCCGTGCAACTTTGGATAATGTTCCTCTAAATACGCAACCGAATCTCTATCAATTTCGATGACGTAAGTGGTGGTTGGTTTGTCTATTATATATTTAGTCAAAACTCCCATTCCAGGACCAATTTCTAAAGTAATGTCGTAGCCTTCAAAATGCAGCGTGTCGGCTATGTTTTGGGCAATAGACTCATCTGTTAAAAAATGCTGTCCAAGGTGTTTTTTTGCTCTAACGTCGTTCATGTCCCTATTTAGTTTTGTGCTTTCTGGATTCCCGCCTTCGCGGGAAAGACAAGCAATAATTGATTTAGCTCCTGCTTTTTTCGATTTCTTGATCTGTCTTTCCCGCGTAGGCGGGAATCCATATTGCTTTTCTGTTGTTTCTCCGTTTTCTTGAACTGTCTTTCCCGCGTAGGCGGGAATCCATGTTAATTAAACCAGTCATCCGAGAGGTCTTTCCAATCTAAGTTTTCTTCTTCAATTAAATTAATCTTCCATTGACGATTCCATTTTTTGAGTTGTTTCTCTCTTTTAATTGCTTCAGCTATATATTGAAAACTTTCAAAATAAACTAAAAGAGTAACATTGTATTTAGAAGTAAAACCTTCGTTTATTTTTTGTTTGTGTTGTAAAATTCTCGTTTCTAAATCATTTGTTACACCGATATATAATGTTCCATTCTTTTGGCTGGCTAAAATATAAACATAATATTGATGAATTGTTTTATACATTTTTTATCATAATGGATTCCCGCCTTCGCGGGAAAGACAAGCAATAATTGATCTAGCTCCTGCTTTTTTTCGTTTTCTTGAACTGTCTTTCCCGCGTAGGCGGGAATCCATATTGCTTTTCTGCTATTTTTTCGTTTTCTTGAACTGTCTTTCCCTCGTAGGCAGGAATCCATATTGCTTTTCTGCTATTTTTTCGTTTTCCTGAACCGTCTTTCCCGCGTAGGCGGGAATCCATATTGCTTTTCTGTTGTTTCTCCGTTTTCTTGAACTGTCTTTCCCGCGTAGGCGGGAATCCATATTGCTTTTCTGCTGTTTTTTCGTTTTCTTAAACTGTCTTTCCCGCGTAGGCGGGAATCCATATTAATTAATGCTCTGATATCAACTGCAATTCTGTTCTAAATGCTAGCATTTTATCTCCAAACAGTCTTTGTCCTTCGTCTCTCAATCTTGGTGCATCTTCATCATAATACCGTTGCAACGTTGCTTTACTATCTGTGGTATACTGAATAGCATAAGTGGTTCCGCCCATATCTTCGTCTACCAAAACTTTGACCATTCGGGCTGCTGAAAATTTTCCTGTTGCCAACACCTCTTTAATGTGTTTTTCTTGCATCCATTGCATCCATTGGTCGTGAACGCTTTCGTGGATGTTAATAGTTACGTTATAAAGTATCATAAGATTTAAGGTTTATAAGGTTTATGAAGTTTAAAAATTTATTTAAACTGTCGACTGAAACTGTGAACTGAGAACTAAAGGTTAGTATCTCCACGTAATTTTCGGTATTTATTTCTCGAATCTACATAATAAATACTGTCTTCGTGTTTGAAAATCATTTCTTCATAAAGCGGTTTTGCTTTTTCGGGATCTTTCAATTGCACGTTATAGATTTCAGCTGAATAATACAAGGCTTCGTCAATATAAATGCTTTCCTTAAACCTGGTACTTATTTCGTTGTAGCTTTCTAAGGCTTTAATAAAATCTCCTGATTTTTCATAAATTTTTCCAATTCGCAGTAAAGTCACGGCTTCAATATCTTCGCCTTTATGTTCTTTTTGAATTAACTGAAATTGCAACAGTGCTTCTTTTTTCTTATTTTGATACAGCTTAAAATCTGCTCGGGCAAATTTCTTCAAAGCTACCTGCAACGAATCTTCAACAGTGTTGTCACTTATCAGTAAAAATAAATCTAGGGCATCGTTGGCAATTAGTTGCGATGAAGCTGATTTCAATACTTTCAATTGGTGTGATGCCCATTCAAAATCAGTTTTAAAATAACTGGTTTTAGCGGTTTTTAAACTGGCTTCTTGACCTATAACATCGCCGCTCATCTCTTCATCAATCTGTGAATAATAGAGAAGTGCCTGATTGAATTTTTCTTCAAACAAAAAAATATCTGCCAACTCCATTTTGGTTTCTGCTATTTGGTATCTATTAATTGGCAACTCCATAGCCGTTTTCAAAATTTCTTTTGCCTTTTCAGGATTATTTAAATGAAAAGCATTAAAATCTGCTTGCAATTTCAAAAGAGAAAGCGTGTAAGGACTGACACCAAATTCTTTTATCAAACCATCTAATTCGGCTGTAATTGCCGGATATTCCTTCTCGGTGGCATGATTAATTTTCATTTCTATTAGATAGGAATGTGCTTGAATCAGCAAATCCAAATCTTTGGTATTGTCTAAAACAAAAGTCAAAATTTCTTGAGCCGAATCCTGATCGTTGTCTTCTATGGCCATTTGCCCCAGACTTACAATATTGGCAAATGATTCGGGGTTTCGTTTGTAGATGGCTTTTTGCTGAATGAAAGCTTTTCCGTATTCTTTTTGCTGAATAAAAAGCCAACTCAAGTAGTCATTCCAAAAAACATCTTGCGTTTTTTGAGCTCTGATTAACAAGGCTTTTTTTAGTGCTTCATTAAAATTAACATCCACATCTTCAGTCATAAATCGGGACAACTGGTTTTGAATCATCGGAAGGTTTTGTGGGTACTTGGCCGATTCATCTAAGAACATTTCTATCATTAAATTGGTATTGCCTTGTTGTCCGTAAAGTACCGCCATCTGATAATTGAAACTCAATTTTGCATCTTTTTCTATGGCAGTCTTATAAGCTAAAAGTGCATAATCAATCAATGCTTTCCTTTCAAAAACAAAGGCAATACTATATACTTCAGTAGCGTTTTTTTTGACGCGATCAATAGCTTGATTGTAATATTTAGTTGCTTTATCTTGGTTTTTTTGCAATTGGTAATTGTACCCCAACTCAATCAAAAGATTAGATTGTTTGTATTTGTCCAAACGCATTTCAATTGCTTTTTCCGATTTCTCGAACTGTTGCAATTGCTGGTAACACTCTATCATTCTTTGGAAATAATTATAATTCCCCTCCTGAGATTTTAGCAATTCTTCATAGCTCACCAAGGCTTTTTCAAACTCTCCTCGGTCAAAATAATTATTCGCCAGTTGCTCGTTTTGAGCTTGGGCCAAAAAGCAGCTGAAAAATAAAATTATAAAGAATACTTTTTTCATGAATGAATTTAAAAAAGGATGCACTAAAGTACCACTTTATGTGTCCAATTAAGACAATTATATGTTAAAAGACCGCCCAGCAGTCAGGGTACTTTTTTAGTTGATAATGTCAAACCCTGTGTACTTGCGCAGTACTTCTGGAATTACTATGCCTTCTGGAGTTTGATAGTTTTCTAGGATTCCGGCTAAAACTCTCGGCAAGGCTAATGAACTCCCGTTCAATGTATGCGCTAACTGCGTTTTCCCTTCTTTTCCTTTGAAACGCAATTTTAATCGATTGGCTTGGAAAGTTTCAAAATTAGAAACCGATGAGATTTCCAACCATTTATCTTGAGCTGTTGAGAATACTTCAAAGTCATAAGTCAAGGCGGATGCAAATCCCATATCGCCACCGCAAAGACGCAAAACTCGGTAAGGCAATTTCAATTCTTGTAATAAGGTTTTTACGTGCTCCACCATGCCGTCCAGCGCTTCATAGGATTTATCTGGATGTTCGATGCGAACTATTTCTACTTTATCAAATTGGTGTAATCGATTCAAACCCCGAACATGGGCACCATAAGAACCCGCTTCCCTTCGGAAACAAGGAGTGTAGCCAGTACACAATATTGGCAATTCACTTTCCTGTAAAATTACATCACGAAAAATATTCGTTACCGGAACCTCAGCTGTTGGAATCAAATACAAATCATCCGTTGCATCATGATACATTTGTCCTTCTTTATCAGGCAACTGACCTGTTCCGTATGCCGATGCTTCGTTAACTAAATGAGGCACTTGATACTCTTGATATCCTGCTTCTGTGTTTTTATCTAAGAAATAGGAAATTAAAGCCCGTTGCAATTTGGCTCCTTTACCTTTGTATACTGGAAATCCAGCACCTGTAATTTTTACGCCTAACTCAAAATCGATAATGTCGTATTTTTTTACCAATTCCCAATGAGGCTGCGCACCTTCGTGTAAAACTGGTATTTTACCTTCTTCAAAAACGGTTACGTTTTCTTCTGGAGTTTTCCCAACCGGAACAATATCCGCAGGAAGATTAGGCAGCAAATACATTTTTTGCAGCAAATTTTCAGCTATAGCATCTGACTTTTCAGACAGTTCTTTGCTAGTTTCTTTGAGCTGCACTGTTTTCATTTTCAATATTTCAGCTTTAGCTTTTTCGCCATTTTTCATCAACTCGCCAATATCTTTGGACAATTTGTTTGCTTCGGCTAACTTATTATCAAGCGCTACTTGGGTGCTTCTTCGGTTTTCGTCTAACTGAATTACTTCTTCCAGGAGCGTTTCGACATTCATGTTTCTCTTGGCTAAAGCCGCAATAACTTTTTCTTTGTTTTCTCTGATGTAACTTATCTGTAACATGACAATTTCTTTATAAGAACGCAAATTTAATGAAATGTTTGATAAAACCTTTGTGATGCCTAAAAACTTACCTTTTTCTAATGCTATTAAAGTCAGCACCATAAGCTCTTAAATTATATTTTTTTTGGGAGAAGTATATTTCTATATTTAGTATATTCGCAAAAAAAATTGCAATCGCTATGAAAAAAACCTACTTATTGTTACTTTGCTTTTCGATTTCTTTGATTTTTGGCCAAAAAAGCAAAACTACCTCCAGTTCAATTGCAGAAGCTGAAATGAAATCGGCAGCAGCGTTAATGAACATTGAAGTAAATCCGAATACACTAAATTATGACATTACGTATCATAAATTAGAATTTACCATAAATCCAACTGTAAAATTTGTCACCGGAAAAATAACGACGACTTATACTGCTTTGTCCAATATGAATTCGATAACCTTTGATTTTGCCAATCAGTTAACAGTAAGTTCAATTAAAAAAGGCACCACGAATTTGACATTTGTTGAAGATGCCAACAATCAGCTAATCGTTACGTTACCTGCCACTCAAGTAGCTGGAACTTCAGCCACCATAGAAATTAGTTATTCCGGAGTTCCTCCTGCTAATGGTTTTGATTCTTTTGTGCAATCAACCCATAGTGGAAGCCCAATTATTTGGACCCTTTCAGAACCTTTTGGTGCCCGAGATTGGTGGCCTTGCAAACAAGATTTAAATGATAAAATTGACAGCATTGATGTATATATCACGGCGCCATCTCAATATGTAAGTGTTTCTAACGGTGTAGAAACTTCAGCACCCGTAATTTCTGGAGGAAATAAAACCACACATTTCCATCACGGATATCCAATTCCAGCCTATTTGATTGCTATAGCAGTTACCAATTATCAAGTCTTTTCTCAAACAGCTGGCACAGAACCAAATACATTCCCGATTGTAAATTATATTTATCCTGAAAATTATACAACTGCTGTACCGCAATTAAATGAGACCTTAGCGATAATGGACTTATATGAAACCCTATTTGAACCTTATCCGTTTCGAAATGAAAAATACGGTCATGCGCAGTTTAGTTGGGGCGGTGGAATGGAGCATACTACAGTTTCCTTCATGCAAAATTTTAGTCGACAACTGATTGCTCATGAATTGGGACACCAATGGTTTGGCAATAAAGTAACTTGTGGAACCTGGAACGACATCTGGTTGAACGAAGGATTTGCAACGTATATGGCAACATTAGTTATAGAAAACTTTGATGGATTGGATGCATTTGTCACTGAAAAATCAGATATGATTGCCAATATTGTTTCTAGTCCAAATGGCAACCTCTATTTAACCGATGCGCAAGCTACAAATGTTAACCGAATTTTTAGTGGGCGATTGAGTTACGACAAAGGCGCCATGGTTTTAGAAATGCTGCGATTCAAATTGGGAGATGCTGCCTTTTTTCTGGCCCTTCAAAATTATTTAGCCGATCCAAACTTGGCCTATAAATATGCTGTAACTAGTAATTTACAATCTCATCTAGAAGCCGTTTACGGGCAAAGTCTGACGGAGTTTTTCAATGATTGGATTTACAATCAAGGGTATCCAACCTATACTATTACTGCTCAGAATTGGGGAGCAGGACAGGCACGGTTTGTAGTGAATCAAACGCAGTCCGACGCTTCTGTCTCCTTTTTTGAAATGCCTGTTCCAGTTCGTATTTACGGTGCAAACGGAGAGCAAGCTGATTTGATTTTAAACAACTCTACTAACGGTGAAGTCCTAATAACCGCCGTTCCGTTTCCCATTACTTCAGTGGTATTTGATCCTGAGAAGCATTTAATTTCCAGAAATTCGACCAGTACACTAGGCAATCAGGATTTTGATTTAGGCAATGCTATCGCTCTTTATCCTAACCCAAGTTCCGATGAAGTGCACATTCAAATGCCGAGCATTGTTGGTATAGAAAAAGTGATTATTTACAACAATTTGGGTCAAAAAGTAATGGAACATTCGACCACAGATTTCTCGGTATCTTCGTTAGCCTCTGGTGTTCATTACATCGACATTCAAACTACCGAAGGGACATTTCATAAAAAATTCATAAAAAAATAATCTTAATCAAATAATATGTGCCAGAGTAAGGTGGAAACCTTACTTTTGTGCGTTTAAATAACAATTACACTTTTTAATGATACAAATAGCACAGATACTTTTTATACTTTCAGTTCTAGTAATCCTTCATGAATTAGGGCATTACATTACCGCAAAAATATTCAAGGTAAGAGTTGAAAAATTCTATTTATTTATTGACGCCGGATTTTCTTTGATTAAGAAAAAAATTGGAGATACCGAATGGGGAATTGGTTGGTTGCCACTGGGAGGTTATGTAAAACTTTCTGGTATGATAGACGAGAGCATGGATAAAGAACAAATGAATCTGCCTGCACAACCCTGGGAATTTCGTTCAAAACCAGCTTGGCAGCGTTTGATCATCATGTTGGGTGGTATTGTTGTAAACATATTATTAGCTTGGTTTATTTACACAACGATGTTTTCAACTGTAGGTCAAAAATATGTTTCTACAGAAGCTATTCAGAAAAACGGTTTGGCTTTTGGTGCAGTAGGTAAAAGTGTAGGATTCCAAAACGGAGATAAAATCATTTCAGTTGACGGAAAATATCAAGACAAATTCAATTGGATGATTATTGATGTGTTACTAAGTGATAACATTGAAATTGAAAGAAACGGAAAAAGAGAAAACCTAGTTCTAACCGACGAACAAAAAGGAAAAATCATTTCTACCGAAGGTAAAGAGTTTGTGCAACCAAGGTTGAATCAGGCTACTATTGATTCTATCTTTCCGGGCTCAGAGGCATATAAAGGCGGTTTAAAAATTGGGGATGTCATTTTAGCGGTTAATGATAAACCCTGCGCACATTTTGACCAATTTACAGATGAAATAAAAGCAAACATCAAAGACACTGTTGCCATAAAAGTAAAGAGAGGTGCCACTGAAACCTTAGTAAAAGCATTGGTTAACCCTGACGGCAAACTAGGTTTTAAAGTAAAATTTTCTGAAAGAGAAGCTTATATTATCAATAAGAAACATTCTGTTTTTACGGCAATTCCGGCTGCGGTTAGAGAATCGTGGCAGTTGTTTTATTACAATATCAAACAGTTCAAACTGATTTTGAAGCCAAAAACAGGTGCTTACAAGCAAGTTAAAAGTCCGGTTGGAATTGCCCGTCAATTACCCGATACATGGAATTGGGAGTTTATATGGAACTTTACAGCCTTATTTTCTATCGGATTGGCCTTCATGAACCTGTTGCCTATTCCTGGATTAGATGGCGGTCATGCCCTATTTACCATTGCAGAAATGGTAACGGGAAGAAAATTAAGTGATAAAGCAATGGAGTATGTTCAGACAGGAGGCATGATTATTTTGCTGACTTTGATGGCATTAACTTTCGGGAAAGATATCTATCAATTAATAGCCGATAAATTATTTTAATTTTTTTTGTTTTTTATTTGTAAGGAATAAAAAACGTATTATATTTGCAACCGCTTTAAAAGGTAACACACCTTCCTTCTTAGCTCAGTTGGTTAGAGCATCTGACTGTTAATCAGAGGGTCCTTGGTTCGAGCCCAAGAGAGGGAGCAGCGTAAAAGAGTAACATGAAAATGTTGCTCTTTTTTTATGCAATACTGTTTGGGCGAGAAGTTTATCCCGATGAAAATCGGGAAGCCCAAGAGAGGGAGCAGCGTAAAAGAGTAACATGAAAATGTTGCTCTTTTTTTATGCAATACTGTTTGGGCGAGAAGTTTATCCCGATGAAAATCGGGAAGCCCAAGAGAGGG
>JBBRET010000035.1:0-30196 GCA_038202695.1 Flavobacteriales bacterium
GATTTATAAGAAATGTGATTAATTACTTCAAGAGTATTTAATCCCAAACTAGCACGATGATTGTTGATAAGCGTAGCGAGCTTCAATTCAACATCATTGTAATTGTAGGTAGTTACAAGTTGTTTGTCTATTGAAGTTCCATCTGTAGCGTCAGACGAACAAGATACCATAGTGAACACGATTGCTAACGGCAACAATGCTCTAAACATTTTTGCTTTCATAGTAGTAGGTTAAGTTTTGAAAAAGTAGATGTGGGGCAAACACTTTATTCGGATTAATTTTGACAGAACGTTGTAATGATTTGGTTGAGCAAGTTTACGCTAATCATCGTTTAAACACCAAATAAAATCGATGAAATACATATTTTTATCTATATTAAATGTGTAATTCTTACTTTTTTAAAGTTTTAAGTTATTTAAAATTCCCTAACGTTTGATTTTGATGCATATAAAAAAACCACTCGATAGAGTGGTTTCATAGTATAAAATACCATATTGTCGAAATTTATGGAGAAAGACGTTCCATTTTCCAATTAAAATCTTCTTGAAGTTGATAGCGAATTCGGTCGTGCAAACGGTTGGGCCTTCCTTGCCAAAATTCGACTGCTATAGGTTGCACTAAAAACCCACCCCAATTCTCTGGACGTAGAATGGGTTTGCCTTCATAATTTATTTCGAGTTGTTTAAGCTTATCGTCTAAATACTCTCGAGACGGAATAACATCGCTTTGTGCAGAGACTATAGCGCCAAGTTTACTTCCATCAGGTCTAGAGTCGAAATAAGTGTCTGAGACCACCGCAGTAGTTTTTTGTGCAATTCCTTTAATAATGACTTGTCGTTCCATGCTGTGCCAAAAGAAGGAGAGGCAAACATTTGGATTGTTTAGAATGGCTCTTCCCTTCTCTGAATTGTAGTTGGTATAAAACACAAAGCCTTCTTCATTATACTTTTTGAGTAAAACGACTCTTGATTTTGGAAAGCCGTCTAGCCCAATGGTCGACACCGTCATGGCATTGACCTCATCGACTCCACCAAAATCTTGGGTTTCGTGAAACCATTTGTGAAATAAATTGATTGGATCAGTGGGAAGCTCCACTTCTAAAAGTTGGCTTTTGTCATAGGATTTTCTGTAGTTGCTTAAATCTTTCATTTTTAATTTTTTTATGGGCGTTACAAATTTAAGATTAATAAGTTACTCAAATTCAAAAACACGTCCATCTTCTGCTAGTAGGACATTCGTAAAAATTTCTGAAGCTTCTTGCGCAAACAATTCAATATTGGCGTATCGGGTGCTGTAATGACCTAAAAGTAATAGTTCAACGTTGGCTTTGGCCGCAATAGTCGCCGCTTGTTTTGCTGTGCTGTGCATGGTAGTTTCCGCTTTATGAGCTTCTGATTCTAAAAAAGTGGTTTCATGATAGAGCACATTGCAATTTTGAATCACTGGAAGGATTGACTCGTCGTACATGGTATCACTGCAAAAAGCATAACTTTTAGGCTTTATTGGGTCGAAAGTGATTGTGGCATTTGGAACTACGGTTCCATCCTCTAGAGTAATGTCGCTTCCATTTTTAATTTTTTGGTAATAACAGGATTCAATATTGTATTCTTGAACAGCATCAATATTAAGTTTTCGGTCACCAATTTTTTCTTCAAATAAAAACCCATTGGTATAAACACGGTGTTTTAACGGAATGGTTTTGACTAGTACTTTTTCATCTTCATAAACTATTTGGCTCTCTTTAGATTTTAATTCGTGAAAAAAAAGATTGTATCCCGTAAATGAATTGGAATAGCGCAACTGAAGCAATATAATTTCTTTGATGCCTTTTGGTCCGTATACATGTAAATCGGTTTGACGGTTGAGCAACATGAATGTTGATATCAAACCAACCAAGCCATAAAAATGATCGCCATGCAAATGCGAAATAAAAATATGGTTGATTTTAGAAAACTTGAGTTTGTTTTTGCGCAATTGAACTTGAGTTCCTTCTCCGCAATCAATCAAAAACATTCGGTTTCTGATTTCTAATACTTGCGCAGTGGGATTGGTAATGGTTCGTGGAGTTGCTGCATAACAGCCGAGTATAGTTAATTTCATTATGTTATTGTGGAAAATTAAAATCCTAAATCACGCTCAATTTCATCCATTTCAATAATATCATGCGCTTCTAAAAGTGTGGGAACAACTGTAAGTTTAGCTGGAACCTGATTAAAATCGATATCCTCAGTAACCAGTACCAAGGATTTCTTTTCAGTAGTATGCACTTTATTCATTTCAAGAAACAACTTAACATCAGCCATAGTTATGGCTTTGTCATGTGACAAATCAATAATTAAGTTCTGTGATTTAAAACTGTTGTACTCGTGGTTGAACTTTTGATAAAAATCGGCAGTACTGTATTGCGTATTTCTAATCGTGGTGGTGTGCCCTTTTTTTTCGACTTTCATTTGGAATGCAAATTTTAATTATAAGGCTAATTTACTAAGATTTTGTCACTATTCTATATTTTGTTTCCATGTTCCTATTTCGAATGATGTATTTCATGGAAAAATCTGGTTTTTTATCGATGAAATACCTCTTTTTTTAACATTTCATAGACGAACAGCATAAAAAAAACGCTGAAAACCCCCGAATTCATTGATTTTGTCGATTAAACGACTTTTATGGTTAGTTACCGAAAATATTTCCGGTCAGCAAAGAGTTGCAGTAGTTTTGGTGAAGAAATAATAAAGAAACCAAAATTATGACAACAGCTACTAACACTTCAACTCAAAAAAATGTAACCATCGTTAGATTAATTGTTTTATTTGTATTAGTACTAGTTTCATCTACAGGGTTTGCTCAAACAAACACATCAAGTGTTGTTCTAGTTCCAGCAACTGAGGTTTCTATTGCTAAAGATACTACAGTAACAATTACTACTGCAAATGCTGTTGCAGTTTCAATGGATTTCGCAATTTGGTTTACAGGTGTTAAAAAAAATGCTAATTCTTCAACAAACGGTTCATTCAGCAAAAAACAATTAATTAACTCTGGAATTAAAACTAACAGTGTGTTAATTAGATCTTTCTTGAAAAAAATCAGTACTCAAGAAAATGGTGTAGCATAATAATGTTTCTATATATAAATTTGGTTAGTTTAGGAAACTAAAAAAGTCCCGATGTTATCGGGACTTTTTATTTGTAATAATTGTACTTGGAAGTAAATTAGTGTTTGGCCTTTAAAGCTTTGTACTTATCCGTCATTTCAAGAGCATTATAAACGGTTAATAAGGTTTTCTTGGCAGGATCATCTTCGGGTTTCAATTCAACTGCTTTTTCTAGATAAGGTAACGCTTTTTTGAAATTCTTTTCTCTTTGTCCTTTTAAAACTTCATATCGTTTATTTTCTTTCTCGGAAGTTCCCAACTTATTCATCTCGGCCACAAATTTTTCATCGGCTCTTATAATTAATTCGGCCAAATTCAAATTAGCATTAAAGTAATTTGGGTTGATTTCTAATGCTCTTACATAGTACTTCTCAGCGTCTTCGAGTTTATTTGCATTAGCACTAATTACGCCCAAATTATATACTAAATCAACATTGTTGGGATCTTTAGCTAATGCTTCGTTTACTAATTTAGTATAGTTATCAAAGTCTTTTAATTTTAAATATAAGTCTGCTTCAGTCAGAATTAAAGAATCATCATTTGGATTTTCTTTTCTGGCTTCTGCCACAGCGGTTTTAGCTTCTTCAATTTTATCTTTACTAACTAAAATCAAAGCTATGTTTTTATAAACTTCATTTCTTTTCGAAGGAATCATTTCCTCTCTAGGCTTTTCATACTGACCTGTTTTTACCATTAAATCTCTTTGCACGGGACTAACTCCGAAATAATCTTCAATTTTTGAAATTTTATTCACAGCAAAATACATTGTTGCTTCACCAGTATAATTGAGTCTTTTCAATTCAATATAGTATTCTAAAGCTCTATCATAATCAGGTATGTTGATTGCACAACTTGCTGCATTATATAAACTTTCATTATCTTTTTTATCTAATTGATATAAGGCATAGAAAATATCCGTTGCGTCTTTAAAACGCTTACCTACAAGATAACCACGAGCTACTTCATACAACTGCGATTTAAAAGAAACTATGGTTTCATTAATATCATCGGTGTACACCTTTTTACCCACTTTCTTTTCATACTCTAAAGTCTCAAGCAGACCTGCAGCTAAATCTTTGACAGTTTGCGGAGTTATTGTAGTTGCTATTTGAGTTGGAGTTACATTTTGACCATAAGTCATCACTTGTAAAAGTGGCGTCATTACTTTATAAAACTTTACATAAACTTTGTCGCTTTCCTCAGTGGCAAGGGGTTCCGCTTTTGATATTAAAGCTTTGTATTCGGCAAAATCATTGCCTTTAATTTCCTCTTTAGCATAAATTTTCTTAAGTCCTTTTAACTCCTCCTTTTGAGCAAAAGCAGCAACAGAAACTAATACTGTAGAAGCCAGTAGAATGTGTTTTATTCTCATTTTATATAGTTTTTAATTAGTATTAAAAATCACCAATTAAACTACTCTAATTGGTGATTTGTCATTTTTATTCATCGTCTTCAGCATCGTCTTCAGCGTCGTCCTCCTCTATAATTTCGTCTGCTTCATCGTCATCGTCATCATCAACTGACCCATCATCTTCAAGGATTTCTAAAACTGGTTTCACCCTTTCTATAGTGGCAACTTCAATAATGTTTCCATCTTCATCAACTACTACTTCTTCAACATCATCTTTCATTACTTTGGTAACCGCTGCAATAGAATCGTTTCCTTTGATATTTATAAGTTTCACACCTTGCGTTGCTCTACCCATAACCCGTAAATCTTCTACTGCCATTCTGATAGTTAATCCAGATTTGTTAATAATCATTAAATCATCTGCATCTGTAACCGAATTAATAGAAATAAGTTTACCCGTTTTCTCCGTAATATTTAGAGTTTTAACCCCTTTACCACCACGATTTGTAATTCTATATTCATCAAGTGAAGAACGTTTTCCATACCCATTTTCAGCAACGACAAGGATTTCGCTCTCCATATCGTTTACTGTAACCATGCCAATTACTTCATCCGTTTCATCTTTTAAAGTTATTCCACGCACACCGGAAGCGGTTCTTCCCATCGGACGTGTTTTAGTTTCTTCGAAACGAACTAATTTTCCGGATTTAACTGCCAAGATTATTTGGCTTTCACCGTTTGTTAATTGTGCCCCTAATAATTCATCTCCATCTTTAATTGTAATGGCAGCAACTCCGTTAACTCTTGGTTTAGAATATTTGTCTAAAGATGTTTTCTTAACCTGACCTTTTTTAGTAACCATGATAAGGTTGTGGCTGGTCGTGTAGTCTTTATCTTTTAAATCTTGGGTACAAATAAATGCTTTTACTTTATCGTCTGATTCAATGTTAATAAGGTTTTGCAGTGCTCTTCCTTTAGCGGTTTTACTTCCTTCTGGAATTTCATAAACGCGCATCCAGAAACATTTTCCTTTTTGCGTAAAGAACATCATATATTGGTGGTTTGTGGCAACATACATGTGTTCTAAGAAATCTTGATCTCTTGTTCCAGCACTTTTTTGTCCAACTCCACCTCTATTCTGCGTTTTGTATTCTGTTAAGTTTGTACGTTTGATATAACCAGCATGCGAAATGGTGATTACCACATTTTCATCGGCAATCAAGTCTTCAATACTTACATCGCCACCAGAATATTCAATAAGAGAACGACGAGCATCTCCATATTTATCTCTGATTTCGATTAATTCTTCTTTTATCAAAGCCATTCTCAAGTCTTTGCTTGCTAATAAATCTTTTAATCCTTGAATTAATTTCATTATTTCATCGTACTCCGCTCTTAACTTGTCCTGTTCAAGACCGGTTAATTGACGCAAACGCATTTCAACAATAGCACGAGCTTGTATGTCAGACAAACTAAATCTTTCGATTAATTTTCCACGAGCTTCTTCTCCGTCTTTCGAAGAACGTATCAATGCAATTACTTCGTCAATATTATCTGAGGCAATAATCAAACCTTCTAAAATGTGAGCTCTTTCCTCTGCTTTGCGCAATTCGAATTGGGTCCTTCTAACCACAACTTCATGACGATGCTCCACAAAATAATGAATCAAATCTTTTACATTCAACATTTGAGGTCTTCCTTTTACCAAGGCAATGTTGTTGACGCTGAAAGAAGACTGTAACTGTGTGAACTTGTAAAGGGTATTCAAAACAACATTCGGAACTGCATCACGCTTCAATTCATAAACGATTCGCATTCCAGTTCTATCTGACTCATCACGAATATTAGAAATTCCTTCAATCTTTTTATCATTAATCAAATCGGCGGTTTTCTTAATCATGTCCGCTTTGTTGACCTGATATGGAATTTCGGTAACGATAATGGCTTCTCTTCCGTTTGATTCTTCGAAACTTATTTTGGCCCGAATAACAACTCTTCCTCTTCCTGTTTTGAATGCTTCACGAACGCCTTCCATACCATAAATGGTTCCTCCGGTTGGAAAATCAGGAGCTTTAATATGTGTGATTAATTCGTCAATTTCTATATCATTATTATCAATGTAAGCTAATGTTCCATCAATAACCTCAGTTAAATTGTGTGGCGCCATATTGGTAGCCATACCCACTGCAATTCCGGAGGCACCATTTATTAATAAATTTGGAACTCTAGTTGGCATTACTGTTGGCTCGTACAAAGTATCATCAAAGTTCAATTGAAAGTCAACCGTTTCTTTGTCGATATCTGCCATAATGTCTTCCGACATTTTTTTCATTCTAGCCTCAGTATATCGCATTGCTGCTGGACTATCGCCATCAACAGATCCAAAATTCCCTTGACCGTCAACCAATAAATAACGTAAACTCCATTCTTGCGCCATACGAACCATAGCATCATAAACAGACGTATCCCCATGTGGGTGATACTTTCCTAAAACTTCTCCAACAATTCTAGCGGATTTCTTATGGGCAGATTTTGAAGTAACCCCTAAGTCATACATTCCATATAATACTCTTCGGTGCACTGGCTTCAAACCATCACGCACGTCAGGTAACGCTCTTGAGACAATAACTGACATCGAATAATCGATGTAAGCTGATTTCATTTCATCTTCGATGTTAATCGGAATTAACCTTTCTCCGTCAGACATATTTTATAAATTATTTAATAAAAATTACTTTAAATTCAAAACGTGCTAATATAAGGTATTTAAAAAAAAATAGATGCTTTTTCGGTCTACAAATTTCAATGATTTATTAACAAAATAGGGACGGTTTTTAGTTGATAAGTTAGTTGCAATACCACTTTTTTTTTTGACTTTTTTTTTGTCAATTAGCTGACAGTACTTTTAGCGGGAATGATTTTTGTTTGAATCACTTTGAATAACTAAATTTACAATACCAATTATATAATATGGATGATAATTTTTCACCGAGAGTAAAAGACGTGATTACTTATAGCAAGGAAGAAGCCTTGCGCTTAGGTCACGATTTTATTGGTACTGAGCATTTGATGCTCGGAATATTAAGAGATGGGAATGGTAAAGCAATTACTATTCTCAACAATCTTGCTATTGATTTAGAACATTTGCGTAAGAAAGTCGAAATATTGAGTCCGGCCAATCCAAATGTTGAAATTAGTAACGAAAAAAAGAACCTACACTTGACTCGTCAAGCAGAACGTGCACTAAAAACAACCTTTTTAGAAGCCAAAGTTTTTCAAAGCACGTCTATCAGCACGGCACATTTATTATTGTGTATTCTAAGAAATGAGAATGATCCAACAACCAAACTACTGCATCGTCTTAAAATTGACTATAATGTAGTTAAAGAACAGTATTTAAATATGACACCAAACGAAGAAGATTTTAACGATAATTTGCCAACAAACGAATCTTATAATGATGACTCAGGACAAGATGACAGTTTGAAAGAAGGCAGTTTTAATAATCCGTCAAATAAAACCAATAAAAAATCGAAAACTCCAGTTCTAGATAATTTTGGCCGTGATTTAACGGAAATGGCCGAAGAAGGAAAACTGGATCCAGTCGTTGGTCGTGAAAAAGAAATTGAAAGAGTTTCACAGATTTTAAGCCGCAGAAAGAAAAACAATCCATTATTGATTGGGGAACCTGGTGTTGGTAAATCCGCCATCGCTGAAGGTTTAGCGCTGCGAATTATTCAAAAGAAAGTTTCCAGAATCCTATTCAACAAGAGAGTTGTAACTTTAGATTTAGCGTCGTTAGTTGCCGGAACAAAATACCGTGGACAATTCGAAGAACGCATGAAAGCCGTGATGAACGAACTAGAGAAAAATGACGACATCATACTTTTTATTGACGAAATTCACACTATTGTTGGTGCTGGTGGAGCAACGGGTTCGCTTGATGCTTCTAACATGTTTAAACCTGCTTTGGCAAGAGGTGAAATTCAATGTATTGGAGCCACAACATTAGACGAATACCGCCAATATATTGAGAAAGATGGTGCGTTAGAAAGACGTTTTCAAAAAGTAATTGTAGAACCAACATCTGTTGAAGAAACGATTACGATTTTGAATAACATCAAAAACAAATACGAAGATCACCACAGCGTAATATATACCGATGAAGCTATTGAGGCTTGTGTTAAACTTACTAACCGATACATGTCGGAACGTTTCCTTCCAGACAAGGCCATTGATGCCTTAGACGAAGCAGGTTCTAGAGTTCATATTACCAATATTGATGTTCCTAAACAAATCCTTGAACTTGAACGTCAGCTAGAAGAAGTGCGAGACCTTAAAAATTCAGTCGTTAAAAAACAGAAATATGAGGAAGCAGCCAAACTTCGTGATGACGAAAAACGATTGGAAAAAGACCTCGCAATTGCCCAAGAACAATGGGAAGAAGATTCGAAAAACAATCGGATAAAGGTTACTGAAGATAATGTAGCGGATGTGGTTTCGATGATGACTGGAATTCCAGTAAATCGAATTGCACAAACAGAAAGTAATAAGTTAGCAAAACTTCCGGAATTAATTAGAGGAAAAGTTATAGGACAAGACGAAGCGGTATTGAAAATCTCGCGTTCTATTCAACGTAATCGTGCCGGATTAAAAGATCCGAATCGTCCAATTGGTTCGTTCATTTTCTTGGGACAAACTGGTGTTGGTAAAACGCAATTAGCAAAAGTTTTGGCTAAAGAATTATTTGACTCAGAAGATGCTTTAATCAGAATCGACATGAGTGAATACATGGAGAAATTCGCTATTTCAAGATTGATTGGTGCACCTCCGGGTTACGTTGGTTATGAAGAAGGTGGACAATTGACAGAAAAAGTAAGAAGAAAACCCTATTGTGTAGTGCTTTTAGATGAGATTGAAAAAGCCCATCCGGATGTATTTAACATGATGCTTCAAGTTTTAGATGATGGCTATTTGACTGACAGTTTGGGCCGTAAAATTGATTTTAAAAACACCATTATTATCATGACCTCTAACGTTGGTGCACGTCAACTAAAAGATTTCGGACAAGGTGTTGGTTTCGGAACTGCAGCTAAAATTGCTCAAGCAGATGACAATTCGAAAAGCGTTATTGAAAATGCATTGAAAAAAACTTTTGCACCTGAATTCCTTAACAGAATTGACGATGTAATTGTTTTCAATCCGTTAGAAAAACACGATATCGATTTGATTATCGAAATCGAATTGAAAAAATTATTTGGTAGAGTTTCAGAATTAGGATACACGCTAAATCTTTCTGACAAAGCAAAGGCATTTATTGCTGACAAAGGTTTTGACAAACAATTTGGTGCGCGTCCGTTAAAAAGAGCCATTCAAAAGTATGTTGAAGATGCTTTAGCAGAAGAAATTATAACTTCTAAAATAGCTTCTGGCGATGAAATTTTTATGGATTTAGACGAAGCAGCACAAGAGTTGACTGTTTCTATTAAAAAAGCTAAAAAGCCAACGAGTTAAGAATTAAATAAGTAATTTTAAACCACGAATTCACGAATATTGAAAAAATACTATTCGGGAATTCGTGGTTTTTTTAATATAAAAAAATGCCACTAAACAAAATTATATTAGGATCAGAGGAATGGTGTTCGTTTCCAGAACTTGGAATTCCAGCTATCAAGGCCAGAGTAGATTCAGGAGCTAAAACTTCTGCTTTACATGCTATCAACATCGCACCATTCACAAAAGATGAAGAACATTGGGTGAAATTTGACATCAACCCTATTCAGAACAATCTCAAAACTGTCATTCATTGCGAAGCCAAACTTATCGACAAGCGCGTTGTAAAAAGTTCAAGTGGGTTTAGAGAACAACGTTTTGTAATTCAAACCAATTTATGCATTGCCAATGATACTTGGCCAATAGAAATGACCTTAACCAATCGAGATTCAATGGGTTTCAGAATGCTTTTGGGTCGTGAAGCCATGAGCGGAAGAATTCTCGTTGATCCCGAACAAAAATATCTTTTGGAACAACCAAGCATCGATACCTTAAAAGAGTTATACCTTAATGCTATTAACATAAAGTCGGGACTCAGAATTGGTTTATTAGCTAGCAATCCCGAATTATACAGCAATAAGCGAATCATGGAAGCTGGTGAGATGCGTGGACATGAAATGCACTTTCTAAACATTAAGGAATGTTATATGAAACTGGATGCCGACAAGCCTGAAATTCATTACAGAGGTGGAAAAGTGTTGGATAATTTTGACGCTGTAATTCCACGTATTCGTCCAAGTATTACCTTTTATGGATGTGCGTTGACACGACAATTTGAAGCTATGAAAGTGTACTGCTTAAATTCGGCTTCAGCCATAACACAATCAAGAGACAAATTGTTTTCGTTACAATTGCTTTTGCGAAATGGCGTAGATATTCCAACAACCGGATTTGCCAATTCACCATTAGATACTGATGATTTGATTAAAATGGTTGGCGGTTCTCCCTTAATCGTAAAATTACTAGAAGGAACACAAGGAAAAGGCGTTGTTTTGGCCGAAACTAAAAAAGCAGCCGAATCGGTTATCAATGCGTTTAAAAGTTTAAATGCTAACATTTTAGTGCAAGAGTTTATCAAAGAAGCCAATGGAAAAGATTTACGTTTGTTTGTTGTAGATGGAAAAGTAGTAGCCTCTATACAGCGAGAAGCTGCTCCAGGAGAATTCCGAGCTAACATTCATATGGGCGGAACAGCATCTTTAGTAAAACCAACGCCTGAAGAGAAAAGAATTGCTATCAAAGCAGCCAAAGCAATGGATTTGAGAGTTGCTGGTGTAGATATTATACGTTCGTCAAAAGGACCGTTATTGTTAGAAGTGAATTCTTCGCCAGGATTAGAAGGAATTGAAGGCGCAACACACAAAGATATTGCTGGTGAAATGATACGAGCTATTGAAAAGAATTTTAAAGTAAAAGTTTAATGAATCCCTATCTTGACATAGTTATTCGAAGTGTAAGCATTTACCTTTTTATGGTAATTGCTTTGCGATTATTTGGCAAAAAACAATTGTCACAATTAAATACTGCTGATGTAATACTGATTTTACTCATTAGTAACTCGGTCCAAAATGCTATGGTCGGAAATAATACGTCGCTTTATGGCGGAATGGTAGCGGCTTTAGCCCTTTTTATTGTTAATTATATTTTCAAAAAAGTAATGTTAAAATCTAAATTTATAAAAGATTTGGTTCAAGATACTCCTGAGATTCTAATTCATAATGGAAAAATAGCATTTGAAACTATTTCAAGATTAGGCATTACGAATGATGAACTTCAAGAAGCAATGCGCGAACATGGTGTAGAATACTATAAAGACGTCAAACTGGCAATGTTTGAAATTGACGGAAGCATCAGCGTAATTTCAGGAAGTGAAAACTTAAGACAAACGCATCACAAACGTAAAATACATAAGACATTGGGAAATTTAAACAACTAGATTCATGAATAAAACTAGACTTGAAGCATTTAGTGACGGCGTTTTAGCCATTATAATTACGATTATGGTATTGGAGTTCAAACTTCCCTTAGGGGATGATTATAAGGCTTTGATTCCTTTACTTCCAAAGTTTCTTAGTTATATTTTGAGTTTTATTTATATCGGAATTTATTGGAACAACCACCATCATTTATTGCATACTGTAAAACAAATTAATGCAAAAATTATGTGGGCAAATTTGCATTTGCTGTTTTGGTTGTCCTTAATTCCATTTGTAACAGCATGGGCAGGCGAAAATAATTTTGCTGCTTTACCAATGATGTTGTATGGAATAATACTTTTTTGCAATGCCATTGCCTATTACATTTTGCAAACGGTAATTGTATTTCGCCTTGGTAAAGATTCTGATTTATCAAAAGCATTTGGAAGTGATGTAAAAGGCAAAGGTTCTATAGTATTGTATATTATTGCAATAGGATTTGCCAATTTTTATCCTATAATTTCTGGTGGTATATATATTTTAGTAGCACTTATTTGGCTTATTCCTGATAAAAGAATTGAACGTATTTTTAACGAAAACGAATAACATAACCCTTCTAAACTTTTAAACCTCTTAAACCTTAAAAAATGAACTTACTGTCACAACTTATTGTCGGATTTATTGCAGTTTTACACTTTTACATCCTTTGGCTTGAAATGTTTGCTTGGACCTCTCACGGAAGAAAAGTTTTTAAAACGATACCCGAAGACCAATTCGAAAAAACTAAAGTTATGGCTGCCAATCAAGGATTGTATAACGGGTTTCTGGCTGCAGGATTGGTTTGGGCGCTTTGCATTACCGATGTCGATTGGAGCAAAAATGTAGCCCTCTTTTTTCTTTCCTGTGTTTTAATAGCCGGAATATACGGTGCAATGACAGCGTCTAAACGAATATTTTATGTACAAGCCGTTCCTGCTATTTTGGGATTGTTGAGTTTTATGTTGAAGATTTAATCCTCCAGCTCCACCATAAAACTATTCAGAAACGCTACCGAATTTTCAATGTCATAATGCAAGATTCTATCTTCTTTTACCAAAGGAACTTCTGCTCTGTATGATTTTAGGAACATCTCAATAAACTCACTTGACTGTAATGGTTCTCTGAAGTGAATTGCCTGAGAAGCATTCATCAATTCTATTGCCAGAATTCGTTCTAGATTCTCCATTACTTTCAAGCATTTTGTAGCACCGTTTGCGCCCATACTCACATGATCTTCCTGACCGTTTGAAGAAACAATACTATCAACACTTGCAGGTGAACACAATTGTTTGTTCTGACTAGCAATACTTGCTGCCGTATATTGGGGAATCATAAAACCAGAATTCAGTCCCGGATTTTCAACTAGAAAAGGCGGCAAACCTCGTAGTCCTGAAATTAATTGATACGTTCTTCTTTCGGAAATACTTCCCAACTCAGCTAAAGCAATAGCTAAGAAATCTAAAGCCAAAGCTAAAGGTTGTCCGTGAAAATTTCCACCAGAAATAATCGCATCGCTTTCGATAAAAATATTTGGATTATCGGTAACCGAATTGATTTCGGTTTTAAAAACTTTTTTAACGTAATCAATCGCATCCTTCGAAGCACCATGTACTTGTGGAATGCACCGGAAAGAATACGGATCTTGAACATGTGCTTTTTCTTGAGCAATAATTTGGCTTCCTTCCAGCAGTTCTTTCATGCGTCTTGCTGTGTTAATTTGTCCTTTATGTGGCCGCACAAAATGGATTAATTCATCAAATGGTTCTATTCTGCCATCAAATCCTTCTAAAGAAATAGCCGAAATCACATCTGCAAAATAGGAATATTTCATTGCTTTCAACAAGATATAACTACCGAATGCACTCATAAATTGGGTTCCATTCAACAAAGCCAAACCTTCTTTTGATTGCAATACCATAGGCTGCCAATTCAACTTCTCTAAAACTTCTGAAGCATGGACTTTATTTCCATCAAAATTTACTTCTCCTTCTCCTAATAAAGGTAAAGACAAATGTGCTAACGGAGCTAAATCGCCACTGGCACCTAGTGAACCCTGTGAATAAATTACTGGAAGAATATTATGGTTGTAAAAAGCTATCAAACGTTCTACCGTTACCAACTGTACACCCGAATGTCCATAACTCAACGACTGAATCTTAAGCAGCAACATTATCTTTACGATTTCCTGAGGCACTTCATCTCCAGTTCCGCAAGCATGAGATTTTACTAAGTTTTCTTGAAGTTGAGACAGATTTTCCTCTAAAATTTTTACGTTACACAACGAGCCAAAACCCGTGTTGATGCCGTAAATGGGTTGGTCGTTTGTTGCCATTTTCTTATCCAAATAATCGCGACATTTTTGGATATTAACTTTGGCTTCATCCGAAAGCGCAAGTGCTTTATGTTGTGAGATTATTTCTTGTAACTGCTCTAAACTCAATACTTCCGAACTGATATAATGCGTATTTTCCATTTTTAATTTACAAATTGTCTTCAAAAATCTACAAACAATAGTTAAAAAGCAAGTTTTGTTCATAGTATTTTATTGAGAATTTAATAATGAAAACCCATCTAAACTAGAAAAAAGATTTTTTTTTTAGACTACTACCTGTATTACTAAGATTTTAATAAAAATGGCAGTAAAACTTTTTTACTATTCAAAAAGTAGTATTTTTGATAATCATGTGGAATCAATACAAACTAAATTCTTTTACAGCTTCAGCTTTTTCAGTTGTAATTACTCTTGTTACCACAACAACTACAACCCCGTTTGGGGTATAATCATTACATATAATCCTTATTTATGGCCTTTCGACAGAAAGAGGAATTTACTAATTCACAATTTACCATTCACAATTCACAATTAAAATCATGATCGTATTAAAATTTGGTGGAACTTCGGTTGCCAATGCCCAAAATATTTCAAAAACAATTGCTATCGTTGCCAACAAAAGTAAAGAAGACAAACTAGCTGTGGTGGTTTCGGCATTTAGTGGCGTAACCGATATGTTAATCCTGGCAGGAAAAACTGCCTCTGCAAAAGACAAAAATTATAAAGAAATCATCAGTAATATTGATAAAAAACACAAAGAAGCCATTGATGAATTGATTCCGTTATCCGAACAAAGCGACATTATTGAAAAAATTAATAGCGATATCAATCTATTAAAAACTTTGCTTGACGGTTGTTATCTTTTAGGAGAATTGTCTAACAGAACTGCTGATATTTTAGCTGGTTTTGGCGAATTGTTATCGTCTCAAATCATCGCAGTGGCTTTGAAACAAAAGGTCAGTAACTCAGCTTTCAAAGACAGTCGTGAAGTTATAAAAACGAATTCGAATTTCGGAAAAGCGAGTGTCGATTTTGAAAAAACGAATAAACTGATTGCAGACTTCTTCAAAACCAATACCAATCAAGTGGTTTTATTTCCGGGATTCATTGCGTCTTCGCTTGACGGAAACACTACAACTCTTGGTCGTGGAGGGTCAGATTATACAGCAGCAATTATTGCAGCAGCAGTTAAAGCGAACGTTTTGGAGATTTGGACTGACGTAAACGGAATGTTTACCGCCAATCCGAGAGTGGTTAAACAGGCACAACCAATAGAAACCATTTCGTATCAAGAAGCAATGGAATTGTCGCATTTTGGTGCCAAAGTATTGTATCCGCCAACCATTCAGCCGGTTTTAAAAGACAACATTCCAATTTTCATCAAAAACACCTTTGAACCTGAAGTGTATGGAACGCTGATTTCTAATAATCCAAATGCCTCCAACAATCCAATTAAAGGAATTTCACATATTGATAATATTGCCTTATTAACATTGGAAGGCTCCGGAATGATTGGCGTTGCAGGATCCTCTAAACGTTTGTTTGAAGTTTTGTCTAATGAAGGAATCAATGTGATTTTCATTACGCAAGCCTCATCCGAGCATTCAATTTGCATTGGAATTTTAAACGCGGATGCGACTAAAGCTAAATCTGCAATTGACAAAGCTTTTGAACTAGAAATTGCGCAAGGAAAAATTGACCCCTGCAGCATTGAAAAGGATTTATGTATTGTTGCACTGGTAGGTGAAAGCATGAAAAACCACCAAGGGATTAGCGGTAAAATGTTTAGTACACTCGGAAAAAACAATGTCAACATCAGAGCGATTGCGCAAGGTGCTTCTGAAAGAAATATTTCGGTAGTAATCAATGAAAAAGATGTAAAGAAAGCACTAAATACCTTGCACGAACGGTTCTTTGAAGACAATACGAAACAGTTAAATTTATTCGTAATGGGAATTGGAAATGTAGGCGAAAAATTTATTGATCAAATTAGTCAACAAAAGAAATTCCTAAAAGAAAATCTTAAAATCAATCTACGGGTTATCGCACTATCAAATTCACGTAAAATGGTTTTTAATGAAGAGGGAATTGATTTAAAAGATTGGAAAACAGCAGTTCAAAACGGTGAAGAAGCCAATGTTGACAGTTTTATTTCTAAAGTAAAAGAACTTAATTTACGCAATAGTATTTTTGTAGACATTACGGCCAACTCTGATATTGCGGGTATTTACAGCAAGTTTTTAAGCGAAAATATTGCAGTAGTAACTTGTAATAAAATTGCATGTTCATCAGAGTATGACAATTATAAAAACCTTAAAAATTTATCTCAAAAATACAATGCTCCGTTTTTATTTGAAACGAATGTTGGAGCTGGATTACCCATCATTGATACCCTAAAGCATTTGATTGCTTCAGGCGATAAAGTCAATAAAATCCAAGCCGTTTTATCCGGAAGTTTGAACTTTATTTTCAATAATTTCAGTGACACTTACAATTTTCATGATGTGGTTAAAGAAGCAGGTGTTCAAGGTTTTACTGAGCCTGATCCAAAAATTGATTTGAGTGGCATTGATGTTGCTCGTAAGATATTAATCCTGATCCGTGAAAGCGGTTACCAAATGGATATTGAAGAAATTGAAAACAATTGTTTCTTGCCAAATGAGTGCATGGATACTACAAACAATGTAGACTTCTTCAAATCGTTATCAAAAAACAATGAGCATTTCAATAAATTATTAGCAGAAGCCAGATCAAAAGACAGCCGCATTAAGTTTGTAGCCAAATTTGATAATGGAAAAGCATCTGTTGGACTGCAGTTTATTCCGAAAGAAAGTCCGTTTTATAACTTAGAAGGAAAAGACAATATCGTTGAATTCTATACTGATCGTTACGTAGATCAACCACTAATCATCAAAGGTGCTGGAGCTGGTGCTGCTGTAACTGCCTCCGGAATATTTGCTGATGTAATCCGAATTGGAAATGTTTAATTTAGCCGAAAGTCAAAAGTTGAAAAGTCAAAAACAAATGACTATTCAATTCAAGGCTTCTGACTTTAGACTTTAGATTTTAGATTTTATGACCACAATAAAAGTATTCTGTCCTGCTACAATCGCCAATTTAAATTGCGGATTTGACGTGATGGGTTTGTGTTTAGATGGCATTGGCGACGAAATGATCATCCGAAAAGTAGCTGAAAAAGGCATCAGAATTACCAAGATTACTGGCGCCGACTTACCTCTAGCTACAGAAAAAAACGTTGCTGGAGTAGCGGGTTTGGCTTTGCTGAATGCTACGCAAGCCGAGTGTGGATTTGAAATTGAAATCCATAAAAAAATAAAAGCTGGAAGCGGAATCGGAAGCAGTTCCGCCAGTGCTGCTGGCGCTGTTTATGGAATTAATGAACTTTTAGGCAGACCGTATTCCAAAAACGAATTGGTTTATTTTGCTATGAAAGGCGAAACGGTTGCAAGTGGTTGTGAACATGCAGATAATGTGGCACCTTGTTTATTGGGTGGGTTTACACTTGTTCGTGGATATAATCCGTTAGACGTAATTAAGATTCAAAGTCCGGACGAATTGTATGCAGTAGTTTTACATCCACATATTGAAGTGAAAACTGCTGATTCTCGCGCTGTTTTAGCACCAACAATTCCGTTGAAAGATGCCATTACACAATGGGGAAATCTGGGTGGTTTGATCGCCGGTTTATATACGAACGATTATGAACTTATTGGTCGTTCTCTAAATGATGTAATCGTCGAGCCAGCCAGAAAACATTTAATTCCAAATTTTGATGAAGTTAAAAATAATGCATTAGCAACTGGCGCTTTGGGTGCTGGAATTTCTGGTGCTGGACCCTCTATATTTGCATTATGCAAAGGTCAATATAGCGCTGAGCATGTTGCTAAAAGCATGAGCAATTCTTACCAAAAAACTGGAATTCCTTTTGATATGCATATCTCAAAAGTTAACGATCAAGGCGTGAAAATTTTATAAATAAGCATGATGAACAAAGTAGTTTTACTATTTTTATTTATATCAATGATAACATTGGGGCAAAATAAAAATTTAGAAAAAAATTGTTTGTTTTCAAATGAAAAAAATACTGCTAAATTAAATAAAAACAAGATGAAGAAGCAGGAGAAAAATGTACTTGGAACCGATTTAGAAATGGCAAGTTTAGAACCATTAACTGGATTTTACAGAGATGGATTTTGTTCTACTGGCGCTGATGACACCGGAATTCACGTTGTTGCAGCGGTAATGACTGACGCATTTTTAAACTATTCAAAAGCAAAAGGCAATGATTTAATTACGCCCAATTTAAAGTATAATTTTACAGGTTTGAAGTCAGGTGATGTATGGTGTTTGTGCGCTAATCGTTGGAAAGAAGCATTAAAAGAGGGTGTTGCGCCACCTGTAATTTTAAGTGCAACAAATCAAAAAGCATTAGAATACCTATCAATGGATGATTTAAAGTCACACATTGTAAAATAATTTAAAAGTACTCATTACGAATTATGCATTACTACAGTTTAAATAACAAATCCCAAAAAGTAACTTTCGAACAAGCCGTTGTTGCAGGTTTGGCGCCCGACAAAGGATTATATTTTCCAGAAAGCATTACACCGCTACCCGACTCATTCTTTGCCAATATTGAGCAACTTTCCAATGAAACAATAGCTTTTGAAGCTATCAAACAATTCGTTGGAACTGAAATTCCAGAAACGGAACTCAAACGCATCATTGCCGATACGCTTTGTTTTGACTTTCCGTGTGTTGCTGTAGAAGACAATGTCTATTCCTTAGAGCTTTTTCACGGACCAACAATGGCGTTCAAAGATGTTGGCGCAAGATTTATGTCACGTTGTTTGGCCTATTTTAACCGAGACAAAGATATTAGAAATACAGTTTTAGTTGCCACTTCTGGAGATACTGGTGGTGCAGTTGCAAGTGGGTTTTTAGGAGTAAAAGGTGTTGAAGTTATCATCTTATATCCTTCAGGTAAAGTGAGTGATATACAAGAACGTCAACTAACTACATTAGGTCAAAATATAAAAGCATTAGAAGTCGATGGTGTTTTTGACGATTGTCAGGACATGGTTAAAGAAGCATTTTTGGATGAAAGTTTGAAGCATAAGAATTTAACCTCCGCCAATTCTATAAACATCGCGCGATGGCTTCCGCAAATGTTTTATATCTTCTTCGCGTACCAACAATTAAAAAAACATAACAAACCCATTATCCTTTCGTGTCCAAGTGGAAATTTTGGCAACATTTGCGCCGGAATTATGGCAAAACGAATGGGTTTGCCTATTGCTCATTTTGTGGCTGCAACCAATGCAAATGATACAGTTCCAAGATTTTTAGAAGCAGGAAATTATGACCCAAAACCATCTATTGCGACAATATCCAATGCGATGGATGTGGGTAACCCAAGTAATTTTGTCCGAATCCAAGAGTTGTATCACAACAATTTGAAGGAGTTTGAAAAAGACTTTTCTTCATATTCTTATTCCGATGCTGAAACCGAAATCGCAATGAAAGACATCTACAACCGAACGCTTTACATCGCCGAACCTCATGGCGTTGTGGGTTATCTTGGTTTGAAAAAAGAAATGGCAAAACTCCCTAATAGCGTTGGTGTGTTTTTGGAAACCGCACATCCCATAAAATTCTTAGACACCGTTGAACCTTTATTGGATTTGAAATTACCCATTCCTACGCAAATAGAAAGTGTTTTGGGTAAAGAAAAAATAAGAACTCAGATTAAGACTTATGACGAGTTTAAAGCGTTTTTAAACAAATAAAAATTAGATCTACAAAATCATTTTTTATTCAAAAAAAACATCTTAGTATTTCTTTTAATAAACAAGAAAAGTATAAAAAAATACAAGCCGATTGACTATTTTGCAAATCTCATTAACAGTCAAATCCAATAATATTTGATTTAATTTTCGTTTCGCTTTTTACTACTTTTACACAAAACCAAATTGGAACATGAAAAAAATTACTTACTTCCTAGCCTTATTGTTTATTATCACATCTTGTGGAGTCAAGCAAACGCGTAATATGCTTACTTCTGGCGACTATGACGGCGCTATAAACAATGCTGTTGAGGGTTTACGCGGTAATAAAAACGCTAAAGGAAAACAGGATTACGTTTATCTTTTAGAAGAATCTTTCGCCAAAGCCAAGGAACGTGATTTACGCGATATTGCTACTTGGTTTAAAGATGCTAATCCGCAAAACTTAGAAAAAATATACACTACCTATGTACAACTGAATTCACGTCAGGAACAAATTCGACCATTGTTACCATTGAAATTATTGAAAGAAGGACGTGACGCTATTTTTCCATTTGATGATTATTCAGACCAAATTGTAAGTAGTAAAAATGCGGTGTCAAAATACTTGTATGACAATTCCAAAGCATTATTAGTGACCAAGGATAAAATAACTATTCGCCGTGCTTATGATGATTTGTTGTATTTGGAAAACATCAATCCAGGTTTTAAAGATGTGGCCAAACTAACTGAGGAAGCCAAATTCAAAGGAACAGATTTTGTGAATGTATATACCAAAAACGAAACGAATATGGTAATTCCGACGCGACTTCAAGATGACTTACTAGATTTCAGCACTTACGGATTAAATGATAAATGGACCGTTTATCACAGCAACCGTCAAAAAGGAATTGACTATGATTATGGATTGATTGTAAATTTCAGACAAATCAATATCACGCCAGAGCAAGTAAAAGAAAAGCAGTTTGACAAAGAAAGATTAATTAAAGATGGCGTTAAAAATCTTTTGGATGCCAACGGAAATGTGGTAAAAGACAGTTTGGGACATCCGATTAAAGTTGACAACATGAAAACCGTTCGCATCAGCATTTATGAATTTTCTCAAATAAAAGGATGTCAAGTCACGGCTAAAGTAGATTATATCAATTTTAAAACAAATCAACTCATCGAAACTTTTCCGTTAACTAGTGAATTTGTTTTTAGCAACATGTACTCGAAATACAAAGGCGATAAACGGGCTTGTGAAGATACTTATTATTCTAATTTTGAAAAAAGACCGATACCGTTTCCAAGCAACGAGCAAATGGTTTTTGATACCGGAAATGATTTAAAAGCCAAACTAAAAGATATTATTATCCGAAATAAATTCAGAAGATAAAAATAGAAAATCCCTCTAAAAAAGGGATTTTTTATTTAAACAAACTGTACAAGCTTGGCGGCATCTATACTTTCATGTGATGCGTTGAAAATAGCTTTCCCGTCCTTAATTACAAGGAGTTGTGGTGATTGATGTGTGACTCCAAACCGAAGGGCAATTTCATTTGAGATGTCGCGGTGTTCTAATAAATCTAAGAAGTAAGGCCTAATTTTATCTTGTAAATCAAACTCATTTTCAAACTGGCGCAATACCATTCTGCTAACAGAACAACGCGTACTGTGTTTCAAAATCAAGACAGGATTTTCGATTGAAGCATCATTAATTTCATTGAGTTGTCCTAAATCGGTTAACTGTATCCATTCCATTTTTGACTTTGATTGATTGTCATTTTGAGTACCAAATCTGTTATTTAAAAAACCCATTATTGTCTATTTATTGTTATGAAACTTAGTGTTGCATTCTTTACAAATATAAAAAAACCATTCGGGTTAGGAATGGTTTTATAACTATAGTATTATAGAATTATTTAGTCTTGTTCGTCTTCCATTTCAGTAGCATCTTCAATATGATCATTTAAAGACTGCGCTAAAGCATTATTACCATCAGTATCATCTGGACCAATTTCAATCACGCCGTTTCCGTTACCATCAACAGCACTACTTAAATCTACTTGACTTAAAGCTAGATTTAAATCGAAGTTAAAAACCAAATCAAAAGAACCGTTATTTACTACTAAATTTTGAGCATTATTTTCGTAATCAATTTCGAATTCTTGTTCAAAATCATGCCAAAAAACAAAAGGGGTTCCATTAATAGTTCCTCTAATTTCTACCGTTTTGTTATACATTGGAGAAGTGCTAACTAAACTTTTGTTCAGTTTAAATTCAACTTCTTCATAAGTTCCGTTTGCAATAGTAACCGTTGTTATTGGTGCGCTTTGATTTAATAGATTTAATTCCCAAGGACCATTAAGCTTAACTTCATCGTCACCATTATACATTCCGTCATGATTGTCATCGCCTTGGCCATGATCATCGCTGCCACTATTGTCATCGTCATCATTTCCTTCTGATTCGGCTAATTTGAATTCAATTTCTTTAATGTTGATTGTAAAACTTGTCAATACAACATCAGCATTCAAAACCTCATTTGAACCAATTTTATTAGCGGGATTAGTGTAAGTTGCTTTGGCTAAAATTTTCATTGTGTTTTGACTTGTTCCGCTGTCACTTGAACAAGAGGTCAGGGTGATGAACACTACTAGGATTGCGAATACTACTTTTAAGTTTTTCATTATTGTATATTAATTTTGTAAGTTATACAGAGTAAACAGACTCATTCTAATTTACCCTACTTCCAAAAATGTTTATTTTATATCAAATTTAAACTAATTAGTTTGTTTGTTCACTAAAAGCTTTATTTGTTTACTTTATATTTGTCCAACTAAATCGATATAGTTTTATGGAAGAATGCATCTCCGTATTTGATATGCTCAAAATTGGCGTTGGCCCTTCAAGTTCACACACACTTGGACCTTGGCGCGCTGCAGAGCGATTTTTATCTGAATTAATTGCTATAAATAGTCTTGACAAAGTAACTCGGGTTAGTGTCAATTTATATGGCTCGCTTTCCTTAACCGGAAAAGGACATGCTACTGATTTAGCTGTTATGTTGGGTTTAAGCGGTCAAGACCCAGAATACATACCGATTCAAGACATTGCCGGAATAATCAAAATCATTGAGAATACAAACGAAATCAATTTGGGAAACCAGATAAAAATTCCGTTCTACTTTTTACAAGATATCGTCTTCAATAAAAACTTTCTTCCTTTTCATGCCAATGGAATGATGTTTACCGCCTATCTAAATGATGATTCTGAGTATACATCAACCTTCTACTCTATCGGTGGCGGATTTGTTGTTAAAGAAGAACGCGCAAATGCAAAAAAGAAAATGGCAATTAAATGTACATTTCCGTTTCCAATTCAAAATGCTGAAGAGTTGCTACAATACACCATTTCACAAAATAAATTGATTTCTGAAATCGTTTACGAGAACGAAAAATCCATGCGAACGGAAGATGAAATTAATGGCGAGTTGATGCGTATTTGGAATACTATGCTCGAGTGCATGTACATTGGTTGTCATTCAGAAGGGATTTTGCCAGGTGGATTAAATGTTAGACGACGCGCTTTTGATATGCATCAAAATCTTATTGGTTTAGCCAATTATCAAAACCCGCAAGAATGGTTGGAATGCATCCGAAAAACAGAAGTTAAATTTAGACAAATATTAAAATGGGTTTCTTGTTTTGCACTAGCAGTAAATGAAGTTAACGCTGCTTTAGGCAGAGTAGTTACTGCTCCAACTAACGGAAGTGCTGGCGTAATTCCCGCAGTTTTAATGTACTATTTAGTTATCGAAAATCACCAAGCTGGCGAAAAAGAAATCAAACAATTTTTGATGGTTGCAGGCGAAATTGGTAGTATTTTCAAAAAAGGCGCTACTATTTCGGCAGCAATGGGTGGTTGTCAGGCTGAAATTGGTGTTTCTTCAGCCATGGCCGCAGCTGCTTTAACTGAACTAATGGGAGGCACACCAGATCAAGTTCTAATGGCAGCTGAAATTGCAATGGAACATCATCTCGGAATGACGTGTGATCCGATTGGCGGTTTGGTTCAGATTCCGTGCATAGAAAGAAATACCATGGGGGCAATCAAAGCAATCAATGCAGCGGAATTGGCTATGGAAACCGATGCAAAAAATGCTAAAGTTCCGTTGGATAAAGTTATCGAAACTATGTGGAAAACGGCTAAAGACATGAATTCTAAATACAAAGAAACTTCAGAAGGTGGTTTAGCAATAGCAGTTAACATGGCGGATTGTTAAAAATTTTATAACTTTTTTAGTTAATTATATAAAGCTTTCACAAACAAACTTTCGATATTTGGGGTAAAATAGGTAAAACAGTATAAAATGTAGATTACTTATTTAAATTAAAATTGTTTTTTGATTTGAAAAAGTACTTTAAAAAAGGTCTCCGAATTATCCTTTGGATAGTATTGTCATTAATAGGGCTCATCTTATTAATTATTATTTCGCTACAAATACCTGCAGTACAACGCTTTACCAAAGACAAAGCAGTAGCTTATCTTGAAGGTAAAATCAAAACAAAAGTTTCTGTAGGAAATGTAAAGATTGGATTTCCCAAAGATATCACACTTGAAAACGTCTATTTTGAAGATGAAACAAAAGACACCCTTTTAGCTGGTAAAAAGATTGCTGTTAATCTCAACATGTATGGATTACTGAACAATAAACTCGACATCAATTTTGTTGAATTGGACGGAATTGTAGCAAAAGTGAATCGGGATTCAAAAGGAGAATTTAATTTTGACTACATCATTAAAGCTTTTGCATCCCAAGAAAAGAAAGACAATTCTCCGCCAATGGAATTTTCCATTGAGAAAGTGGAGCTGAACAATGTCCGAATCAAATATGCAGATGATTTTTCGAAAAATAAAATAAACTTGAATTTGGCACATTTGGATACACGAATCAAAACTTTTGATTTGAACCAAATGAATTTTGAAGTGCCCCAATTAAAAATTGATGGTTTACAATTATCGTACAAACAAGGAATTCCTCAAAACACTCCAATAACAACAAATGAAAAATCAAAAAGTCCCGATTTAAAACTTAAGTTGGGTACAATTGATTTATCAAAAATAAAATTTGATTATGAAGATGAAAAGTCTAAATTAAAAACTAATGTTGATTTAAAAAAGATTTTTGTTAAAATCAATGCTTTCGATATGAAAACGAATTCGTTAGATATTGAAGAAATGAAATTGGCTGATGTAAACGGAAATCTGAATCTGGGCAAAATAGTAAAATCTGTTCAAGAAAAAACTTCTGCAACGCAATCAAACAGCTGGAGAATAAAACTAAACGAAGTTGCTTTTGAGAAAGTGAATTTCAATTTTAACGACGATAACGCTGTTGCTATCCAAAAAGGAATTGACTACAAGCATTTAGAAATCAAAAACTTCAATCTAGACGCTGATAAAATCGAGTACAACTCCCAAACCATCTCCGGGAAAATCAATTCGATGAAACTTGAAGAAAAAAAAGGTTTAAAAATCGAGTCACTAAAAACAGATTTCTTCTACGGACAACATACGGCTTATCTCAAAAACTTATATTTAAAAACGCCGCAAACTACAATTAGAAATGAAATTATTGTGGCTTATCCCTCAATTGAAGCCCTTTCAAAAAATCCAGAAACTATTACGATTCAGGCCAATTTAAATAATAGCCGAATTGGTTTTAAAGACATTTTGACTTTTGTACCAGCTTTGGCCAAAGACAATCCGTTTAAAGACAATCCGAATGCAATTTTGTTAGTTGATACTAAAATTTCTGGAAAGCTAAACAACTTAAACATTCCAAATTTTCAACTGAGTGGTATTGGTGCAACCAAAGTGAAAGTGAGCGGAAAAATTGTTGGTTTACCCGATATGAACAAAGCGTATTTCAATTTAAACATCAAAAATTTACAATCAACTGCCAAAGATGTTTATGCCTTTGTTCCTAAAAACACGATTCCGAACACTATTCAATTACCAAATCAATTCACAGCAAAAGGTACTTTTAAAGGGACGATTAATGATTTCAGTACGAATCTAAATTTGACCACAAGTTCAGGAAATGCTATAGTTGTTGGAAGTTTAGACAGAAAAACAAAGAATAGAGAGAAATACAATTTTGATGCTTCATTAGATAATTTCGATTTGGGAAGATTAAGTAAAAATGTTTCTATTGGAAAAATAACCTTGAAAACAAAAATTATAGGAACTGGATTTGATCCCAAAACGGCAAATGCCATTGTAGATGCAACTGTTGTAAAAGCTAATTTCAATAACTACACCTATCAAAATTTAGTCGTAGACGGAAAAATAAACAATGGTATTTTCAGTGCGAATGCCAACATACAAGATCCAAATTTGAAATTTGATTTGATTTCAAGCGGGAATTTTAAAGATAAATATCCGAAAGGAAAAGTTCAGTTAAACGTTGATATTGCCGATTTAAACAAACTGAACCTTCACGCCGGACCGCTTAAACTCCGAGGTGTTTTAGATGCTGATATTGAATCGGGAGACATTGATTATTTGAACGGAAAAGTGAGTATTCACAATCTTATAATTGCTAATGATAAAGATCAGTTTGCAACAGATTCTATTAATTTAGTTGCCGTTTCAACCTCTCAAAAAAACTCGATCGCTATTAAATCCCAATTTATGGATGCCGAATTTGTTGGGAAATATCAATTATCAACGATTGCGAATTCGGTTAAAAATAGTATTTCAAATTACTACAATTTAAAATCTAGTTCGAAAAATGTTCCTTATGGCAAACAACAAGTAGCGTTTAAAGTAAATGTAAAAAGCACTCCTATCCTATTCAAAATTCTTCCTGATTTAAAAAGTTTAGAGCCCATTGCAATTACAGGAAGATACAATTCGGTTAACGATTCAATTGTTGTAAATGGAACAATTCCAAAATTGGTTTACGGTTCAAATACAATTTCTAATGCTGTAATTAAAATTAACAAAGAAGACAACGCCTTACTTTATAGTTTGAGTGTTGACCAAATCAAAAATGCTTCTTTCGAACTTCCTAAAACGAGTTTGAGCGGTCAACTAGCAAATGATATTTTAGACTATACTTTGCTTATCAAAGATTTTAAAAATAAAGACCGTTATCAAATTGCTGGAAATTTACAATCTAAAAACGGCGGAGATGAAATTGCACTTGATCCTGAAAAACTAGTGTTGAATTACGACAAATGGTTACTCTCTGAAGAAAATAAAATCCGTTTTGCCAACAATGCTATTTATGTAAATAATTTTGACTTAAGTAAAGACGGCAACAGTATCAGCTTACAATCGCAATCAAAAGATGTAAATCCACCTTTGGCTATCGAGTTTAAAAATTTCGAAATTCAAACGCTTACCAATATTGTTCAGATGCAAAACATACAAATGGAGGGAAACATTGATGGTAAAGCGGTTTTGCAAAACTTGATGTCAAAAGTCCTTTTTACTGCCGATCTTACCATAAAGGATTTTGCATTCAAGAAAAATCCTGTCGGAACAATTTATATTAATGTTCACAATTATACTGCTAAAACTTATACTGCCAAAATTGAACTAACTGGAGAAGACAATCAGTTAAATTTAGACGGAACGTATAGTGCAGGGAACGACAATTTGAATCTAGATTTGAATATTCAAAAATTGAATGTGAAAAGTATTCAGGGCTTTTCATTGGATAATATTAATAGTGGCGAAGGCTATATAAATGGTGCATTAAAGATTGTTGGAAATACGAGTAATCCAAAAATATTAGGTGAATTAAAATTCAATGATGTTGCATTTAAAGCCATTAAATTAAATGCAAAATTCCGATCTATAAATGACAAATTAGTTTTTGGTGACAATGTAATTCTGTTAGATAATTTCACGATTAAAGATGATAAGAATAACGATTTAATCCTCAACGGTTCAATCAATAATCAAGATTATACCAACCTTGGCTTTAATTTAACGGTTGATGCTACTAATTTTAAAGCCGTCAATTCGAAAGCTAAAGACAACGATACTTTTTATGGTGAATTGTATTTAGATAATAATTTGACTGTTAAAGGAACAATGAATAGTCCGATGGTTGAAGGTAGTGTCAAAATAAATAGAGACACAAAATTTACTGTTGTATTACCACAAGATGATCCTTCAATTGCCGATAGAGAAGGAATAGTTGAGTTTATTTATCAAGACCAACCCAAATTAATTACCACTATTTCGGTTGAAGAAACTTTGAGTGAAACCGAAATAAAAGGAATCAATGCATCGGTAAATATTGAAGTAGATAAAGAGGCAGAATTGTCTTTAGTTATTGATAAAGCTAATGGCGATTTTCTAAAATTAAAAGGTGAAGCGCAACTTACAGGTGGAATTGATCCTTCTGGAAAAACTTCGTTAACCGGACGTTATGAATTGTCTGAAGGAAGTTATGAAATGAGTTTCAATTTGATTAAAAGAAAATTCGACATCAAAAATGGAAGTTACATTCTTTGGACAGGGGAACCAACCTCTGCCGATGTGAATATTACGGCTATCTATAAAATTGAAACTGCGCCTATTGACTTATTAAGCAATCAATTGTCATCTCTTACGCCAGAAGAAAGAAATACCTACAAACAAAAAATTCCGATTGAGACCGAGTTGAAAATGAATGGCGAATTGTTAAAACCAAGCATATCATTTGATATAGTGCTTCCTGAAGGAAACAATAATGTTTCGGGCGATATCATCACTAAAACAGATGCCAAATTAGCCGAATTAAGAAGAGAACCGGATGAATTGAACAAACAAGTTTTTGCTTTACTGTTATTGGGTAGATTTATTGGTGAAGATCCATTTTCAAGCGAAAGCGGTGGAACAACTGCCTCAAGTATAGCAAGAGAAAGTGCCAGTAAAATCTTGTCACAACAGCTTAATAACTTTGCAGGAGATTTGATTAAAGGATTTGAATTAGATTTCGATTTGGCTTCTTCAGAAGATTATACAACAGGGCAAAAAGAAAACAAAACTGATTTGAATGTTGGTCTTTCTAAAAAACTTTTTAACGATCGTTTGAAAGTTACTGTTGGCAGCAGTTTTGGTATTGAAGGACCTGAACAAGCCAATAAAGAAGCAAATACAATAGCTGGAGATATTGGAGCGGAATACCAACTTTCAAAAGATGGACGATATAAAATTCGTGCTTATAGAAAAAATTTGTACCAAGTAGCGTTGCAAGGTCAAGTAATTGAAACTGGAGTTGGATTTGTGATTACCTTAGATTATAACAAATTCAGAGAATTATTCCATTTTAAAAAAGAACCTAAAAAAGCAAAAGCCAAAAAGAAATCAAATGAATAAGAACGTTTTATATATTGCTTTTCTTATACTGTTTGCAGTAGCTTGTACTGGGACAAAAAGTGTACCCGAAGGTGATCTGCTTTACACTGGCGGAACCGTACAAGTCACAAAAGAAGATTCGGTTTCACGAAAAGAGCGCAAAAAAATAGAGGGACAACTGAAAGCGATTTTGCGTCCACTTCCGAATAAAAAATTGTTAGGAATGCGTCCAAAATTATTCTTTTACAACCTTGCTGGCGTTGTCAAAAAAGAAAAAGGGTTTCGTCATTGGCTGAAGTACAGTCTGGGAGAAGCACCCGTTTTATTCAGTCAAGTTGATTTAGAATACAACAGAGCCTTACTTCAAAGTTTTTCAGAAAATAATGGCTACTTTAATACAATAACAAGTGCTGATTCAACGAGAAAGGGTAAAAAAACAGCTGCCAAATATACTGTAACAACAGGAAAACAATACAAAATCAAATCGGTTCAATATCCAACTGATTCTTCTACAATTGGAAAAGCAGTTTCAAGTATGCAATATAGAAGTTTGCTTAAGGTAGGACAAGCTTACAGTTTAGATATTATTAAAGCAGAAAGGATCAGAATTGATACGCGTTTAAAAGAAGGAGGATTTTATTTTTTTAATGCCGATTATTTAGTAATTCAAGTTGATAGTACTGTTGGAAAACGTGACGTTGA